>NZ_JBWYIX010000004.1:0-252373 GCF_056779935.1 Acinetobacter sp. ANC_7512 | reverse complement strand
CTTTGGCTTGTTCTTGTTTGTAGGTGGAGATGAGTATGCCTTCGCCTGCTCGTACTGCACCCCATTGGTCTGTTCTAAGTTCGAAGCCTTCGCCGCGTCCTTCGCTTTCTGCTGTTGCTTTGGGATGACTGAGATTCCCTAGGTTAAGTTGGCTCGTCCCGTGGGTGTTTTGCAGTTGGGTGGAGATTTGTCCTGTGGTGTCATCAAAGCGGAGTTGTCCATAGCCTTCGCCTTGGACTTCTTTACTTTTAATCCCTGCGAGTTTTTTTGTGTCTGGCAGTTGGCCTTGACTGTCGAATCGGGTTGGGCTGCGTTGGGCTTCATGTAGGCGGCCCACCACAAAGGGACGGTCGATGTTACCGTCAAAGAAGTCGATAACCACGATTTCATTGATTCGAGGAAGGAAGCGTGCGCCATAACCTTCGCCTGCCCATGGGGTCAGTACATCGACCCAAGCTGAATCGGTATCGTTGTTGTTACTGCCGGCACCACCATCAAATTGGTGGTCTTCTGCTCGGGTAAACAGAAAGCGTACTTTGATGCGTCCCCATTCATCGACATGGATTTCTTCTCCTGCAGGTCCCACCACTTTGGCGCGTTGGGGATGGGTGCTGGGTCGATGTTGTAAGGGGTTGTATTCGGGTACGGTTTTGATGTTGCGTCGTTGTAGGATGAGTTCGCTGGCTTGGCGTTCTTGGTCCTTGTGGGTTGCTTGGTTGGTGTCTGTCTTGTGTTTTGGCGTCCATTGGCTGCATTGTAGCAGTTGTTGGACTTGTTGGTCTAAGTCTTTGGGTAGGTTGTTTTGGTTGTAGTAGCGTTTGCCAACAATGAGGAATTCTTGGTCAGCTCCGCTGTGTTTTGCAATTTCTGGATGGCCATCGAGTCTGAACCAGTAGCCGACCTGGCTGTCTCTGACGCTGGCTTTGGCGATGAATTGTTTGCTTTGTCCAGCGTAGTAGTCGCTGAGGTGTTGGTTGAGTTTTTCGACTTGGCTGTTGCCTGAGGCGGTGGCTTGGTCTTCACCTTTGAGGTCTTGGATCCATGCAGGGCTGATGTGCCATGCTTGTTCGAGGCCTAGGCTGGCATTGTCTTGGTGGTCACTGTGTTGATGCTTGCTTTGGACTGAGCCTGCGCCTTCTTCTTGTTCGAGGGCTGTGGCTTGCCAGCGTTGTAGGTGGACTGCGGTGGGTTGTAGGCTGCGTTGTCCGATAAAACTGGTGATGCTATCAAATTGTTCTGTCGCATCACTACGGTGGTAGCGGATGTTGCGTCGGTTAAGCGCTTGGTATTGGCTGTTGTCATCAATCAGGCGGAGCTTTTGTGCTTCGATCGGGCTGTTGTTGCTCGGTACAATCGGTTGGGCTTCATCAATGAGCCAGTTAATGCCTTCACTGCGTAGTAAGCGAGTCAGAAAGTCGTAGTCGCTTTCGTTACTTTGCATGATAAAGGGTCGGATGTCGTATTGTTGTTGTAGTCCACTGTGGTCTAGGCTGAGGCTAGAGGCAAAGAGTGGGCTTTTGTTTTGCCATTCTTCAAAGAGGATTTCCACCACTTCGACCACGGATTTATTCATAAATACGCGGCTGTTGCGGCGTTTGTGCCAAAGTGAAGTTGCATCGTTAAGCGTGAGTTTGTAGAGGGTCAGTGCCCCATCGCTTTGTCCTTGTGAGGCTTCGGTGATGATGCCAGTGGTTCTAAACAGGGTTCCTTGATCAGTGACTTGATCGACGGCAACTTGTGTGCCGATGAATTGTTTGAGTGGAATTAAGGTATTGGTCGAGAGACAGATGAGTTCTGCTTGCACGCCTTCGTTAAGGGCATGGCTGCCATCGATGCGTTGTAGGAAGACTTGGCTATTCAGCTGTGAATGACTGAATTGGATGTGGAGGGCTCTGTTTTGGGCGGTGAGGCCGAGCTGTTCCAATGCCGAAAAGATGTTGGCAAGCATGGTTATTATCTGTCTTTTATAATTTAATAAGGCTAAAGAATTTTTTAATATTTAAACAAAAAACAGACACGATAAACAGGTCCTGTTACACAAAACACCCATTTATTGTGAAATAAAATTACAAATAAAATATAGATTTGATTTAACAAATAATATAAAGCAAGGGAATGATTACAAAAAAAAGAGGCTGAAGTGTTAGCATCTTCAACCTCTGTAAACTAAAAAAACTAAAAACTTCTTATTTAAAGAATATGATTGAACTACTCTCCAGAACGAATGATGTAATCAAACGCTGACAGTGATGCTTTCGCGCCTTCACCAGTGGCAATGATGATTTGTTTATAAGGTACTGTTGTACAGTCACCTGCAGCAAATACACCTTTTACATTGGTTTCGTTGCGATCGTTAATCACAATCTCACCACGGTTGGTTAACTCAACTTGGGTTTCTTTTAAGAAATCCGTGTTGGGTAACAAACCGATTTGTACGAAGATCCCCGCCAATTCAACTGTGTGCTCTTCATCTGTCGCACGGTCTTTGTATTTCAGTGCAGTGACTTGTTTGCCATCACCCACAACTTCTGTAGACAACGCATTTTTGATGACAGTCGTATTTGGCAAGCTGTTCAATTTATCTTGAAGTACTTGGTCAGCACGTAGTTTGGTATCAAACTCAACTAAAGTGACATGCTCAACAATACCAGCCAAGTCAATTGCCGCTTCAACACCAGAGTTACCACCACCGATCACAGCCACACGTTTACCTTTGAACAATGGGCCATCACAGTGTGGGCAGTACGCAACACCACGGGTTTTGTATTCTTGCTCACCGGGTACATTCATTTCTCTCCAACGAGCACCTGTAGACAGGATGACCGTTTTCGATTCAAGTTTTGCACCATTCTCTAAAGTCACTTCAACTAAACCGTTGGCAGTTTCATCTGCACCTTTGATGTCAGACACACGTTGTAAGTTCATGATGTCAACACCGTATTCACGAACGTGTGCTTCCATTTCAGCTGCAAACTTAGGACCTTGGGTCTTTTGCACTGATGTAAAGTTTTCAATATCCATGGTGTCCATGACTTGACCACCCATGCGTTCAGCCACGATACCTGTTTTAATACCTTTACGTGCTGCGTAGATTGCAGAAGTGTTGCCTGCAGGGCCACCACCGATCACAAGCACGTCAAATGCGTCTTTGGCATTGAGCTTTTCAGCATCTTTCGCAGCAGAGTTAGTATCGAGCTTCGCAACAATCTCTTCCAATGTCATACGACCTTGACCGATATGGTCGTTGTCTTGGAACACCATTGGTACAGCCATGATTTTGCGTTCTTCAACTTCGTCTTGGAAGAATGCACCATCAATCATGGTTGCTGTTGTGCCAGGGTTGTAGATTGCGATCAAGTTAAGTGCTTGAACCACATCTGGACAGTTATGACAGCTTAAAGATACGAATACGTCAAAGTCAGATTTGATTTCTAAAGCTTTAATGGATGCCAATACTTCGTCAGATACTTTTGGTGCATACCCAGAAGTTTGTAGCAATGCCAAAATCAAAGAAGTGAACTCATGACCCATTGGTAAGCCTGCGAAGAAGACACGCGGTTCTTCACCTGCTTTTGCAATACCAAAGCTCGGCGCACGTTTATTTTGACCATCAAAACGAGCTGTGACGAATGGAGAAAGTGCAGCCACTTCTTCCACAAGTTCTTTGATTTTTGCAGATTTGTCTGAATCATTTAAAGTCGCAACCAATTCGATTGGACCCTCAAGGCGTTCTAAAAGCGTTTTTAATTGAGCTGAAGTATTTTGATCTAACATTGCTAACGTCTCCAAAGGAGTAATATTTATTTGATAAAGCTATATTAGAAGAAATACAAAAATAGGTAAAACAGTTAGTTTGCATAAAGACTATCGAAAAATTGAATTAAAAAATCATTCATTTAAAAATGAATGATTCTTTTATGATGGTCGTAACAGTACAAACTTTAACTATATCTCCAAACGTTGAGTGATCGTTTGAATTCTGCTTTTAAAACTACGAGCTAATCCAAAGAAAATAAGCATTAACAATAACATGATGGCTGAGAATACCATTAATATCATCTTGACGACTTCTGAAATTTGTCGTGCCTGATTTGCCCGATGATCTATCGCTTTTGCCGAAGGAGTAATAGATTGACCATAAACTTGTTGCTGCATTGACCATAACTGCTCTGCATTAAAACCATATTCGACAAACTGTTTTTCATTTCTTTCAGCTTGCGCAAGTCGAGCTAAATATGCAGTTGCTAGATTGGTATCTTCAGGTTTGTGAATCAAAGCCACTTGCGCAAGGACGTAGGCTTGTATAATTGGATTGACCTGTTGTTCAGTCATGATGACAGCAATCTGACTTTCATGAATCGATTTATCATAATGACTTAATTGATATTGTTGATCTAAAGACTCATCATTCATGTCGTACTGAACATAGGTCAAACTTGACCAAATTAAGATGACAGCAATTAACCAACCTACAAACTTAAGCACAAATGATTGAAAGCGCACATAGAAAAAACGTATTTTCTTTAAAAAATGAACAATAAAAAAAGCACCAATGACTGAGCTAAATACTTTTAGAATGAACCAGCCTAACCAAGATATTAAATTAAAAAAATAGTCAGGCTGATGTTGGTACACGTTTACGACTTCATCTAAACTATGTGGCAAATGAAGCTGCTGAACAGTTTCACTCATGCCCATAAAACCATAAATCATGTCCTGATGAATAAAAAGCGACACGACTGAAATGATGAATACACTGGTACTCAAAAATCCCCATAAATTAAGTATACGATTTCGTTTGTACAATTCAGGCAATCTTTTCTGAATCTCAGTCTGCGCCACAAGATATTCATTGGTTTTATTCAAATTTAAACCTCAAGAATTTAGTGTTTTAGCTGATTTTGACTCGAATCCAAAACAAGTTGTTGAAGATTTCCTTGCAAAGCCTTAATACGGATTGATGCCTCTTCACGTTTTTGCATCCCTTCTTTCTGAATACTAATAACATCATTCACTGTTTTAATGAGGGTATTTTGAACATGTTCAAGTGTTTCAATGTCAATCACTGAACGTTGATTTGCTCGAGCAGTATCGACTGAATTCTGGTGTAATAAATCTGCATTCCGTTTAAGTAACTCATTCGTCGCATCATCAATAGTATTAGCCAATTGGACGCTATTTTTTTGCTCCTGTAATGAAATCGCTAAACTAATTTGATTTTTCCAAGCAGGAAGCGTGATATTTTTTATCGCATAAAACTTATCCACCAACATTGAATTATTTGATTGAATAATTCGAATCATCGGTAATGTCTGCATCGCAGATTGTTGCAATACCTGTAAATCACTCACTCTTTTTTCCAAATTGTTTGCTAAGTGATTTAAGTCGTAGATTTTTTGATTGGTTTGCGCATCTTGTTCTAGCGTACTCAATTCAGCTATTTGCTCTTGAACTTCTTGTTGTTTAATTTTCCCTGCAGCAATATAAACCCCTAATTGTTTATATTCATCCTGCACACCATCAAACATACGATCCAATGTATTTACACGGTCTTTTAAACCTTGTTGAGAGGTTTCAATTTCTTTAACTAAAGCATCTATTTGTTCTTTAGTGGAATTGAACTTTTGATCAAAGCTCTGCTTCGCACCTTTAAATCGATTTAAGATACTGCCCAAGAAGCCTGAACTTTTAGCAGGGCTTAAAATACTGTTTGTATTGAGCTGTTGAGCCACTGTAACAACTTCATTTAACTTTTGACCTGTTGCATCCAAATCTTTATTTTTGACTAAATCCAGCAGTTCATCCGTATAAGTCGCTGTTTTAGTCGCGATATTTTTCCCATATTCAGCAACCGTTGCATGATTCATATCAGCTAGTTCTTGGTGAACTGATTCGACTGCTGCAAGGTCTGAGGTCATCAACCCAATTTCTTTTAAATCTAACTTGGAAAACTTTTCCTCCATAGAGATTAAGCTTAAGGATTCATTTTTCTTTTGAATTGGAAAATCAGACATAACACACCTTATTCTTTAATTAGTGATTTTTTTAAAGATCGAATCAGTTGTTCGCGACTTTGATCTAACTTTTCAATATCGACTGCGCCATTTTTAATTTGAGTTTGCTCAAGATGATATTGCCAAGCTGGGATTAATACTTGCTGCGCTTCACGAAAACGATCCGTCAGAGTTAATGAAAGTTGTTGAGTCAATTGCATTTGCATGAGAGAAATATCATTGTTTGCTTGTACCGACTCTAATGTTTGTATTTTTTTAGCCAATCGCTCCTCAAAGTTATCGAGTGGATGGCGATGATGAGAAAAATCTGTGTATTCTGTTAAAAATTGTCTTGCTGCTTGAATGTAGCGCGCCATTTGCTCTCTTAAACCAACTGCTTGCTGAAATCGAGAACTAGACTTTTGGATTTCAATGTGAATACGTTGGGACAGCTGATCAGCATCTAGAATGAGTCTATCTAAATCACGAATATAAGAAATTTGACCCGCACCGAACTCCAAATCCAGACCTAACCACTTTTGGAGAGCATTAAATTTTTTTTGTTTTAATTTCTTTTTGGATTGATTCAATTTTTGAATAATATCTGAAATTGTTTCGCTTAATTTTTTATTTAAAGTGGGGTCTATACCTACCAATAGAGCATTTTGTGCCTGCACAATATGTTCAGCATATAAATTAAGTTTAGACGAATCAGTCAATAAAGGAACAAGATCATGCCTCTTAATTGAGAGCAAATCCGAAGGATTAACTTCAATTTGATTTAAGGGTATAAGCTCATTAAAAGATGACATTGGTGTAATTTAAGAAAGTGATCAGCAATCTTCAAATGTAGCAATAAACTGTTCAAAATATACTAATTTTTTGCAAAATATTACACAAAATCAAACACAAAAAAAGCCAGCAAATGCTGGCTTTTTTATTAATGAGGTTTAGATTTTCTCATTCTAAGCCAACTTAAACCAATGAGTCCTAAAAGCCCAAACCCACCTAGGCTCCCCCCTCCACTCTTACGAGAACTTCCAGGCCCTGTTTCCGCATTTAGAACAGCTAATGTTCCCTCACCTGATGAAGCGCCGTCTGCGTCCAATACTGAGTACTTAAGATCATAGGAAAAGACATCCAAATTATTGTTCAACTGAACTCGAATGTTTCCACCATAGCACTTTTTAAAACGGTCATTAGCACATGGCTCTACCCGATCCGCGATAATTGAAACGGGATTCGGTACTCTTGCAAAATAAATTGATACCTCATCTCCATTAGCATTATGGTAAAACTCCTTTTTATTTGGAGGATTAATTGCATTTCTGTTGCCATCACCAGCATCACTCGCTTCAGCCAGTAAATTTACACTGATTTGAGTCGATTTTTTTGGATTGATTGTATATTCCACACGTTCAGGAACAGTTGGCACGATATTGATAAAATTACCAATCAAATATGCACTTGATGTTTTTTTACTGTCGTTTTTTGAAGTGAGCGTATATGTACAGAATTCAGAGTCTCCACTTGGTGTTATACGACCATCTGTTCTATACATGACTATCTGCTTAAGCTGCGGTTTCCATTCACATTTCAACCGATCATCAAATTTACCTAAGAACGTTTTATCGATATCTAATTTCCCAACTCCCACAACCTCAACTTTGACATCATAATTATCAACATTAAGATGCTCAATTTTTCGCACCTTACCATCAGGAGAAACAAATTCATCTGGTAAATTCAATTTGAATGGATCGAATAATATTGGACGATATTGATTAAGATTATTTAACTCATTCAAAAATGCTTTTTGATCGGTGAGCTCCTTATTATAATAATCAATCACTTCTTCTTTGGTTTCAGGATCGGCAATAGCATCTTCGAATGCTTTAATTCTATTCTCAGTTGATTTCTTTATTTGAACCAGTGATTCATTTGCTTTACTTAAATTGGAAACAGTCAACTTTAAGGTTTCTATCGCACCAATATCGCAAGTATTGGGAGTCGCATCTAAACTGTTGAGCGAGTCCAATCCAATCCGATTTATACCTCGTTGATCAAGTTGCGAACAACCATCAGTACCAAAATCAACTAAATCTGTACCACTAGAATTAATCTTCGGAAAAAAGACAGGATGAAAGTTAGTATTCTCATCATTAACCGGTAACGATGTTGAAAACAGATCATTGATACTCAATTGACTAACATCAAGACTATTTTTTTGTGCATTTTCTGATGCTTTTGCTGGTAGATCACAGTCTATAGATGGATTACTCAGTGGAATAGCATTTGCCAATAATTCAATACCTGCCGACTCAACTTGGCTCACATCACCGTGACTATATATACAGGCTTTAGCCTGATTAAAACCTAACACATTATGATTTAAGGCTTTTGCACCTGTATTCCCATACCAAAGCACAGATCGCGCGGTATTCGCGATAATCGTATTACTATCGAGCTTCAAAATAGAATTGGGACTCAAATTTATTTGACCCCCATCTGTTAAACGATCACTAAATTGAAAAATTTGACCTTGTGTAGTATTTAATACATTGGAAGAGATTGTATTTGCTTGCAATTGTGCTGTAGGTTCACCACAAAATGAGAATAAACTGTTTGAAGCTGTATTTCCATTTTCAGTAATCGACATACGGGATAAATCAATCTTACGACGTGTGAACACAAGATTATCCAAGCAAGACATCGCGATAACAGCACCTTGCTGAGCTGTATTACCACTCACCCACCCGACCGAATAATTTAAAGAGCTATCACTGTCATTCAAAAATATCGCTCCACCTCTTAACGCTGAAGACTTTGTGATATTTACATTGTATAAATCAGTCTCACCCCCCAAGAGCAAAGCGCCACCATTGGTAGATGATTTACCATTTGTCAGCTCTATATTTCTTAAACTCAAACTCGGTCGATTTAAATTGGTCGTATTGAAAATGCGATGTGTATTTTGACCATTAATTATAGTTTGAATTTTAGTTTGCGCAGGATAACTATTTGAAATGACATTCGGTTTGGAATAATCGACAGGCTCTTTACCCATAATAATCACTGAAGAAGTTGGCTGAAGCTCTGCATTCAAGCTATAGGTACCAGCTTCAAGCTGAATAATGTCAGTTTGTACTCGATCCGTATTTCCTTTAGCACAACCTCCATAAGCTCGATTAGTCGAAGCAGCCGTCAACGCTTCTCTGAGTGAACACTTTGCATCATTAGTACCGTCTTCATCATCGATGGTAGTGACATAAATTATTGTATCTTCAGCAGCCATTAATGACATTGCAGAAAGGACTGCTAAAGTCAAAAAAGCTTTTCTACTTTTCAACATACGATTCCCTTATTATTTTTTTCTACGTATCGCGATTAAAGTCATCAGACCTAACACGGAGATTAGACCTATACCTCCACCAGAAGTTTTTACTTTATCGCTTGTATAAGTATCTCTGGGGTCTTGTTTGATGACAGTTGGAATTTCGATATAAGGATTCATTGACTCATTTAATTGACGTGTAGATACAACGACCAAAACTTTAAAATCATCAGTTCCGTGCCAATTCCCTTGAGGTGTATAAGTAAACTCTCCATTTTGGAGTAGTTCAGCTTTACCTTTACTAGGAGAGTTATTTTGTTGGATGATCATACAGCCCGCTTGCCATTCTTCTTTTTTGGGATGAGGTCCGACTAAGGCATCACATTGACTAGCAGGTATTAGTTCACCATCTCCTAGAAAATCATTAATATTTAACTTAACAATTTCTCCGTAAAAGATATCCTTGCCAAATCTGCCTGAAGACGTACTTGACTGAATAAGTTCGATTGCGCCTCGATCACACAAAATACGATCCTTACGTGCATTGCCACGCTGATCAACTGTTTCACATGATGTACCATTTGAATCTGGTCCACGATTAATGATCGGAGAATCTGTTAATTGTCGATAACTAGGCAACACTCTTGGGCGGAAATATCCTAAAGCATAGCCAGAATAGACTTTGAACGGACATAAAATGCCAGATGAATTAACATCACATTCACCTTCTACATCAGTCCCAGCTAATAATGTGCGCTCGCCCAGTTGTTCTGAAGCTGTGCCCTCACAACCAAAACCATATAAATTATTGTTTAAATTTGATTGATCTATTGCAGTCTCTACACGACAGTCTCGATTGCCATTTTTTGCAATTATATTGTTAGTAATCGATGCCTTCTTAAACGGTGCATTAAAAACCAAGCCAAAATCATTAAAGACCAGAGTATTGTTATTAAGCGCAATACCATCCTTCACATTGATAATATAACCATTATTATTAAAAATTGTTGAATTGATCACTTTGGCATAATTGAGATTAGTCACCTTAGTTTCATCTTCACTCAACACTTTATGGCTATAAATTGCGAAACCTTCTGAATCTGTTATTTTATTACCTTTAATAACAGAAGCACTAATGTCAAAATCAGGAAATTCGCTATACAAAACAGCACCTTGTTGTGCTTGATTGTTCTCTAATAATGAATTAACTAGATTCACTCGCGCGGAACGAATTTTGCTAGTTTCGGATTCAATAAATGATTCAACATTATAAATTGCACCACCAAAATTTGCTTTGCCATTGATAAGATGGCTTTTATCAAATTTTAGCCGTTCATAATTGAGAATTAATCCACCTTTGTCTTTGCATAAAGACGCAGTACAACCTTGCAAGGTAATTTCGTAAAATTCCACACCAATTGCAGCATCTCTAATTTCATCATCAGCTTTAGGACGAATTCGCTCAATATGGAAAATTCTATCAGTACCCTTCATTGTTATGACGGCATTTTTTGTACCAGGAATATCGTCAACAATGGTAGTTTCATACTGCGTTCTAAAAACCATCGGTTTAGAGATGCGAACTTGCTCGTTTAGGAGATATTCTTTCGTAGATAAGATAATATTATCTGTGGCATCTTTACCACCACAACCATTGAGACCTGCTTCAGGTTTACCCTGATTAATATATTCAATTGCTTCACGCAACGAACATTCATCATCATTTTTGGTGATATCTTCAGTAGTCGTAACCACAATATCTGCACTGAATACATGCCCTGTTGCACACAACAATACAAGACCTAAGCCCCGTCTGAGCATTACCATCTCCTTAATTTTTCTTTATTTTTTTAAGTAGCGAACTTTAATTATGTAGCGCTATTTGTCCATTTTGACTAATCTGTCACAAATTTTTAGAATTCTCAATTATTTTTAAGTAAAAAATTGCCGAGTTCAGATAAAATCTACATTTTGAGTTTTGAATAACATTTAAAAAGCATTTAAGCACTATACTGATCGATGAGCGCGTAGATTTGCTTAAGGGTTGCGTTAGATAGCTTAACTTTTTCACCCTGTAGTAACTTTGATAATTGATCAACCGTTTGTAATAAGGTACTGGTCTGTATCGGGCCATTGGTCAGCAGATAATCAATAATTAAAGGATCAAAATGCACACCTTTACGCTCCAACACAGAATGTAATAAGGCATAGCGGTCAGCGTAGGATTGACCTGTTGGCACTTTAACACTCACCGCTTGAGTTAATCTCGACTGAAGATCTGGTAATTCAAGTTTCAATTCAATTGGCGCAGATCTAGATGAAAAGACTAGTTGTCCTCCACCATCATTATTATTATTTATTAAATGAAATACCGCCTTTTGCCAATGCGGTACACCACTAATCGCTTCAATATCGTCTAGAGCGACCAAATCATAACGATCCAATGAAGTAATCGCCTCAATTGGAGCATCGAGCAATTCTAGCAATGAAACTTTAATTGCAGATTTCCCAACATCTAGATATGAGTCACATATTGCAGTTAATAAGTGACTCTTACCTGTGCCCGCCCCGCCATAAAGATAAAATCGATTCATTAATCCAGCATGAAGTTGGCGAACTGCATCAATGACGGGTCCCCAACCTGGGCCGGAAAAATCACTGATCCGTGCATCAAGTTGAGGTTCTATATCAAGTTGCAGTTGCCGCATAAATGCTTGGTCACCTTAAGGTTCTTTATTTTGTTTCTGCACATCGATTTTTTCAGATGTTGCAATATCTTGTTGATTATTGATTGATTGTGGTTTGAGATCAAGCTCAATATCAACCTGATCGGTTTGGATTGTAATTTCACCACCACCATGATCAGCTACGGCAACAGCTGGCGTACCATAAATTGTACTCCTTTCATAAGTGTCACGTGCATGTCGGAGCAGTACCACGATTACAGCTGCAACAGGTAATGCAATCAACATACCCAAGAAACCAGCCAATTGTGCACCAGCCAATACAGCGAATACGACCGCTACTGGAGAAAGACCAATTTTATCTCCCAATAAGAATGGCTGAAGCACATAACCTTCAACAGCTTGCCCTACCATGAACACCACTGCAACTAAAAGGAGTTGAGTCCAATCCATACCAAATTGAAAGAAAGTTGCGATCACGGCAGCAATAATTCCTACTGCAAATCCTAAATATGGGATGATACTTGCCAAGCCTGCAATCATGCCAATAATCAAACCAACTTCCAGACCAATCAGTTGTAAACCAACGGCATAAACAATCCCCAAAAGGATCATCACGAGGAATTGTCCTTTTACAAATGCGCCTAGTACGCTATGGCATTCACCTACGATTTCAAGTGTTGAAGCTTCATAAGGACGTGGAATGAGTCGACGCAAACTATTGAGCATTCGATCCCAATCTAAGAGGAAATAAAATGCAATAATTGGAATCAGTACAATTGTCCCACCAATCTGAATAAAATTCAGACCAGATTGTGCCAATTTGAGTGCCATCGCTTGGATACTGTCAGCACTATAATTGGTTTGAACATACTCCATAACAGCTGCTGAAATCTGGTCTACATCTAATTCTAGTGGCACTATATTGAAAGTATCTGATAACCACGGTAAGAAGCTATAATTTACCCAATGAACTACTTTCGGGATACTGGATTTAGCATACATCAGCTGTTCCCAAATTAATGGAACCAAATACCACATTGCCCATGTGATCACGACACCAATACCAATAAATACCAAACTGATAGACAACCAACGAGGTAAACCTATCTTATGCAATCGTTCAACCAATGGACTGAAAAGATAAGCTATTAAAAATGCACCAATAAATGGGATTACGACCGGTTTTAATAAGTATAAAATCCAGAGAAATAAAGCTATCCCTGCAAGGATAAAAACACGGCGTAGGGTACGATCTACCATAGAAACTCGCCTTTTTTAAGATTATTCGTTATGTAAAGGAAAATATTTTAGTAAAGATAACATTTTAGTGCATAAATAACATAAGAGTTTCGTATATTCAGGTTATAATCCCCGCGCGAATGCGGAGACTTCAATATGAGCAACTCAACTTCTACCCCAAACACTGGTTTAAGCTACAAAGATGCAGGTGTCGACATTGAGGCGGGCGACGCGTTAGTCGATCGTATCAAATCTGTCGCTAAACGCACGACTCGTCCTGAAGTAATGGGCGGTCTTGGTGGCTTCGGTGCACTTTGTAAAATTCCTAAAGGTTATGAAGAACCTGTTCTCGTATCTGGCACAGACGGTGTTGGTACAAAATTACGTTTAGCATTGAATTTAAACCGTCATGACACAATTGGTCAGGATTTGGTTGCAATGTGTGTGAACGATTTACTTGTCTGTGGTGCTGAACCACTCTTCTTCCTTGATTATTACGCAACTGGTCACCTCAATGTTGATGTCGCAGCAAATGTAGTGACAGGTATCGGTCAAGGTTGTGAACTTGCTGGATGTGCGTTGGTCGGTGGTGAAACTGCTGAAATGCCAGGCATGTATGAAGGTGAAGATTACGATTTAGCTGGTTTCTGTGTAGGTGTTGTAGAACAAAGTAAAATTATTGATGGCTCTAAAGTTAAAGCTGGTGATGTATTAGTTGGTGTTGCTTCAAGCGGCGCACACTCTAACGGCTACTCTCTTCTTCGTAAAATTTTAGATGTAAAAAATGTTGATTTAACTCAAATTGTTGATGGTCGTCCACTTGCTGATGTTGCAATGGAGCCAACTCGTATCTACGTTAAACCTATTTTAGAGCTTCTCAAACAGGTTGATGTTCACGCGATGGCACACATCACAGGTGGCGGTTTACCAGGTAACTTACCTCGCGTATTACCAAATGGTGCCCAAGCTGTAGTAAACGAATCTTCTTGGGAATGGCCTGAGCTGTTCAAACTTCTTCAACGTGAAGGTGGTGTAGAACAATTTGAAATGTACCGCACATTCAACTGTGGCGTAGGTATGGTTCTAGTTGTTGATGCTGCTGAAGCTGATAAAACAGTTGAATTCTTAAATCAACTCGGTGAAAAAGCATGGACAATGGGCCACATTGTTGACAATGCTGAATCTGTCGAAGGTGCAGACGAAAAAATTCGTGTGATCTTCGCTTAATCAGTTTATTGTTAAAACATGATTAAAATTGCTGTTTTAGTATCAGGTAACGGATCAAACCTACAAGCATTAATTGATGCAAACCTTTCAGGTCAAATTGTCGGTGTGATCTCGAATAAACCTGATGCTTACGCACTTGAGCGTGCTACTCATGCCAACATTGCAACTGCAGTGATTGAACACAAAAACTTCCCAGACCGTGAAACGTTTGATGATGTTATGCATCAGCAACTACTCGACTGGGAAGCTGATCTTGTAGTTTTAGCGGGCTTTATGCGTATTTTAAGTGCTAAGTTCGTTAAAGCATGGGAGGGTAAAATGATCAATATCCACCCTTCTCTACTGCCAAATTACAAAGGAATGCATACACATCAACGTGTATTAAATACTGGTGATTTATGGCATGGATGTACAGTACATTATGTCACTGCAGAACTAGATGCAGGTCAAGCACTTGCTCAAGGCGTACTCAAAGTGTCGCACCATGATAATGTTGCATCTTTAGCTGATCGTGTACATCAACTTGAACATTTAATTTATCCTCAAGTTGTAGAATGGATTTGTAATCAAACCATTCAAGTCACATCCGAAGGCGTGCACTATAAAAATCAAATTTTGAAAGATCCAATACAGTTCTGTCATATTTGATTTAAAAAACGCAGCTTAGGCTGCGTTTTTTAGTGGCGTCAAAATAGTTTTTAAATGCGCAGCCAATTGCTCAGGATGTTCAAGTGGGAACATGTGTCCACCTTCAAAAATACTAAAAGGCACACCAAACTTTTTCCTCACTTTATGAGGGAATTTACGTGCTAAGAATGGACCTTCAGAAGCAACAATTAATTGACTTGGAACTTTGAGCTTAGGTTGAGGCAGCCACCATAATGAAGGATTGGTTCTAAAAATATCCACTTCAATAGATTTTGGAATCGCCAACTCAACGCCGCCACGCGTTGGATCTTCAACTAATGCAAATTGAATATAGTCATTAAAACATTGCTCATCAAATGCTGCATATAGGGCTTTTGGTCGAAGTAATGTTGCAGCTTGCTCTCGACTATCCCAATGATCACGTCGACGTTTAGACAATGCCGCTGGCGACATTTGATCCACTGCTTTTAACTTCAAAGACTTTGCAATATGCATAGCAAATGATTCTAGCCCCATAATAAGAGGTGGATCGAGAAGAATAGTTTGACTAAAAAGTTCTGGGCATTTCAAAGCAGCTTTGAACGTCAAAACTCCTCCTAAGGAGTGCCCGATACCAATCACTTTACGACCATGGGATTTCTGAACAATATTATCAATCACTTGCTGTGTCATACTTTCCCAGTGTTGATCTACAGGATAACGTTGATCAACACCAAGATTGGTCGTATAAATCACATCGAATTGATCAGACAAAGCATCAAAAAATTTTTGATAAACTTTCGATGGAACCCCGTTGGCATGAGCAAAATGGATCAATGGTTTCATTGGATTCGATTCACCTGCTCAGATTGAATCTGCTTGGAAATTGAAGAAGCAAAACCTTGACCAATTTCACTTCCAAGTCGTCCAAGCACAGAATCAAAGGGGCTACGTTGAATAGTATAATCTACCGTTTTTTCGACTTTTAATTCACGTTTCAGTGTGTGAATACTGCCAATCCGATCTGCGATACCGAGCTTCACAGCCTGCTCACCAGTCCAAAACAAACCTGAAAATATAGCAGGGTCTTGCGATTTCAATTTATTGCCACGACCTTTTTTGACTGCATCAATAAAATGTTGATGAACATTATCCAATACACCTTGTACGTGTGCACGTTGTGCAGGATCAACTGGTTGTGTCATCGACAATAATGCTTTGTTCTCACCTGAAGTCATGGTGCGATCTTCAACGCCAAGTTTTTGCATCAAACCACTCACTCCATAGTTTGGCATAATGACGCCAATTGAGCCGACTAAACTTGATGGATTAACAATAATTTCATCCGCTGCAGACGCAATGTAATATGCACCTGAAGCACCTGTGTCACCAATTAATGCATAAAGTTTTTTATCTTTATAAACCGACTTTAAATATTGGATCTCTTGCCAAATTTCATCAGACTGAACTGGAGATCCACCCGGAGAGTTAATTTTTAAAACAACAGCTTGCGATTGCTTGCTTTCAAATGCTTTTTTCAAACCTTTGATCGTATCTGCACTATTCACACTTTGCTGGTCTGCAGCAATCGTTCCTACAATATCGACTGTAGCAATATGCTGTGATGACACCGCACTATCAGTGGAAGTCGTTGAACAACTTTTCCCCATGACCAAAACTATAAACAACAGATATGCGAAAGTAAGAAATTTAAAAAAGATTCCCCAACGTCTTGCACGTCTCTGTTCTTCTACAGATGCGAGAACAGCTTTTTCTAAAATTTGCCATTCTTTTCCGTTCGGTTGGTTATTTGGTTTTTGATTTTCATTTTGTGGTTCAGGCGGCCAAGCGGACATACATACCATCCTAATTAAATTTAAGCTGACATTATATACAAGGAATGAGGTCAAACTATTTATAAGTCAAGATTTAACATATAATAAACCCAAATCACAATATTCTATGAACTTACCAAATTTTGAATCTAATGCCTGAAACCAAAACATCGACCACAACCCGCCTGTTAAATTTCTTCAGTCGCCGTCCGATTCGTTTTTCTCGTTTTTTTGCAAAAATGCTTGCAGGGCTGATTAATACGCTAAAAATTACAAAAACTACGAATACCATCCGCCTCAATATCGACATTTGCTTACCGCATCTTTCTGATGAAGAAAAACATTTAGTGACTCGTGCAGCGGTAAGAAACGAACTTCAATCTTATATGGAATTTTTTAGTATTTGGGGAAGCTCAAACGAAACCAATATTTCACGAATACGCCATGTCACGGGTGCTGAATATTTTCATGAAGCAATGGCTGAAAAGAAAGGGATTATTTTACTCGCACCACATTTTGGTACATGGGAAGTCATGAATGCGTGGTTCGCACAATATACCAAGATGACCATCATGTATAAACCCATCAAGAATGAAGAAGCAGATCAATTTGTGCGCCAGGCTCGTAGTCGAGAACAAGCAACTTTAGTCCCTACAGATGAGAGTGGTATAAGACAAATTTTTAAAGCCCTTAAATTAGGGGGGACAACTGTGATTCTTCCAGATCACAATCCTAAACACGGTGGTGAAATGATCGATTATTTCGGCATACCACTCGAGTCCAGTAATTTAAGTGCCAAACTCATCCAAAAAACTAAAGCCAAAGGCCTTTTGGTCTATGCAATTCGCAATGAAACTGAAGATTTTGATGTATTTATTGAACCAATGGATGCTTCGATTTATGAAGGCACTCCCGCTGACGGAACGTTAGTAATTCACCGTGCAATAGAAAGCCTGATTCATCGTTATCCTGAACATGCTCATTGGAGCTATAAACGTTTCCGTGCAAATCCTGATCTACATAACATTTATCGTATCCCTGCAGAACAAGCCAGAGTAAAAATAGAGCAAGTCAGAAAAGCAAGTTAATCTATGGGGATATTCCGAGTTAACCACGCTTTTTGATCTCGATGATATCGAAATTGTACATCTCCGTTTTTATCGAAGGTCATTCGAATGCTGCCCTTCGATTGGGTATCGAGCAGCGGAATATTAAGCGCTTTTAAACGCTCTTTGACAACAGGATGTGGATGATTATAGCGGTTATCAAAACCAGCCGATGCAATGGCAATTTTAGGTTTGGTATTTTTTAAAAAGTCGTAAGATGAACTATGTCGACTGCCATGGTGTCCTAAGATTAAAATATCTACTCTAAGTTCAGGATACTGCTTTAAAATACGATACTCTGTCTCCCACCCTGCATCCCCCATAATCAGAATATGCTTAAAATCGTTAGCATAGGGTAATGTCAGATACATTACGCACGAAAGCTCATTACGATTTTGACTGACAAAATTTAATTGTGATTCAACTGGTGAAAGAAATTGTATATAGATCTTACCCAATTGTACCTGTTGATGCTGTCGACAATAATCAAATTCAACATACTGAAACCTATCATCTTTTTCATTTGAGATAACTTGATCAATTTGTATATGTTTTCCAATAGTGCGGTATGCTCCAGCATGATCTTGATCAAGATGACTGATAAAAACTTGATCTAATTTTGATATGCCACGTTGAATTAAGAAAGGGACAACTACATTTTCTCCGATACTAAATGTATTCTCATCAAAGCTCCCGCCTGTATCAACTAAAGCAGTTTTCCCTGATGACTGTAAGAGTATGGACTGCCCCTGCCCTATGTCCAAAATTTCAATGATATCGTATCCATCATCACGTTTAGGCATCAGCAATGCCACACCTAATACGGGTATCCATAATCGAGGGATTACATTCTTTGGCATAAAGAACATGAATACTGCCAAAGCGAGCAAAAACATTTGTGCTTTCGTTAACGCTACCCATTTCAATGGATTGTCTAATATTGCTCCCAGCTTAGTCAGTAGCACCAAAAGAACCGATATCAATACATCAGCCAGATGAAATAAAAATTGACCAACAAAAGGAATAAAGCTGAGACAATAGCCCAGTACTTCCAATGGCACGATCAAGGTACCAATCATTGGAACAGCAACTAAATTAGCAAATGGCGCAAATAAAGAAATCTGTTGAAATATCAGTAGAGTGAGTGGTATCAGTGCAATAAATATTTTCCATTGGGATTGCAAAAGTATTTTAAGATACATTTTTGCTTTATCTATAAAACGATGCTTATTGATTAAAGCAGTGTTTTGCTGTTCATGAACGATCGTTTGGTATACACGAATCAAAATCAAACATGCGCCGTACGAAAGCCAAAATGCAGCAGATAAAATACTAAAAGGGTCTAAATAGAGCATTAAGCTTGCACTGATAAGTAATAGTACAAAAGGCTTAATCTTAAATTTAAATAAAATAGCGATACTAATTAGACAAACTGACAATGTAGTTCTTAATGCAGGAATTTCGAGCCCTGAAAAAAAACTATAAATAATTACCCCACATACGAAAGGGATTAAAAGTAAATATGGTTTGGGAACTTTTAGAAAAATATGAGGACGAAAAATTGATACAAGATACCCTATGAACCATGATAATAAGCCAGCAAAAATTAGAACATGTGGACCTGAAATAGCCAATAAATGCGTAATGCCTAGTTTTTTAAATAATTCTTCTTGTTGCTCCGTCAGTAGACTCTTATCACCTGTGAGTAACGCGACTAGCAAACCCTTATTCCTGAATACTCCCTGTTCGATATCATCCCTAAAAGCTAAACGTGCTTTTTCAATGCTCAGGCTCAATCGTGCGATAAGGCTCCGATGCACATCGGTTGAAGATAAATAACCTTCAGAATATAACACCGCTTCACTTACAGGTACGATCCAATCTACACGCATTGTTCCAGCTATATTTTGCTGCAACAACCATTTCTCTTGATCAAAGACCCCATCTACTGCATAACTATGTGCGGGTCTTAATTTTCCCGTAACTTTATAATAGCGCCCTAGTTCTAATGTCGTATCAAGTTTTGACTCTCGCAAATATAATAATAGCGTTTGAGATTGTCCTTGCTTCTTGTCGATCACTTGCGCACGCTGCTGTATTGATCGACCTTCCTGATCCATTTTCAGCTGATTAATTTTATTGATATAAACAACTATTTCTTTTTCTTCAATATATTGAACACGTTTATCTAAACAATCGTGTAAGGCTGTTTTTGCATGTTGATGCCCCAAAACAAATGTGATCAGACAAATTCCCGTTAGCACAAGCATTCTTGATGATGACTGGACAATACTTGAGGTGTGAGGATAAATGAATCGATCAGGTTGCCTTATTAATCGTAAAAAGTAACCCATGATCAAAATGATACTTGCCATACCCAGCAAGAGAGTTGAATATTCAGCTTCACCCTGAAAGCTGATCGTAGCAACACCAATGATCCAAAAGATGAGAATAAATATTAAAAACATCTAACTTTTATGTTTATTTTTCTTAAATAGATTAAAGCCCACCTAAGTGGGCTTTAACAAGACTGTTAATCGGATTTTGAGCCTATACCCACAATCCATCTTGCATATGCAAAATCTTATCAGCAGTTTGTGCGAGCTGTTCATCATGGGTCACGATGAGCATTGCCATATTAAATTCTTTACGCAGATCGGAAAGCAATTCAAAAATTGTGACGGCAGTTTTACGATCTAAATTTCCAGTAGGCTCATCTGCCATCATCAATTTAGGTTGAGCCACTAAAGCTCGTGCAAGCGCAACGCGTTGTCGCTCACCGCCAGATAACTCACCTGGTTTATGCGTTAAACGATGTGATAAACCCACTTTATTCAACAAATATTCTGCACGTTCTTTTACTTCTTTAAAATTTGCATCTTTACGTAACATCAGCGGCATTGATACATTTTCTAAAGCCGTAAACTCAGGAAGTAAATGGTGAAATTGATACACAAATCCGAGGTGTTCATTACGTAGGAAACCGCGTTCAGCTTCGCCTAAAGTGTCAAAACGCTGCCCATTAAGCATCACTACACCTTCGGACGGACGATCAAGCCCCCCTAATACATGTAACAGCGTACTCTTACCCGAACCACTTGATCCAACAATTGAAACAAATTGTCCTTGCTCAACAACTAAATCCAATCCCTTAATCACTTCAACAGTTGATTTACCATCTGTAAAATGTTTATGAATATTTTTGGCTTCTAAGACAATATTACTCATAGCGTAAAGCCTCTGCTGGTTGAACTTTAGCAGCACGCAGCGCTGGATAAATTGTTGCAAGGAAACTTAGCGCTAGTGATAAGCTAACAATCACCACCACATCTTGCCAACGTAGATACGATGGTAAATAGTTAATGAAATATGCATCGAATAAATTTAGTCCAAAAGCGGTGTTCAGCCAGCCAATAAATCCACTGATGCTCGTTGCAAAGATGATACCTAGTGCTGCTCCTGCCAGTGTTCCTACAACACCAATCACCGTACCCTGTACCATAAAAATCTTAGTGATCGTTGCTGGTGAAGCACCTAAGGTTCTTAAAATAGCAATGTCGGATTTTTTATCAGTAACCACCATCACCAATGAAGATACAATATTAAATGCTGCAACCAAGACAATCAGGAAAAGTAAAAGGCTGACCATTGCTTTTTCCATCTGAATGGCACTAAAGAGATTGCCGTGCGTATAAGTCCAATTTGATGGATAGAAATTGCCTGGTAAATCCATAACAACTTCTTCAGCGACTTGTGGTGCTTTGAAGATATCATCTAGTTTCATACGGATACCTTGTGCACCATCCGGCAGTCTCAACAGTGTCGAAGCATCGTTTAGCGCGATGTAACCCATCATCGAGTCCACTTCGGCACCAATACTAAAAATACCGACAATTTTAAAACGTTTAAATCGTGGAACAACGCCAGCGGGTGATGGTGTCGCTTCAGGTAATACCAATGTTACATTGTCATTGAGACTTAAACCTAAAGCATCCGTCATCTGCTTGCCCAAAACAATCCCGAACTCACCTTTCTTTAATGAGTTGAGGTCGCCTTGAACCATATGATTTTGAATAATAGATACATTTTTTTCATAGTCAGGCTCAATACCCGTGACCATTATCCCTGCAACCTGTCCTTGGGCTGTTAACATCCCCTGCAACTGTGTAAAAGGTGCAACACCCGTCACATGTTCATGTTGGTCTATTTTCTTTGCAAGCTCAGGCCAGTCTGTTAGAATTTGTGTAGAGGAAACAGTCGCTTGAGGTACCATTCCCAAGACACGGTTTTTTAATTCACGATCGAAACCGTTCATTACAGATAACACAGTAATGAGAACAGCGACGCCCAAAGTCAGACCGATCATGGAAACTAAAGCAATAAAAGAAATAAAGTGATTACTTCGCCGTGCGCGAGTGTATCTCAACCCTATATACAGCGAGATCGGTTTAAACATACCATCTAGTCCGAGGTGTTTTAATGGAAAATCTTCAGCATCAAAGTGGCAATATTGAAAGACGCGTCATGTCACGTATTGATGCTGCGTTAAGAATAAATTATCAGATCATCACTAAAGATGTCGCTTTGAATGATCCCTATGATTCAAATTTTGTACTACCGCGCTATTTTCTCCTACTTGCAGAATTAGATCAATTTGATCATGCGCTTATGTACGAATTAGAACAATTAAATCAAAAAGATCAACAAATTGCTCGGATATTATCCTTATTTAATCAAAAATTAAACCTGATTACGGGCTCACTTTACGACTCTATTGTACAAACCATGTTACCAGTACCTACTCAAGTCAATTTGTCTGAAACGGGTTTTAGTTTTTATGCTGAGCAACACATCCCGGAACAAACCTATATACACATCACATTGAGTCACCCTGAAAATGATTTTCATATCGCTGCAACTGCACAAGTTGTTTACAGCAATCAAGAAGAAAATGGCCTGTTTAGAACCGGTGCATATTTTTTAACATTGCATCCTCAAGACAAAGTAAAGTTAACAGAAGCCTTAAAGCATTTAAAAAACTCACAGAATCGCTGAGCATTAAACTTAAGGTTTTAATACTTTTTGTTTAAATTTCCGATTCGCTTCTATATCCCGATAAAAATACATAAATAATCCCAGAAGTAGAATTATTGCTCCCAGTATCATGCCAAGCGTTAATTTCTCATGATTAAATGCAGCGCCTATACCAAGTGCTAGAACTGGAGTCATTACATTTGTAAGGGACAATGTGGTGGGTTGTATTTTTTTGACCAAGTAAAAATAGCAAAACATAGCGACTAATGAAGCCATAACAATAGAATATATGATGGCAAGTAATGACTTCATTGAAGGTAATTCAGTAGGTAAATATTTCCATATAAATGGCACAATTAAACATGCAACAAAGGTAGAAACAAGTATTGAACCTGTCGCCTGTGCCATCGGTGCTACATCAGCATTTATTTTTTTTACCCAAAAAATTGACATTGCGTATGAAAAAACGCTGAGCAACATTAAACCAATTCCAATGGGATGGATATGTTGTGATGATCCAGTAAAACTGATCACTACGAGCCCAGTAATCGCGACGATCATTCCTAACCATTGCAGCTTATGCAAATCTTGTTGAAAGATAAATTTTCCAATAAGCCCTGCCATAATTGGTGCTAATCCAAACATCAGTGCAATCATGCCAGAACTTAGATAATCAGTAGCTACATAAGTAAAAAATTGCGAACCAATCAAGCTAAATGAACCAGCAAAATAACTATGCAATGCAATTGAATTTAAAGGAAATTTCACCTTTAAAACTATGAGAAGTAATGCCGCGATAGGCAGTGCCAAGCCTAATCGAATCACCAATGCCCACATTAAATAAATATCTTCTACACTCCACACAATCGCAAGTGGAGTTGTTGCCCAGATGATGACCAATAAGGCATAGATGAGCATAAGTTTAGATTTTTCTGGCATGTAAACTCGATTGATAAGATAAATCAGGCAGTTTTTCTTTTTTGTTTTTGAATCGTTTGATCCAAAGCACTTGAAAATTCACGCTTATCTCTTTCTGAAATTGGCGGTGGTCCACCGGTTTGAACGCCAGCCCCTCTCAAAGTTTCCATGAAATCACGCAAATGTAATCGTGCCTTAATATTAGCTTCTGTCCAAATTTCACCACGTGGATGAATTGCAACGCCACCCTTTTCGATGACTTGAGCTGCTAGAGGAATATCCTGCGTCATGACAATATCATGCTCTTTCATACGTTCGATAATTTCTTTATCAGCTTGATCTGCTCCACTCATCACTTGTATTGAATTAATACGAACGGAAGGAGTTATTCCTACATTTTGATTGGCGACAAAAGTTACTTCGAGTTGATAACGATCAGAAGCTCTTAAGATGACTTCACGCAAAATTTTAGGTAATGCATCAGCATCGACCCAGAGTTTAAATGGCAACACGCCTCTTTCCTTCATTGTCTTACCACGTCATCTTATCAAATTTAATAGATGGTTGGTTTGATATGATGAATATAAAGCGGATCGTTTTTTATAGTGAGGACCTTCTCTCCATGTTATTTAAATACATTAAAAATCTTATTGTTGTCAGTTTAATCAAAATTAAAACTAATTGGTTGTTTTTGCTTAATGTATGAACGATTAAAACTTTTTTTATACGAAGCTTTTGACAATTGAAATGTCTATCCTTAATATACAAGCACCTCGCAACGTCCCTATCGTCTAGAGGCCTAGGACATCGCCCTTTCACGGCGGTAACCGGGGTTCGAATCCCCGTAGGGACGCCATTATCGTTTCATACGATCACTCAATATTCAAAATTACTATTATTTCATTGAAGAATTGTAGTTTTTCACTACAATAACTCGCTTCATTTGTTTCGAATTTTCAATCCTATGCACTCATCTCCGAATGATGCTTCGCATCAGGGCAATTCTGCGCCTTTACAACGCGCTATGAGTACTCGACATCTGGTTATGATTTCGCTTGGCGGCGCAATCGGCACTGGACTTTTCTTAGGTTCGGGTGAAGTCATTGCACAAACGGGGCCTATAGGTGCCATTATTTCTTATATCCTTGGCGGGATTATCGCCTACATGGTTATGCTGTGTTTAGGTGAGCTTGCCGTTCATATGCCTGAGTCTGGTTCGTTTGGTGCTTATGCCAAAAGATATATTGGACCAGGAACAGGCTATACCATCACTTGGTTATATTGGTTAACTTGGTCGGTTACATTAGGAACTGAGTTTACAGCCGCCGCCCTCCTCATGCAGGAATGGTTCCCAGATAGTTCCATGTGGATGTGGACTATAGTCTTTGGTGTATTCGTATTTGTTTTAAATATGATTTCCACAAAATGGTTCGCAGAATCTGAATTTTGGCTGGCATTAGTTAAAGTTATTACTGTTGTTGCATTTATTCTCTTAGGCCTACTCGCAATTTTTGGTGTAATTGGCTATCAAGGTTACGAAACGGCGCCTTTATTTAGCAATTTAACTGCACAAGGTTGGTTCCCTGAAGGTCTATTCCCAATTTTTGCTACGATGCTTATCGTAAACTTCGCATTCTCAGGAACAGAATTAATTGGGGTTGCTGCTGGTGAAACTAAAGACCCAGCTAAAAATGTTCCTAAAGCGATTAATACAGCGATTTTTCGTCTGTTGATTTTCTTCGTAGGTACAATCATTGTAGTAACGTCACTTCTTCCACATCAAGAAGCTGGCTTAGCTGCTGAAGGTGTGAGTAGCTCTCCATTTGTGACTGTTTTCCAGCATATTGGTATTCCCTATGCAGAAGATATCATCCGTTTTGTAATTATTACCGCTTTATTATCAGCTGCTAACTCTGGTTTGTTTGCTGCGTCACGCATGATGTGGTCTTTATCTTACAAAAAGCAGCTCCCTGCAGTATTTTCTAGAGTGAATGCACGTGGTATCCCCTATGTTGCAGTGATCGTGACAATGATCGGTGGGTTACCAGGCTTATTGTCAGAACAATTCGCACCTGAGACTATTTTTACCAATTTATTAGGTATTGCTGCTTTTACAATGGTCGTTGTGTGGATGAGTATTTGTTTAAGCCAATTTAATTTCAGACGCGATTGGTATAAGCAAGGGCGCAAAAAAGAAGAGCTGGGCTTTGCTGCTCCATTATTTCCAATTGTCCCAATCTTAGGTTTTGTGTTCTGTTTTATCACATGCTTAAGTATGGTATTTGATCCAAGTATGCGTATTAGCTTTTTCGGGTGTTTAGCGTTCATTGCTGTATGCTATGCCAGTTATTACCTGTTTTATCACGATAAATCTTGATTTTGAAATAGCGACTTCGGTCGCTATTTTTTTTGCTTAGACAGTTCCTATTTTCCAAATGCTTTTCTAATATTTCTTGGAGATTTGATCTAAATTTAGCCTTTAAATTCAATATTGTTTTATTTTCATACGAACACACCATTTTTTTAATTTTTTTGCTGAAATGCGTTTGACACCCCCCTATTTTCACCCTATTATACGCCCACCTCTGAAACGTCCCTATCGTCTAGAGGCCTAGGACATCGCCCTTTCACGGCGGTAACCGGGGTTCGAATCCCCGTAGGGACGCCAATTTTCAGAAGTAGATTTTATTAAGTCCCTATCGTCTAGAGGCCTAGGACATCGCCCTTTCACGGCGGTAACCGGGGTTCGAATCCCCGTAGGGACGCCATTAATTTCAATTGAAATAACATGGTTTAAAATATATTTCTGCACTGTCCCTATCGTCTAGAGGCCTAGGACATCGCCCTTTCACGGCGGTAACCGGGGTTCGAATCCCCGTAGGGACGCCATATTCTAGATGATACATCTCATAAAAAAGCCCAAGCATTTAAGACTTGGGCTTTTTTTTATAACTTAGTCACCCTAAAAATCGAACACAAAATAAACAACATTATCATCTTTGCAGGTTATGGTGGTTTAAACCCTTAATAACGCTTGGAGAAGATGATGTTGGACAACACCGTACTTAATCCCCTAGCATCCCCATCACAATTAAATACAATTAGTCCTAAAACAAATAAAGACTGGGTTGAGTTTTTTTTAGACCCTAAAGTGAATCGTGAATGTAAAACAGAATATGCTGAAACCTATGTTCTTTCACTATTCGATCAACTCAATACGACTCATTTATCGTGGATTGATCAGGTAGACCAAGTTAGGCAACATATACAACACGAACATGATCAAACTTGTTCTAAATTTCAAAGTTATCTAGATCAACGAAAATCAGGCCTTGGGCGTGACTACTTTCCAACCATCTCTCATGCTTTAGAATTTTTATATAAAGTTGCTCCAGTTAAATATGTAGATGGCTCCTGGCTATATTCATCTCTTACGCACCCCTCTCTGTTTGAAAGCAAAGATCTAAGCTATATCTACTTAGAAGAACTTGGCTTGGGAAATGCTAAAGCAAATCATGTTTGCATGTATCAAAGCTTACTGCGACATTTCGAGCTTGAACCGTACATTAATTATTTAGATGATATTTATTTCGAACAAGCCGCTGTTCAACTTGCTCTCGCATATGTACCACATGATTTATTTCCAATAGTAATTGGATTTAACTTGGGTTATGAACAATTACCACTACACCTGTTAATTACCAATTATGAATTAGCAGAACTTGGAATTGATCCTCATTATTTTAATGTTCATATTACGATTGATAATGCACACAATGGACATGCTGAAAAATCAATACAGGCATTTATTGATCATTATCATCAAGCTCTAGATAAATCAAAATATCTTGAACTGGTGAAAATGGGCTTCCAAATGAATGATCTTGGCTTGAGCTCGACGAATATCATTCAAGAAATTGATCTGACTAAAAGCGTTTATCAACTTATGCAAAGAAAAGCAGTTGTCGGTCAACATATCCATAACCAAAAATGTCAATTCAGTGGCAAGTCTATTAATGAGTGGCTCGCTCAACCTCAATTAATATCTGAATTTGTTCAAATCTTAATTGATAAACAATGGATTATAAAAAACAGGCCTGTCGAAGAAAGTCGTTTTTGGAAACTTATTCACGATAGTGATGGCAAAATGTTTGGTGTGTTTAATGCAACTGAGAAAATGCTGATCAAAGACTGGATTCAAGGGGAATCATTAACTGTTCGTTTAAAAAGAATGCCTGTAACAGGAGATCAAAACTGGCTATCAAAATACAATAATCAACATGAACTTGAACAGATCAAACATCAATGTCATTCATTAGATGATACAAACGATAAACTAGCATTGTTAATTCCATATCTATCACCTTACTATCATCCACGAGCGATCGGATTATGGGCAACCCAAGAAGTTTCTAAGATACTTTTCCCTTTTCAAACGCTTGCGCTTTAGTTCTAAGTCGCAGCATAAAATAAGGAGCCATGAAGGCTCCTTATATATTGATTCACACTATGCAGATTTTCTTGAATTAACTTTACCTTGAATGATAGCCTTCACATTTCCTTTTGCATAATTCAGAAAAACTTTTAAAGGTGAAAGTTTTGGATTAGGGTGATTACCCTCACCAATCGCTTTGAATTGTGCCGCATACCAAATAATTTCCATAATTGCCATTTTATCAATAAATGGAATCCCTGTTTTAATTGGTTTTACTGCATATCTAACATCGTGTCCTGCAATCAAACGATCAGTTAAATCCGTTTCTACAGCAAGCGGGCGTGCAATTCCAATAAAGTCACATGCACCACTTTCTAAAGCATCATTCATCCCTTTAACGGTTCTGAATCCACCTGTAACCATCAGTCTGCATTTTACTTCTTTACGGATTTTCTCTGCGAAATCTAAAAAGTAAGCCTCACGTGCAATGGTACTTGCTTTACGCTGTTCAGCTTTAGCACCTGCCATTGCGGGCGCTTCATACGTACCACCTGAAATTTCAATTAAATCGATACCTGCATCATCAATAGCTTTAAATACTTGAATCACTTCTTCTTCAGTAATTCCACCACGTTGAAAATCTGCGGAATTCAATTTCACTGAAACGATAAAATTCTCGGATGTTGCAGCTCGAACAGCTTTATAAATTTCTAATAAGAAACGCATACGATTTTCAATGCTTCCACCCCATTGATCATTACGCTTATTGGTCAGTGGCGATAGAAATTCACTTATTAAATATCCATGAGCACCGTGTAATTGAACACCTTCAAAGCCCGCTTTTTCGCAAATCGCTGCAGAGGTTGCAAATCGTTGGATTAGATCTAGGATTTCCTCATGCTCGAGAGCCCGTGGAGTAGCAAAGGTAGTAGCCAACATAGCACTAAATGGAACAGCAGACGGTGCAACAGTTTCTTTATTTAAGCCTTTAGGACACTGTCTGCCCGGATGAGACAATTGAACAAGCTGGACCATACCATAACGTTTACCTAGGTCAGCCCATGCCTTTAATTTAGGTAAATCTCGCTCATTTTCGACCACGACGACACCAGGCTCATTCTTCGCACGCAGATCAACCATCACATTTCCTGTAATTGAACACCCTAAACCACCTCTTGCCCAAGCTTCATACAAGCCTGTGTGCAAATGATTTGGTTCACCAGCAGCATTCGCTAGAGCTTCACTCATTGCGCCTTTAATAATGCGATTTTTGAAAGTTGTATTGCGAATTTGAATCGGCTCAGCAATTTTACTCATCTTGAAGTTCTCAATTTTGTGCTTATCTAAACCTAAAACCAATTAGGCGTGACTTCCCTGAATTTCAGTCTAGAATTGACAATCCTTCTTGTCAAATAACTTTTATAAACTACTTTGTATAAGCTGTTGCGTATAAGCATGAATCGGTGCACGGAATAAACTTTCTGTCTCTTGAATTTCTATAACTTTTGCATCTTTCATCACCATAACTCGATGGCATAACGCTTTCACAATTTTCAGATCATGACTAATAAAGATGTAACTGATCCCTGTTCTCTGCTGTATATCTTGAAGTAAGTTCACCAATTTTATTTGTGTATTGCGATCTAATGCAGACGTTGGCTCATCTAGAATGAGTAATTGAGGTTTCAGAATCAGTGCTCTGGCCAGCGATACTCTTTGTCGCTGTCCACCCGACATTTGATGAGGATAACGATCAAGAAATTCTTTTGTGAGATTAACCTCTTCAAGGGCTTGAATCGCGAGATTTAATTTTTCACTCTTTCTCAATTTTTTTAATCTTAACCCTTCAGTTAATAATGACAAAACATCCATTCTTGGATTGAGACTCGAAAAAGGATCTTGAAAAACGATTTGAACATCTTTTCGATGCGCTCTTAATTTCTTGTCAGACAACTGATTGAGATTGATACGATTTAATTCAATGGTACCTGTTGACTCTATGAGTCGTGCAAGCGCGAGTGCAGCACTGGTTTTTCCAGACCCACTTTCACCTACAATACCAAGCGACTCTCCTTGTTTAAGCTGGAAACTTAAATCTTCCACCGCTATAAATTGAGTTTTAAATACATTCAGAAAATTCAGCTTAGGTGGATACCGCACTCGAAGATGTTCAGTATTTAAAAGTTCTTTGGCCTGTTCACTGATAGCTGAAATCGAATCAAACTGCTGATTAAGGAGCAGTCGAGTATATTCATGGCGAGGCTGCAGGAATATTTGAGAGACATCACCCTGTTCAACTGTGACACCTTTAGACAAAACCAATACCTGATCAGCATATTGTTGCACCAACCTTAAATCATGACTAACCAAAACTAAGGCCATATTTTTTTGATGCGCTTGGTCTTTAATTAAATTTAAAATTTGCTTCTGTAGTGATACATCAAGGGCTGTTGTTGGTTCATCTGCAATTAAAATTTCAGGTTCCGAAATCAGAGCTGTTGCGATCATCACCCTTTGACGCTGCCCACCAGACAACTGATGTGGATATCGCTTGAGGATGTCTGATGAGTTCCCGAACCCTACATCACAAAGCACTTCTTCTATTTTTTTTCGAATGTCTTTCTTCTTAAGCCCCTTCGACCATAATGGTTCTGAAATAATTTTTTCAACTGTATGTAATGGATTAAGCGCTGTCATTGGCTCTTGAAATATCATCGCGATCTTATTGCCACGTATTAAGCGCAACTGATCTTCGTGTTTTAGACGCAGATCTTCATTTTGAAATATGATTTCACCACTTAAGTCTAGAGCGCGATCTTGAAGTCCTAGAAGACTTAGACAAGCTAAAGATTTTCCTGAACCACTTTCACCAACAATGGCTACTGTCTCACCCGCATTTAGCTTAAAAGACAAATCAGTTAAGATTTTTTGTTCATTCAACTGTATATTGAGCTTGTTGACTTCAAGTATTGGTTTAGCCTCTTGGATCAAATGCATCTCGAGCAGCCTCTCCAATATAAATAAGAATAGATAACACAACTGCTAGACTAAAAAATCCAGATAAAACCAACCACGGTGCTGATAGATTATTCTTACCCTGCAATAAAATTTCACCAATTGAAGCTGTATCAGGTGGCAAACCATAGCCCAGAAAATCCAAGGCTGTAAGTGCGGTAATATTAGCGGTAAGAATGAAAGGAAGCTGTGAGAGTGACGAACTTATAGCATTGGGTAAAATATGTTTGATAATAATTTGACTATCTGTAGCACCGAGTGATCGAGCAGCTCGCACATAGTCCAAATTTCTGGCTTTCAGAAACTCTGCACGAACAAGACCAACTAACGCAGTCCAACCAAACATCAGCATAATTAAAAACAGCCAATATACGCTTGGTGTAAACATGCTCACTAAGATCATCACAATAAATAACATTGGTAGACCACCCCACACCTCTAACAGCCTTTGACCGATCAGATCCAACCAACCGCCAAAGTAGCCTTGGATAGCACCAATGGTAATTCCTATGAATGCAGATCCAATAGTAAGTGCAATGCCGAACAGCAAAGAGATACGAATACCATATATTAATCTTGCCAAGACATCACGACCTTGATCATCTGTGCCTAACCAATTCACGGAGGTCGGTGGAGATGGTACAGCTTCTGCCAATTCATAATTAGGTGTTTGATATGAAAATGGGATGATAGGCCAAATCTGCCATCCATGCTCATTAATCAATTCTTGAACAGCTGGATCTTTATAATCAGCCTCAGTCTCAAAGACACCACCGAATGTTGTTTCAGGATAAGGCTTAAAAATTGGGAAATAAATTTCTTCTTTATAATAAATAAGTATTGGTTTTTCGTTGGCAATAAACTCTGCTCCCAAGGATAAAATAAAGATCGCGATAAATAAAATGAAGCTTAAGAATCCGAGTCGATGTGACTTAAATTTTGAAATTCGTTGATCGAAAAGTGGAGACATTATTATGCTCCTCGACGATCAAAATTGATTCTTGGATCAATCAATTGATATAGAACATCACTGAGTAATCTCAAAATTAGACCGACCAACGTAAAGATAAACAATGTTCCAAAAATCACGGGATAATCACGCTGCTGAATTGCCTCAAATCCGAGCAATCCCAAACCATCAAGATTAAATATAATTTCTACAAATAGATTGCCAACAAAAAAAATTCCGATCAGTGCTTCAGGTAATCCTGCAATAACGATTAACATGGCGTTACGGAAAACATGATTGTATAAAACGCGTTGCTCGGTCAGACCTTTAGCACGAGCTGCCGTCACATATTGTTTATTTAACTCTTCCATAAAAGAGTATTTTGTTAGATATGTGAGGGTCGCAAATCCACCTAATATAATAGTAAGGACAGGCAATGTAAGATGCCAAAAATAATCTCTAACTTTATCAATAAAACTGAGTTCAGCAAAATTCTCAGAGACCAATCCTTGTAATGGGAACCATTGTAAATAGGATCCCCCCGAAAAAATCATAATAAGTAGAATACCAAATACAAAAGTTGGCACTGCATAACCAACCGCCAATATTAATGAGGTCGTTTGATCAAACAGACCGCCATGTTTATTCGCTTTTCTAATCCCTAGAGGAATGGCGATACTGTAGATCAGTAAGGTACTCCATAATCCAAGGGAGATCGTGACTGGCATTTTTTCCAAAATTAATGTTGTTACTGATTTATTTTTAAAAAAGCTCGTTCCAAAATCGAGTTGAAAATATCCTTTGAGCATTAGAAAAAAGCGCTCATGCACAGGGCGGTCAAATCCATATTGCGCTTTGATCTGCTCGACCATTTCAGGACTGAGTCCTCGTGTACCCTGATAATGACTCTGGACTTCATTGATGTGAGATGTCGAACCAGACACAACACCAATGCCTTGAAACTGTTCAGCTCTCTGTATTGCCTGTTCAACAGGTCCACCAGGAGCAATTTGAACGACGGCAAAATTGATCAGCAGTATCAAAAATAAGGTGGGGATGATCAGTAAAAGTCGTTTAAGTATATAAAGACCCATAAATTTAACCTTTAACGTGAGCCTTTACTTTGACCAAGATAAGCAGCCACTTTGCGAGCTTGATTTTGATCTACCCACCAATAATCTTCACCAACAGCAAGTTTTGGTTTAATCTGTGGCTGTTTATACATATTCCAATACGCATACCATTCACGATCATTTCCATAAGTAAGTATCTGATAATATCCTGCACGTAATAAACGATCCAAGACACGTGTATTTAATATTAATTTTTCTCGATCAGGTGCATGGATAATACGCTTTATAATTTCATCTATAACGCTATTTTTCACACCAGAAAAATTATAATTTCCCTCTTCATTTGCAGCATGACTGCTCCAAAATTGCGCTTGCTCATTCCCAGGATTTAGTGACTGAGGCATCACCATCGTGGTTAAATCAAAATCATATTGACGCATCCGCTGTAAATATTGAGGCATATCGACTTGGCGAATCGAAACCTGAATACCCAATTTTTTTAAATTTCGAATATAAGGCATGAGCGTCCGTTGTAAGCCCTCTTGATGAAGAAGCAACTCTAATTGAATTGGTTTTCCATCACGCGCATGCAAATTACCATTTTTAAATGAATACCCCTGGTCAATTAAAATTTTCCGAGCAGTGAGTAAGCCTTTACGATTGTAGCCTGTACCATCAGTGACGGGATATTTCCACGCTTTTAATACCCCTTCTCGTTGTAAAGGATGTAACCGAGATAAATAAGGTTTTAATATTGTTAATTCTTTTTGACTTGGTACTGACTTTGCTTCGAGCTCACTAAACTGAAAATGACTTTGTAAACGTTGATATTGTTGATAAAACAATGCTTTATTTTGCCATTCAAAGTCATAAGCATAGGTCATTGCTTGTCTAAAATAGATATCGTTTAGGGGTTTTTTTCGTGTGTTAAAAACGATACTTTGTGTCGGAGCAGGGTTTTGTAAAGCTACACTATATTTTTTAACCAATCCTGAGTTAAATGCTGGAAAGTTGTATTCCGTCTTCCATTTACGAGCAAATTTCTCTTGGTGAAATGTATATTGTCCAGCTTTAAATCCTTCAAATGCAATGTCCGAACTACGGTAATAAACATATTTAATTTGATCAAAATTATAACGACCGCGATTTACAAGTAAATCCTTGGCCCAATAATGGGGATTACGCTGATAGGTAATACTACGACCAGCATCAAGATTTTTAATTGTATATGGCCCTGATCCTAAAATGGGTTTCAGTGTTGCTCGACTAAAATCTTTAGATTGCCAATCTTTTTTAGAAAAAATTGGCATCTGTGAAAGTATTGCTGGCATTTCAGTATTTCTTTCTGATTTAAATACCATTTTTACGGCATGTTTAGACAGAACCTGAATTTTATCTAAATCAGACAAATACATCTGTAAACCGGGATTGGTTTTGGTTAAATACATTTCAAACGTGAATTTAACATCCTCAGCCAGTACAGGAGATCCATCACTAAATCGAGCACGTGGATTTAAATGAAAAATCACAAATTTTGTTCGGGTTGGATCAAACTGAATTTTCTCAGCCAAAAGTGGATAAAACACATTTGGTTCATCTAATGACTTGGAAAATAGCGTATCGAACAAGTAATTTGTACCTTCAACCCAACTTCCTTGCCCATTCATACCGTTTAGATTATCAAATGTCCCATCAGCCGCTTTCAACAACTTTCCACCCTTTGGTGCGTCTGGGTTGGCATATGGCATCGCATCTAAATTCAGATATTTCGGTTTTGACTGTAAAGCAATATAAGACGTCGTTTGAAGATTTGCCCATGCACTGATATGAATGGGCAAGAAGAAGAAAATAAACTTTGCTTTTGACAAAGTTGATGAAATGCGCATCTCGATATGAAATTCCTGATTGCTTAAGCAGACTTAAGAATGTGGAACTTTAATCGTAGCACCAATCTGTAAAGGTGTGTTTGGTTTCAAACCATTCATTTCTGCAAGCTGATCAATGTCTATACCAAATCGATTCGCAATTCTGTACAGGGAATCACCACTACGGACTTTATAATCTGTGACCACTTTAGGAACTTGAATAATTTGGCCTCTTTGCAATCCAGCACGTAGGTTTAACTTATTGAGGTCTGCAAGTTCTTTTGCAGTCATGTCAAATCGTGTAGCAATAACATGAAGAGACTCGCCTGATTTGACAGCATAATCCTCTGTATCACGCGATTTTGATTGACGGACTGGTGTTTTTTCTGTACTTGCAGTCGTCTTTTCAACATCGCCACTTACTTTTAATTTTTGACCAATTTGAAGGACTGATCTCGCATTTAGATCATTCTGCGTAAGTAATGATTGAAGCGGCATATCATATTGTCGCGCAATACTTGCTAAGGTCTCTCCACTCTTCACAGTGTGAAACTCCACTTTCTCAGCAACCGAATTATTTCGTGTCGAACTCTGCTTAGTGGAAGCTTTATTTTCATCTTCTTTCAAATTCAGCTTTTGCCCAACTTGTAATCCAGCATTCGTTCGCAAGCCATTCATTTCTGCTAACTGTGCAACAGAAAGATTATATTTGCTTGCAATGGCATTCAGGCTATCGCCTGATTGAACAACATATTGCTCTGGTACTTTAGATCCCGCTGGTACTTTAATGGTTTGACCAACCATCAATCCTTTTTCAATATCCAAATTATTCAGTGTCGCCAACTCAACAACGGTTAACTTATGCGCATTTGCAATGTTGTACAACGTATCTCCTCGTTGTACGCGGTAAGTTTCAGTCTGAATTTCAGGTACAGTTTTAGCATTACTCGCGCGAGTTGTTGATGAAGCTGTAGCAGATTGCACTTCTTCTAAAGGAACATTAATTTTTTGACCCGCGTACAGGCTACTATCAGCTTTCAGTCCTGAGCTTAATGACGCTAACTCTTGAGTCGAAAGTCCATATCGATCAGCGATTAACTTTAAGTATTCGCCACGTTTAACCGTATAAGATTTCGTTTGAACCTTTGTTACCGCTTGTTCAGTTTTGCTTGATTTAGATGCTTGAGACTGGATTAGATTTAACTTCTGCCCAACCAGTAAATTACTATTGATAGTTAGACCATTCAATTCAGCCAATTGTTGGACACTCAAATCAAACTGGTTTGCAACACTAGTCAGACTATCATTTGCTTTTACAATATAACTTGCTGGCTTTATATCCGTTTTCTGAGCAGATGTCACTGGCTTAGCATCGTAGAGATATAGGGTCGCACCTACATATAAGGTTGCATTTGGATCTACTTGGTTCCATTTTGCAATATCTCTCCAACTTACGCCGTTTTTCATTGCAATAATTGCTAGCGTGTCACCAGGGAGTACCGTATACGTACTACGCTTACCCTTAGGTGGTTCTACAACCACTTCACTTTCAGTTTTCTTAAATGCCTTACCTTGATTAAGCTGGGCTTCCTCAGAAGTAGGCAATGTACTTTCTGCCACAGATTTAGGATAAGCAAAGCCAACTTTAACTTCTGAACCTTGTCCTGCTGCCACAGATTGACTTGTTTGAATCGCAGTTAATTTAATCTTGCCATCCAACGGATCGACAATCTCAGTACCTTGAGGTGCAATGGCGCTAATCTCTCTAACGACTTCCGCTTTTTCTGCTTCAGTGGCCTGTGGTTCAATGACCGAGGCAATAATTTGATCAGAACTCGTAGTTGTTGTGGTTTTTTCAGGTGCAATTGAAGCTAAGATTTTGGCTTTTTCTTCAGCAGTAATTTCGGGTTCTACACGCACAGGTTTAACATTTTGCGCCGGTGTAACAGCAACAGGTATACGAGGTGCGCTTGGCACCACTGCCGAAGCAGCAAAAGCTGCCAATGCATCAGAACCAGAAGGAGTCCTACCCTTCGAAGTTGAAATTGTTGTAGAAACTGAAGGTGTTTGAGTATTATTAACTGGCTTCGCTGTTTGAGTTGCCAATACGGAAGCATTTGAAGCTTTTGGTGTATTTACTGTCGTTGTAATTGTGGTTGCTGGCGTAGATGTAGAAACAGGGCTTGAAGCGCTCGCCCATAGACCTGTGCTGCTTGGTTTAAGTGCTTTCAGTTTTCGATCAATATTTGGACTTAAATCTGCTGGAATTAAAATTCGCTGTGGACTTTGAGGATCAATAATATCACCACGATGCCCTGGATTCAGTTGATAAAGTTCTGCACGACTTAAGCCTGTCAGAGAAGCAATTTCGTTTAAACTCGCACCTGCTGGAACTGGAACTTCTCTAAAGTGAGGACGATTCGCAATTGGTGGTAATCTTACGCCATACTTTTCAGGGGATTTGATAATCTGTGCAACCGCAAGGAAACGAGGTACATAGTTCATTGTTTCTTGAGGTAAACGTAATGACCAATAATCTGTAGGCAAGCCAGCAGCCTTATTACGGTTAATCGCTTGTTGAATACGTCCAGGACCAGCGTTATAAGCCGCTAAAGCTAATTCCCATGAACCGAATTGGTTATATAAACTTCCTAAAAACTCGTAGGCTGCACGTGTAGACTCAACTACATCACGGCGTCCATCATACAAATTGGTCTGTCTTAATCCATAAATACGACCTGTACTTGGGATGAATTGCCACATCCCTGCAGCTGCCGCTGAACTCGTTGCAGCAGGATCATAGGAACTCTCAATAACGGGAAGTAAAGCAAGTTCAGTAGGTAATCCACGGCGCTCTGCTTCCTTTACAGTATGATAAAGATAACGAGAAGCTCGAGCGGATAAACGATCCAGATAAGGCTGACGCGTAATAAACCAACTTCTTTGAGCATCAATCCGTGGATCCCACTTTGTTTCATCCATTTTAAAACCAACGGTCATACGTTTCCAAACATCGCCGTGTTTTAAAATAAGTAAACGATCACCTTCAACTGCACGCATATCAGTTGCAGATAAAAGATCTTCAAGTGAATCTAAGCTACTGGCATCTAACATGCCGAGTTGATTCGACTTTTGCGTCTTTGCGGAAGTGGGACTCGCTGTACAGCCAGTCATTACGCCTAATCCGGTTACTGCGGAAGTAATTACTGAAATTTTAAATAAAAAAGTTGCAGATGGCTGCCACACTGCGGTGGTTGTTTTAGACATACAAATTCCGAAAGACGCATAGTAAATTTATTGTATATAAGCCATTTTAGAGGAGCTCTTTGTTCAGGCAAGTCTCTTCTTGATGAGTAATTGCTTATAAATGTTACAAGACATTAAAAAATATCCAGTTATCGCACTGATGTTTCGCATTTACGTATACAATAAAATTTCCGAACTTGATGTTCAACACTTTATTCGATTGATTGGTTCAAACTATGTCTGAAATAACACTTTATGTTGATGGCGCATGTCGTGGTAATCCTGGGCTAGGTGGCTGGGGTGCTTACATCATCACTAAGGATACAGAACATAAAATATGTGGTGGTGAACCAGACACGACCAATAATCGTATGGAGTTAACCGCTGCAATCGAAGGAATCAAATTTTGTCCTGTTGATGCAAAGCTGATCATTTGGACAGACTCAAACTATGTAAAACGTGGAATTACTGAATGGATCAGTGGTTGGAAAAAGAAAAATTGGAAAGACGTAAAAAATCCTGATTTATGGCAAACTTTGGATCAAGTTTGTCAAGGTCGAGACATTGAATGGAACTGGATTAAAGGTCATGCAGGACATCCAGGCAATGAAATGGCAGATCAGTTAGCTAATCAAGGCGCTGACCAAACGGCTGAACAATTTAAAAATTCCCTGCAAGCGAATGATAAAAAAAAACAGTCTGAAGATTGGTTGCTCAATGATCCGTTTGGTTTAGATCTCAATGATCAAGATGAAGAAGTTGAAATTGATTTAGCAGAAAATGATGATCAAGCTGAATACAGCACGGACGAAGTCACCTCAAACTCCTCAGATATTATTAAGGATATTATTAAGACAGTTGATGCACAGGACTTAAATTCTGAATCTGTAGATCAAAGCGTTCCTCAGTTAGCTGAAAAATCGCATCCACATATTGTGGTCACACCTGCTCGTTTAAATTTACAGGGACCACGCCAACTGATTTTAGATACGGAAACTACAGGTTTTTATTATCAAGATACAGACCGTATTATCGAGGTAGGTGCGATTGAAATGATCAATCGTAAACTGACAGGAAGTTCAATTCACATTTATATCAATCCCAAAAAACCAGTCGGTGAATCTGAAGCAATTCACGGTATTTCTGATGATTTTTTGAAAGATAAACCTATATTTGAAGAAATCGCTGCTGAACTGTACAAGTACTTAAAAGGTGCAGAAATTATCGCACACAACGCAACTTTCGATATGAACTTCTTAGATATGGAGTTCAAACGTGCTGGCTTTGGTACGCTTTCAGAAGTCTGCGCAGTCACCGATACACTTGCAATGGCAAAAGCGAAACATCCAGGTCAAAAGAACTCATTGGATGCATTAGTGAAGCGCTACGAAGTTCCACAGCGTGATCGTACCTTCCACGGTGCTTTACTGGATGCAGAAATTCTGTCAGATGTCTATTTAGCCATGACAGGTGGTCAAGTTTCATTTGATATCGATGCACTCTCAGCGCATGATCATCATTCTGAAACTGGACAAAATCAGTACCAAAAAATTGAGGTAGATTTACCAATCATTTATGCTTCTGATGAGGAATTAGCAGCACACCAAAAATGGATCGAAGATTACCAAGAAAAAAATGGCGAGCCGTGCTTATTTGCTAAATAATCTTCCATCTGCTTGATTCATTTTGTAAAGTACGATCAGTTCGGCTATATTCATTTAGAGCAAAAATTCCCCTTATCTGGGCTCTGAGCAAAATTAACGGCCAACATAGGTTTCGATCGATGTCTTATCAAAGTTCAATTTATTTTGACCCTACAGCATTACTTATTGTTAAAAAAGAAATTGATCAAATCATCGATCAGGTCGAAAATACAGTATCAGAGCTTATTGAGGATCAAACACTTCCTTTTGGGATAGATGACGCATTCATTCGACTTGAGCAATCCAATCAAGTTTTTGCCATGATCGAGCTTCCTCATCTCGCACAACTTGCACACTACTGTGCGCAAGTCATGTCAAAGATGATGCAAAATCCAACTGCAAAAAACCTGAAATACGCTGCTGCATTAAGTGATGGTACAACGATGCTAAAGCGATATATCGAATTTATTTGCTTACGTGAAGTCGATGTCCCCCAATTTCTCTTAGATACACTTAACCATCTAGAGCGAGTATTGAACATCCCTTGTACAGCATTGGGTAATGGAATTCAGACCACTCAGAAACAATTAACTTTAACACCGCAAGCATCATCGAATCAGATTTATTCATCTGATTATTGGAGTACACTATATAAAGATTGTTTAATAAAATTAGTGACGCAAAATGAAACTGAAGACGATTTTGATCGTTTTAAACTCATTGTAGATCATATAGCACTGCTCTCTCTTGAAACACCGAGTCAACAATATTGGCTTCTGATGCAAATCGCATTTAATCAACTTGACCAACTCATTCTCAGTGATGCACGCCTAAAATGGTTGGCTAAAGTTGGCAGTCAAATTCGGGAGTTTTTAAATGCACCCCAGCATTTTCAGGTCGATGAAACTGACTTTGCTAATGCTTTAGCGATTTGTATTAGCCAAGAAAACTACGATTCACAAATGCTTCGTGAGTATTTTCAAATCTCGGACAACATTTTGACTGATGTTCAACTACAAATTTTTAGTCGCCATCTGTTTGGACCTGATCAAAGAACAATGGATACCGTTGCTCACTTGATTACAGAAGAATTAAATCAATTAAGATTAGATATTGAAAGTCACTATCAAAGTTTTACCGATGATCAAATTTTAGATATTCGCTTAAAGCTGTATCGTATGGCAAATATCTTTTTAGTCATGAATCTTAATGAAGCTTATGCAGAGATGAAACTGCAAGCAGATCATTTTCATCGAACCTATATTCAACAAAATGCCGATTTTGCTCAACGATTAATGAACAGCATGCTATCGGCTATGAACTCTATCGGGATTTTGAAGCGAAATTTTGCACCAACTCGCATTCAACTTGATGTGAATAATATGAATATATCACTGGATCGGCTAGATGATGCACATGAAACGCTGCAAAAAGAAGCTCGAATTCTCTTGCAAGAACTAGGCGATAAACTTTTTCAAAGCAATGATGTTCAAGACACAAATGATTTATTAAACATCACAACCAATTTAAGACAATTAAGCGGTGCTGCTCTATTTCTTGATGCTCAAGTATTAAGTAATGCGCTAAAAAATAGTGCTGAGGCGGTTGAACACTATTACGATATTCAGAAATCACTCACCCACCAACAACTTCAGCACATTCTAGATGTGCTTGCCAGTCTAGAACTTCATCTTGATGGCTTGAAGTATGATTATCCTATTCATAAATCAGTATCTGAGACTGCACTCATCAGCAGTCAAAAAATTAAAGCGGTTGCCTAATGTCTGAACTCTCTGTTGCTTATATTTTTAAACAACATCAACTTCTCGTCGATGAAAACTTCCAATTACCACGTGTTGAACGTTTAGAGAGTGATCTGATTTTCCAATCTGGTGATCAAGTAATTGCACGAGATCTACATATTGAAGAAGCAATTCCTAAAGGTTATCAACTTGTGCCAATCCGACAGTTGATCACTCAATGGTCTAAGCAACAATTTGAACAAGCGAGTCGAGCAGTTCAATTATTAGAATGGCGTCGTAATCATAAATTTTGCAGTCATTGCGGTACAGAAACAGATGTGCACCGTTCAGAATATGCCATGATCTGCCCAGCATGTAATTATCACCAATACCCTCGTGTTCAACCTTGTGTTATCACCGTAATCACACGAGGTGACAATGAAATTTTGCTGGCGAAAAATGCAAAAAATAAATCCAATATGTATGGATTAATTGCAGGTTTTGTCGAAGTTGGTGAAACTTTAGAAGAGGCTGTGCAACGCGAAACCATGGAAGAAATTGGTCTAAACGTTAAAAATATTCAATATCTTGCCAGCCAACCTTGGCCATTCCCAAGTAATTTAATGATTGCTTTTCGGGCCGAGTATGATTCAGGTGACATTCTGCTTCAAGAAGATGAAATTAGTGATGCCCAATTCTTTAAATTTGATGATTTACCAGAAATTCCATTTGCAGGAAGTATTGCGCATGCCATGATTCAACATGTCATTCACAATACTCCTTTCAAATCAGAATAAATCAAATCCGAATCGTTATAGATTTATTTGAAGGACTCTTCTAAAACTTTCAGGATGAGAGATCGAGTTTTGAAGAGTCGATCAAATAATGTGGCAGTTGTTGCCATGATTGATACATGTCCAGTACGAGGCACCCGAATGAGCTTGCTATGATTCTCTACAGCTAACAGTGCTTGATGCATCTCTTCAGAATTATGATCTTTTACCAACGTATCTTGATCTGCTAGAAAAATATAGTGCTGAATATTATTTTTCTCTACAAAATAGTATGGCATCACCGCTTTGAAGTTTACTGCTTTATCGAATGCATGTTCAGATAAATGATCACCTAGATAGTTAAAGTGATAGGGTCCAGCCAAACCAATCAACGCTTTAATTCGATCTCGTCCTTCAAAGTCAATGAATGAAGGATGGTAAATCAGTGACATCACATTAAAAGCACCAGCAGAATGTCCGATAAGCGCTATTTGATCTGCACAAATACCATATTTATCAGCACTTTTGATTAAATATTGAATTGAATCTGCAAGGTCAGTTACGTAACGAGGAAAAATATGTTCTGGCGCCAGATGATAGTTTATTACGGCGAGGTTATATCCAGCACGAGTCAAACTTTCTCCAAGAAACTTGTAATCGTCTTTGCTTCCTCTACTCCATGCACCACCATGCACGAATATAACTAAAGGTTTATTCGCTGGCACTTGGCAAACATAAAGATCCAGTCGTTGCCGAGATTTAAGACCATAAGCAATATTTCTTTTTACAGAATAGCCTTTATTTGAGGTCAATTGATTTAATGCCAAACCACCCAAATTATATGGGCGAAAAGCATTCAGTTTTTGATTCAATTCGGTCAGTTTTAACTGAACTGATTTCGGAAAAAATTGCGCAATCTTATTCGACATTATTGGTAACTAACACCAGCATCAGGATCAATTGCAACGGGTGTCTCAACATAAGGTTGAGTACTCACCGCTGAAGGGTTCATAAGTGATGATGATTGAACACCTGCGCCTACTTGAGCAGATTCTACGTTATCAATCAAAGTAACAATTTTCGTGACATTCCCTACTCGTTGTAAAACTTCAATGAGATCTTGCTCTTCCGCTGTATTTAAGCGTCCCATCACATATAACACGCCATCTTCAGTATGAACCAAGACTTTACTGTCTGAAACAACTGGCGCACGCATAATTAAGCCACGTGTATTCGCTGTCGCAGTCGCATCTTGCATGATGGTAGAGTAACCAATTTGAGGACCAACTGTGATGTAATTATGAATAGATTTCACATCACTCATCGCTCGAACGTTATCTTCTGCTAACTGTTTCAAATGCGCATCAGGCACTTGACCTGTTAACAAGACATTACTGTGAAAGCTATTCACATTGACTCGAGATTGTTTAAAACGAGCATCCAATTTGTATAAATTGATCTTTGCTGTACGTTCAATTGAAGAGTCAATAAATACCTGACCTAAAGAACGAGCTCCACTCACCACCCCAACTGGTTCTGCGCCAGTTCCACCTGAAATAAAACTTGCACAGCCTGAAAGACTAGCAACACACGCCATCGAAATTACAATACGCTTCAACACTCAATCCGTCTCCTCGTGAAACTTGAATTTTTTCTATTGTTGGAAATGGCTTAGCTCATTCGGTTCATAGATTAATCAAGTCTGCATTTATTGTAAATGCATTTTCAATCCACTCGAGATCATAATCTATATCAGAAATTTCATGCTGTAACGGTTTTGCAATTTTTTTATGAAAATCAAAACAAAACACATCAAAACGATAATAAAACTCTGCATATTTTGGAAATTTTTGAAGAAATGACATTGCTGTTTTGGCAATTTTAATTTGCTTGCTCGATGATATTGATTCTAGTGCTGAAGCATAGGTTGTTTTTGATCTGGCTTTGACCTCAACAAATATAAGCTCAAGATCACGTTGGGCAATCAGATCTATCTCACCATAACGAGAATGAAAATTTCGAGCCAGCACAATATAACCCTTTGAGATCAAGACTTTTTCAGTTTGGTCTTCAGCCCATATGCCTAATTGTTGAGAACTCATCCATTTAAGTCCTCTTAAATATTTTTTAATCTAAACCATGTTTTCTCGAAACACGCAGGTTTTCTTTCGATACGATGCTCTTTAAAACTCAAGTGCCCAGTCTGACCTTGAATTGATATTTGATCAGGATTCTTCGTTTTCAACATCAAATCCGCCAAACGCCAAACATCTTGACCGAAGGCATTGAGACGTTGGAATGCAGCAGTATTTTCTGTTGTTTGATTAGGTTTTTTTAAAAATTGAACCATGACTGGAACATCACAGAATTTAGTTCCCTTCGGAATATCCATATTATGATCAATAGCAAAAGCCTGAACATACAAACGTTTTGAAGGTTTATTCTTCAATGAGTTGATCCACTCCATACTGCCCAAAAGCAACACCCCTTCATTTGACTTTATATCAGGCAATTGTTGGACTAGAGAAAATTTACCATGAAAATTTTTAAACACGGCATTTACAAAGCTTAAGCTCTCAGACTCAGTACCAGACTCACGCAATATATAGAGATGTTGAACTCGATCCTTTTCAATCTGTTTAATTAAAACTTGAGCATCATCAGTTTTCGATAAACTAAACTGCCACACTTTCACATGTTTTGAAGGAACTTCATTCAGTGCTAAAACAGGAATTTTAAGCGGTTCTTTCATTATTGCTTCGACATCCTGTCTCGCTAGTGGACCAATAATAAGTTTGGTGTTTTGACTGACTTGCGTCTTTAGGATCTCTTTTATTCGTTTTTGATCCGAATTGACATATCTTATTGGTATTTCACTGTTCGACTTTTGATAAGCCTCATCAATACCATTTTTAATACTATTACTTGCTCGCGCCATAGGGCCTGAATCAGGTAAAATAACCAATACTTCCGCTTGGGCTTGGAAAATCATTCCACATAAGCCAATACCAATGAATTCTTTTTTTATTCTTAATAGATCCAACATGGAGAAACCTTATGAGTGCTCAGTTATTTGTTGTAGCGACGCCAATTGGGCACTTAGATGACATGACTTATCGAGCAATTGATGTTTTAAAGTCTGTCTCTCTTATCGCGGCAGAAGACACACGTCAGTCCGCTCTTTTAATGAAACACTATAATATCTCAACTCCGCTTACAGCGTGCCATGATCACAATGAAAGTAACAAAATTGATATAATTATCGATAAGTTAAAAAATGGTGAAAATGTTGCACTCGTCAGTGATGCAGGTACACCATTGATTAGTGATCCTGGTTTTAAATTAGTTCGTGCAGCTCAGGAGCATGGTATTCGTGTCGTTCCTGTTCCAGGTGCATGTGCAGCTATTGCAGCATTAAGCGCTGTAGGTCTACCCAGTGATCACTTTAGTTTTGAAGGATTTCTATCTTCGAAACAATCACAACGTCTTATTCAATTAAATAAACTGAAAGACAACACGCATACCATGATCATCTATGAGGCACCACATCGAATCCTAGACTCTGTAACGGATATGGTCTCTGTGTTCGGGGCTGACCGTGAAGTCGGGTTTGCACGTGAAATTACCAAAACCTTCGAAACAATCAAAAAAATGACCCTTGGAGATTTACAATCATTTATTGCAAATGATCATCACCAGCAAAAAGGTGAAATTGTACTGGTCATTGCTGGAGCAGCCACTGAAAAAGACATGCAGCAAGAAGAATTAGATAAATTACTCAATCGCTTATTGCAAGATTTATCTGTAAAAGCAGCATCTCAACTTGCAGCTGATCTCACCGGAATCAAAAAGAAAGTCGCATATCAACGCGCGCTAGAGCTCAGTGGTGCGAATGATTAAGCAAAATAAAAAAAGCACCATATTGATGGTGCTTTTTTTATTAATCTTTTATTGATTCATCAGGTGGAACTTCAGTAATACGACCACCACGTGCTAGAAAAGCAGCAACTTCATCTTCCAGTGCCTGACGTTGTTTGAGTTTAGCTGTCACTGTTAATGTTTCAGCTTCCGCGACATCGGCATCAGATACAGTAACGTCACTTACGGCCGCACCTTTTTCTGCTGCTTGTGATTCATTTTCGTCTACAACACTGTCTTCGTTGTCATCAAAATCATTTGCGTCTGTCATTTCAAACTCCCCATCAATGTTTTCACGCACCTGATTGGAACGTGCTTTGATTTTTAGAGAAATGTATCAAGCTCTTTATCGTTCGCATAGTATCTAAAGCACCTCATTTGTATATTTTTTAACCATATTGGTAAAAAAATATATACTGATGATTCTTTTTAGATCAGATTTCAATTCACTTGATATCTTGTATTACTGAGCTGACTCAAACCATTCGCTTGCGACATAAACGCCGATTTTAACGCACTGATATTTTCAACTTGTTTCAAACCAAAGTTTCTCGCCCAAACAATAGGAAAAACAGGAGCAGATTCCATCCACCCAATCATAGACATACTATGCATCATGGCATCGTTTTGAAATTTACGGCGATGCTCATATTTCAATAAAGTTTGCTCATGAGCCCAAACGCCACGTGCGTAGTCCGAAAGTAGCGCATCGCATAGAATTGCTGCATCAAGGCAACCAATATTCACCCCCTGACCTGCAAGTGGATGAATAACATGGGCTGCATCACCAATTAGCGCTAAGCCATTTTTAATATATCGTTGAGCAGCTCGTGCTTTCAGTGGGAATTTTGCTCGAGGCGTTGCGGCTAATACTTTGCCCAACATATGATGACTCTCTCGTGTCAGTAATTGTACAAAATCTTCATCTGAGAGTGACGCAAATTCGTCTGCATAATCATCTGGTAAAGTCCATACAATGGATTGCCAATGACCATATTCTTGATCTTCTAAACTTGCCATTGGGAGAAAAGCCAGTGGCCCTGTTTCTAAGAAGATTTGTCTCGCAACATGTTGATGAGCTTGTTCCGTCTTGATCGCACAGCTAATACCAGCCTGATGATAATCCAAAACATCCAAATCAATCATGGCTTGTTCACGTACGAATGAGTTTGCACCATCCGCACCAATTAAAAGTTTCGTTTTCAATTGAGTTTGATCAGCGAGATGAAGAATCCAACAACCATTTCCTTGCTCAATACGTTTCACTTGAATCTGAGTACGGTAATCATCAATCTGGTCGATCATCATGCTCTGAATCGCAAGGTTCAAGATACTTGGTTCGACCATTGAACCTAATATTTGTGCTTGATCAGGTTTAGAATGCGCTGATGTTCCAAAATTGATTTCACCAAAGCCATTTTTGTTCCACACCTGCATTCCCGTGTAGGGTTGTTGACGAGCTAACTTACCCCATACATCAACATGCTTAAGCAAATGAATAGTGGCTTGACTCAATGCAAGTACACGAGGATTCAATGATTTTAAGGTCTTCTCGTGATCCAATATCGGTGCTGCATCAAGTACAGTCGCTTGAACTCCACCTTTAGCCAACAATAAAGCCGTTAATCCACCAACTAAACCACCACCCACAATCACGACATCTAAAATAGCATCATTCATGCTTTTAACCCCATTGCATAATTGGCAACGAGTGGCTTAATACCTGGAATATTTTCAAAGCACATTAGACCTGTATTTCGCACAAATTTTAGAATTGGATTTTGATTACTAAAGCCTCGCACCACAGAATCACAAAACTTAATCACACGTTGCTGATCTTTGAGTCGAGATTTTTCATACTCTTTCAGTACAGCAGCTTCACCTAAATCGGCATTTTTGATGACTTGTTGTTTTAAATATCGGGTCAATACATATGCATCACGCATACACAAATTAAAACCCTGACCTGCGACTGGATGAATGGTATGAGCAGCATTACCCATAAGTACAACACGTCCTACTGCTTGTTTTTCAGACAAAACTTGAGATAAAGGAAAACTAAATCTACGACCAGTTTTCTCAAATTTACCAGCTCGGTCGCCATAGGTTTTTTGAAGAGCATCTAAAAAATGCTGATCATTTTCATCACCTAACCACTCTCCCTCAGTACCTTTAGGCACTGGCCACACAACAGAACGACGGTATTCACCAGGTAAAGGTAATAATGCTAAAGGACCAAGTGGGCTGAAACGTTCAAAACCGACTTGGGAGTGAGGTTTGGATGTCTGCACTGTAGTGACAATCGCCACTTGATCATAATCATGCACTGATGCACCAACACCAAGTGCTTTACGACAGAAAGAATCACGTCCATCTGCTGCTATGACTAACTTGGATTGAAACTGCAAAAGTTCATTCACTTTTAATGCTTCGATATAAGCTAAATGTTCATCCTGTTTAAGCGACGTCACTTGAATACCATCAATTAACTCAATGAGTGGATTTTTTTTGACCTCTGATAACAATACTCGTCCAAGCCATGCATTCTCAATCACTTGACCAAAGCTCTCTACTTTCTCTTGAGCCGCGATTAAACGTGCCTTACCGAAGCTTCCTTCTTCTGTGATATTTACTTCTAAAATAGGCGTTGCATATTGTTGCAGTGAATCCCAAATTCCCAATTCTTGATAAATTTGCACGCTTCGACGTGACAGCGCACTATTACGGGCATCAAAACTTGAATGATATGGTGCAAGGTTAGCATCATCATAGTTAGGATAGCTGATCGCCTCTAACAATTTCACTGCAATGTTAGTTTTAGCCAGCATAAGAGCAAGGCTTAATCCGACCATTCCACCACCGACAATGATGACTTCTTGTTGCATGTTTTGATCCTTATAAAAGCAAGCAATAGCTGCATACACATAAACTCTTAATCAAATTCATCTTACAATAAAGTTTTTACTTTTTATAATGAATTAGCGTTATTGAAGATGAAGCCATAATTCATTTTTCAATATTGAATATGACATTTAAAAAAAGCCGATGTTTCCATCGACTTTTGAGATTTGTGAAAATGGTTAACTTGCCATCAATGCTTCGATATCTTCAATGGTTTTCACTACTTTAGCAGTCAGGTTTCTCGGTCCATCTTGAGTGACAACAATATCATCTTCAATGCGAATACCAATCCCTCTCCATTTTTGATCGACAGTTTCATCATCAGGGGCAATATATAAACCTGGTTCAATGGTCACCACCATACCTTCTTGATATGTTCGCCATTCTCCATCGACTTTATATGCCCCTACGTCATGAACATCCATGCCTAACCAGTGACCAGTTCCATGCATATAAAATTGACGATAGGCTTCTGTCTCAATGATTTCATCGAGATCACCCTGCATGATTCCAAGATTAAGCAAGCCTTGCACTAAAATACGAACAGCAACGTAGTGTGGCTCTTTGTAAGAGTTACCAATTCTAACCGCATCTATTGCAGCGATTTGAGCATCAAGCACTATATTATAAAGCGCCTTTTGTTCAGGATTAAATTTACCATTTACTGGAAATGTCCGAGTGATATCTGACGCGTAAAATTCATATTCACAAGCTGCATCTATTAAAACTAAATCGCCGTCATTAAGTTGTTTGTTATTTTCAACATAGTGCAATATACAAGCATTTTCACCACCACCCACAATACTGTTATACGATGGTACACAACCATTTTTACCAAAAATATAATTCAGCTCCGCTTCTAAAGCATATTCCATCATTCCTGGTCGTACAGATTTCATTGCTTGCGTATGTGCTTGAGCAGAAATATCAGATGCGATTTGCATTAACTCTATTTCTTTTGGCTCTTTGTGTAGACGCATCTCATCTAAAATTGTATCTAACTGAATCAATTGTGTAGGTGCAGCGGTACCACGTCGGCTTTCACCACTTGCTTCTGCAATCCATTTTGTAATTTTTGCATCAAAACTGGCTTGTTGACCAATTCTATAAAATAATCTTTCTTTTCCTTGAAGCTTTGCGATGATTTCTTCGTCTAGTAGATCAATCGCATAAGCTTCATCCGCATCATAATCATCGACTGCACCATCAATCCCTGCACGGTAACCTGTCCAGATTTCCATCTCTCGATTGCGTTCACGACAAAATAAACTGTAGGTATAACCTTCTTCTTCAGTATCAAATGTTTCAATTACAGCAACTGCTTCAGGCTCTGCAAATCCCGTTAGATAAAAAAAGCTACTATCAGCGCGATATTTATAATCAGCATCACGATTTCTAAACATTTCTTCACGTGTTGCAATAATTGCAATGCTTCTTAGGCCTATTTCAGCGGCTAATTGATCACGTCGTTTTTGAAAATCTGATTGAGTAAGTTTCATATCTTTTCTGCAGCTTATACTATTTAATTTAAGAAAATACAGTACTACTTATATGTTAAGTAGTACTCTTGATTAAATGTAATCAACTTGGTCGATGAGGTGTAAACATCTCAACGACACTTTGCTCATTTTTTTTCGAAATTGTTGGTTTTACATGTTTCAGTAATGAGCTTTCTTCAACAGCAATCTTGGTTCGTCCAACAGATAAACTCACTGGAATTAATCGAACAAATTCATAAAGTTCTTGATAGCTAATTTCACCTTCTTCATCATTATCAGAATCTTCAAACTCGACTGCTGCAATATCTTGCAAGTGTTCAATCAACTCAGCTTCATCAGCACGAATATGCCCAGACGCTAATCCAAACCCCAATACCACTCCTGCACACCAATCTGCTAAAGCTTGAACACGCTCAGACAATACATGTTCATCATCAGGCAAAATGGGTAAATAATCTAATTCATCTTCTGATAAAGCATGCGAAACATCTTCAGATTCCTCAGCCAGTAAATTAAGCGCAGTAGGTTCTAATTGAGGCACATTCAATGTAGACAAAATTTGTATCCACTCCTCATGAGATGGCGGTTCAGTTACACAAACAATACCTGTAAGTAGACCATGTAACTCACTAGGACTAGTAATTTCCTCAATTGAACCGAATTGTTGGTTCCAATCTGTCCAACCTGAAATATCGTCTTGCATTCGCTTTTCCAATCTCTATACTTCTGTATATATTACCTTTGATTGCGAAACTACGCGACCTCGTTATGTTAGAACAATTACAGCGTTTACAAACGCATTTAGGCACGCTTAAACATCGTTTGTCCGAAACCGAACAAATGAATAGTTCTCTTGAAGCTAAGCAGAAAGAACTTCAGGAAACTCATCAAACTCAAACTGCTCAAAAAAATAGCGTCATCACTCAAAAGCAAGAACAGATTGAAAGTCTAAATGACAAATACAATCAATTGGATGGTATTTATAAAACTTTAAATCAAGATGCTACTGCTTTAGCAGAACGTTATAGTCGTTTAGAAAAGAGTTGCACTGATTTAAAAAATAGATTTCAGGAAATCTTGGCTGAAAGGAATGAGTTGAGAGTCATCAAAGAAAAAATGTTGGCTGAACAACGTCAAGCTCAAAAAGAAATTGATGAATTGAAGGCTGAAAATCAACGTTTAATCAAAAAAAATGAACTCGCTAAAACTAAGGTTGAGCAAATCATTCAACGATTGGCCATTTTAGGTACTGATCAAGATCATCATGCCCAAGAAATCCAACAATTAGAAAATCCGGCTGAACAAAATGAGGAAGCATAATTATGTCTGAAGTCGTTACAGTCGAGTTAAGACTAATTGAACAAACATTTAGACTTTCAACCACTCAAGATCGGAAAGATGATTTACAACGTGCTGGTGATTTGCTGAATGAGAAATTTCAAGAATTTCGTAGAAAAGCACCTAACGTAGAACACAATAAGCTCGTTATCATGGTGGCTTTAGAGCTTATGCAAGAAGTTTTAACAATGAACAAATCCTTACAAGAATATTCTCATTGTGAACGCTTACTTGCAACAATCTTGGAAGACGTTGAAAAAACTGTATAAATTTGATCTAAGTTTGCACAGTCAGTTTTACTGAGTGAATTATCACGCAAATAATGGGTACACCAAGGTTTGCCAATCTCACTCATTTCGTTATACTTAATTTAACTCTGGGATGTTCGCCAGCGGGTCTATTCCCCTGCCGATACTTAAACTTATGGATTGTGTTCTGTATATTTAGAGCGTATGCCCACCACGAGTGGGAAACCCAGCAAGTATACGTCGCGTCCACCTTGAACTCGTCGGGTTCAGGGTAACGACACATGCAGCGGCATCTCCGGAGTCTTTATTTTCTCTTTTTTCTTATTTTTGAATAAATATCCTAATATCCTTGCGCTTTATCCCAAATTAATAATCAATATTAATAATTTTTGATTTCTATCACATTATTTTCACTATAAACAACTTATTAGACACTAATCTAAAACAAATATACTTAACTCTCAATATTATTTAATTATTTAAACCTATTGCTTTATATATATTTAACAATATAAAAAAATTGACATATTATTTGTAAATTTGGTTAATAATGACCTAGTAACTTTTCTAAAATTTAAATTATTATTCCCCATAATAGAAATTACACAAAAAGTATTTCATTTTAATGTCTTCTTATTGTTTAAAGACTTCATATTATTAGTCAAACATTATAAACAATGAGAATAGATTTATATTTAAAGGAAGAGAATATGTCTAAATTAGCAAAATTGGCTGGGGTTGCGGGTATTGCTACACTCTTAACAGCATGTGGTGGTGGTGGTGATGATAAGCCTCAAAATGTACCAGACAAAACAATTTATCCAAATCAACTTTCAAGTGAGTTTGTGCCTTTCCAAAAACCTTCATTTTTAAGTGATTTATTAGGCACTAATGATAATTTAAATGAAATTGATAGCAAATATAATAAAGCCTTAAGCCAAGCTATAGGTGAAATGTTTGGTGATCAACTTATATTGAGATCGGATGCTAAACTCGTTGAGATCTTCGATCAAGGCGTATCACTTGCAAAATACAGAAATATTACGTGTACTACTGAAACCAAATTAGATGCAAATACTGTACAAGTAACGCCAACTAACCCAGGTAGTTATTGCCCAAATGCTGGTGTAAATAAATTCAAATCAGGCAGCATTTCATTGACTGAAAAGGATAATATTAAAACTTTAAAATTCAATAATGCTTTATATAATCCTTTAGACTTTAAAGATAAGGATGACTATTTAGTTAACGGTGAAATTACATTACGTGGTGAAACCTCAGGTGATTATTCTTACGAAATTAATAAAGCTTTTAGTTATCAAATCTTAGATTCAGAAACATTAGAAAGTAAAGAATATCTTGGCTTAAGTGATTATATTTACTCTGTTATCCGCACTGATAAAAAAATACTTACCACTCAAGGCAATATTATTGGTCAACCTTATGGTGAAGATTTTTCATATAATTTTAATTTTTATACCAGTACTCCTTTTGTATTTGAAAAAATCATATTTTCAGATCAACCCTATCCTCAAGCCTCTGGCCAATTAACAATTTTTGACAGATTTTACCAACGAATTGATATAACTCAAACAAAAGATAAATCAAATACTGCTATGGTTTCATTCAATCAAAAACAACCTATTGAAATGAAATGGATTGAAATCACTGGTAAATAAACAATGAGCCCCCATCTGGGGGGCTTTTTTTAACCATTTAATTTCATATGTTGAGCATTTTCTGACATTCTGAGCTGCTCATAATTTACTGGATCATATGCGCATGCACTTACAATCAAAGTAGAAGTAACTACTGCGATAAAAGTTTTCATCTCACATTTACTCTTTAACCTAGATGTGAATAATTTAAAGCATGGCTAAAAACAAATAAAACCGATTAAAATTATAAAAACCATCTATTTTTTAGATTAATAATTACTCATCATGAAGCGCACACTCATAATTTTTAGGATCATCACTGCATCGAATCTTTTTAAGGATAGACATCATTTCAGGATGGTAATACCCTTCTTTTGTCATCTGAATTCTAGCTTCGCGCATAATTTTCAAATATCCAGGTTTCTCAGCATCTCTTATATTCATCCAAAATTTAGGATCAATTTTAGATTCAGTTTGATCAATAAATTTATAAGCCGGTGTTAATTGCTTGGAAATAATCTCCCTTGCTATAGGCCCCATTCCAGCAGGAAATTTATTTCGATGCATAATCAATGTACCCGTTACTTGAACGAGTGGAAAACGAATAATTGCGCCTCGTACCTCGCCCTTGCTTGTCATTCCACGATAGAGTTCTAAAGGTTCAAATAAGATTGCAGGCGCTGCGATAATATCAACTTCCTTATTGTTGAATTTCCCGCCTACCGAAGTTAAATCCACTGTAACTGGTTGAGCACCAACATTTTGGACTAATTTTTTTTGGGTTGCGTCAAAACTCATTACAGCGACTTTTTTCCCAGCTGCTTTAGATAAAGTATCAATTTTACGATCATTTACCATTATATAAGCAGCACCTAAAGGCACAATACCGACAACCTCATAATCCTTATTGACCATTTTCGAGTCAAATTCAGGTCTTGCTAACAGCTGAATCACTTTAGTCAGTTGTTTATAGTTTTGAACTGCACCTATTGCATCAATACTTCCAACAAAGGAGTTGAATTGCTTAGCACGTAAATTACTTATTCCAGCACCATCACAACGTTTACTTCTAAAGTCTTCAGTTAAAACCCGTTCATCTGTATAGACTTTTAAATTAACTTCAGTGGATGTTTTTTGCTTTAATTTTGGATAATTCAAATCTATCTGCATTTGTAGCTTAGCCGTACGATTGACAGTCATTTGCACGCCGAAATCTTGAGCAACTTTAGAAATTCGTGGTAATTCACTCATATAGCTCGTCGCCTGCTCAAATGCTTCACCATGAGCACCGCTCGGTGAATACACACATAAGGTGACTTGTTTCGGAATCTGTTGCCAAACTTTTGAATCATTCAGTAGTTTTTTTATTTTATTCACAGAATGGCTGGACAGTGATAAATCCAACTTAGAGCTAGTTTGAGCATTTACATGATTTGTGATTAGACCAGAAAGACTAATTACTGTCGTGAGCATAACCATACGATAAGCATGCTTGCTCTTTTTAAATAGAATACCGTATTTTTTATTTTTCATTATCGTTCCCTTTTCTATTCTTTATAATCAGAGCTTCATTGATCTGATAGAGTTCAGCTTATCGGCTTCAATTAAAAATTAAATTGACCCCAATCTTTTATTTGTTACACCTAGAGTAAATGAAAAATATACTATCGAAAATATTCAAATCAGGTTGATTAAACCTGAGTAAAAATCGATAAACTACTTACCCTTACACATGCACTTAGATTGGTACAGTTTGAAATGCAGTTGCAAACACAACTTTTAAGAAAAACTCTACGCTCTCGTAGAAGACACCTCTCAATTTTTACGCAACGACGTTCTGCTTTTCAGGTTTTGTCAAAAATCAAATCTCACTCTAAATTTAAATCTGCACAAAAAATTGGGATTTATTTAGATGCATTCGGTGAAATACAAACACATATCCTAATCATGCATTGCTTTTCAAAGCATAAAGTCGTTTATCTCCCAAAAGTCTCCAGACTTGATTCAACTTTAAAATGGGTTCCAATTTCAAAGCATCAATATCTAAATAAACGTTTTACTAAACATAAATTGGGAATGTATGAGCCTATGCATAGATTGGGGCAAAATGTAAAACAAATTGATGTACTGTTGATGCCCCTAGTAGCCTGTGATTATCATGGAACACGTATGGGTATGGGAGGTGGCTTTTATGATAGAACGTTAAAGCATGCGAGCAATCACCCCTATCGCATCGGTTTAGCGCATGACTTTCAATTAATCTTAGATCCTTTAAAGCGCCAACCTTGGGATCAGCCATTAGATGAGTTAATCACCCCTAGAAAACGATTAAAATTCAAACGAAGAATATTAATTCACCCTAAATCCAACTGAATTTATCAAGATTAGTAGAAATAAATCGAATTTTATCGATTTTCACCCTTGTATTTTTTAAATTACACATCACTATAAAAATATGGCAACACCGTTGTCACTCATTAGGAGTGCTCATGACTGATATTATTATGAATGAAGAAAACTTAGAACTTCAGACCCCTAGCGTGTTACCGCTATTAGCTTTGCGTGATGTTGTGGTTTATCCCCACATGCAAATTGCGCTTTTTGTCGGCCGTGAAAAATCGATTAAAGCAGTTGATGTAGCTCGTAACAGTGACAATTTAGTTTTTGTAGTAGCTCAACAAGATTCTCTTACAGAAGAAATTGATCACGACAATTTATATCAATACGGTACTGTCGCGAAGATTGTACAAGTCGTAAATCATGAAAACGATGAAAACTGCATTAAGGTTTTAATCGAGGGTATTTATCGCTCTAAATTGATTAATATTTACGATCAAAACGATTATTTAGAAGCTGAACACAGCCTTAGCCCAATGACGATCCGTATGGAGTCGGCAACTCAACAAACTCGCCTCGAAGAATTGCGTGGTCTTTTCAGCCAATACGCTGAAGCGAAACTACGTAATGCGCGTGAGTTAATTAATGCTGCAAATAAAATCGATGATTTATTGCAACTCATGTTCTTTGTCGCTACACGCGTGCCGTTAAACATTGAAGTGAAACAAAAATTCCTCGAACACGATGAATTTGAAGCTCATTTACAAGAGTTAATGACTTATTTGCTTCAACAGTCTGAAGAACAACAGATTGAGCAAAATTTACATGACAATGTAAAACGTCAAATGGAAAAGAATCAGCGCGAATATTTTCTAAATGAAAAAATGAAAGTTATTCAGCGTGAACTTTCTGACATGAATGGCGGTGCTGAAGATGACATTGCTGAGATAGAAAAACGCTTAGCTGAAGCGGATCTTCCTGAGCATGTTCGTAAAAAAGCAGAAGGTGAATTCCGTAAGCTCAAAGCAATGCAGCCTGCATCGAGTGAAGCAGCCGTAGTTCGTAATTACATCGAAACTATATTAGATACACCATGGAATAAGGCGAGCAAAGTAAGTATCAATCTTGCTAAAGCTCAAGATATTCTTGATGCTGATCATTATGGTTTGGATGAAGTTAAAGAACGTATCGTTGAATATCTTGCTGTTCAGTCACGTGTAAAAAAACTACGTGGACCAGTATTGTGTCTCGTAGGTCCTCCTGGTGTAGGTAAAACCTCATTAGGTGAGTCTGTAGCTAATGCAACAGGTCGCGAATTCGTTCGAATGGCACTTGGTGGTGTTCGTGATGAGGCTGAGATTCGTGGACATCGCAGAACTTATATTGGTGCGATGCCAGGTAAGATTGTGCAATCACTTTCTAAAGTCGGTGTAAAAAACCCTTTATTCCTACTCGATGAAATTGACAAAATGGCTCAAGATCATCGTGGTGATCCTGCATCTGCCTTGTTAGAAGTGCTTGATCCCTCCCAGAATCACAAATTCAACGATCACTATCTTGATCTTGATCTTGATTTATCTGAAGTCATGTTTATTTGTACTGCAAACAGTATGAATATTCCTGAAGCTTTGTTAGATCGTATGGAAGTCATTCGCCTTCCTGGTTATACAGAGGAAGAGAAAATCAACATTGCTGAGCGTTACTTAGTACCTAAAGCAATCAAGAATAATGGCTTACGTGCTAAGGAATTGAGTGTACATGAAGAAGCGATTCGAGATATCGTACAACGCTATACACGTGAAGCTGGTGTTCGAAGTTTAGAGCGTGAAGTTTCTAAAATCGCACGTAAAGTGGTTAAAGAAGCGGTTAGTAAAAAAGCGAAAAACCTTCAAATTGAAGTTAATTCTGCAAATCTACCTGACTACTTAGGGCCACATAAATTCGATTTTGGTATGGCTGAAGAAGAAGCTCATGTCGGTCGTGTTAATGGTCTAGCTTGGACTTCGGTTGGTGGTGAACTACTTACAATTGAAGTTGCAGCAATGAAAGGTAAAGGCAAATTCGTAACCACTGGTTCTTTAGGTGATGTTATGAAGGAGTCTATTACTGCAGCGATGACCGTAGTGCGTACACGAGCTGATGCTTTGGGTATCGATTCTACTCGCTTTGAAGAAACCGATATTCACGTGCACTTACCTGAAGGCGCTACGCCTAAAGATGGTCCTTCAGCTGGTCTTGCTTTGACGACAGCATTAGTTTCAGCGTTTACTGGCATTGCGATTCGACCTGATATTGCAATGACTGGTGAAACTAGCTTGAGTGGCCGTGCAATGCGTATTGGTGGTTTAAAGGAAAAATTACTGGCTGCGCATCGTGGCGGTGTAAAAATGGTCTTTATTCCACAGGAAAATGCACGCGATTTAGTCGAAATTCCTGATAATGTGAAAGAAGGTTTAGATATCAAAGTTGTAAAATCAATTGATGAAATTTTACCACTAGCATTAACCTCTATGCCCAAACCATTAGTAAAAACACCCATTGTGAAAGCAGTTGACGAATCAAAATCTGCACGACACTAATCGGTCTTTTAAGTGAAGAAAGAGAGCTTAGGCTCTCTTTTTTTATAAGATGTCAATGGATGCAAAATTAACAACCCATTATGTTTTAACTTTTGAATTTATAAATTCATCACTTTGAAATGTATAATATCGTGAAACTTCTAGTGACACATTTTCATGAAAATTCGTATCTTGACCATTGGTCAAAAAATGCCAGCATGGGTTCTTACTGGTTTTGAAGATTATTTCAAAAGAATTCAACCTTTTGTACAAACTCAAATTGTTGAGCTTCCTATGGCGAAACGCGGAAAGAATGACTCTGAAGCTGATATTTTAAAATATCGTAATATCGAAGGCGATAGCATTTTAAATGCACTGAAAGGAAATGAACTTTTAATTGCACTTGAAGTGGGAGGAAAAGAGTTTAGTACAGAAAAATTAGCTGAAACCATGAAAGGTTGGATGCTTGAAGGGAATGATGTTGTGCTCGCGATTGGTGGACCTGATGGACATTCTGACGCAGTTCGTAAAGCTGCTGCTTGGCACTGGTCTTTATCTAAATTAACGCTACCCCACCCTATGGTTCGCATTCTGTTGATTGAACAACTTTACCGTGCCATGAGCATTAATCATAACCATCCGTACCATCGTGCTGGATAATCGTTCCGAATTTGCAACATGATGTTCAAATTTAAATGGTTACTCTGACTTCTAAAATTTGCGATGATCACCTCATACATCTAAGAATGGAACCACCCTCATGACTATTCAAACGCTACCTGGCTTATTCATATCACATGGCTCTCCAATGCTGGCTTTGAATCCTGAACAGGTTGGTCCAGCTTTACATCGCTTGAGTCTCAATTTGCCCAAACCTAGAGCGATAATCGTCATGTCTGCGCATTGGGAAAGCAATGCACTCGAAGTAAGTACGGGCACTAGACCTGAAACATGGCACGATTTTCGAGGTTTCCCAGATGCACTCTATGAAATTCGCTATCCTGCCCCTGGTGCTCCAGATGTTGCTGAACAAGTTTTAAATTTATTCGCTGAGGCACAAATTACTGCACATGCCAATAGTACACGACCTCGTGATCATGGCGTATGGATGCCTTTATTACATATGTATCCAGAAGCTGATATCCCCGTAGTCGAAATCTCTTTACCTATGACGATGTCTGCTGAAGCGATATTTAAAATTGGTCAAGCTCTCGCTCCATTAAGAGATCAGCAAATATTATTAATTGGCTCGGGAAGCATTACCCATAATTTAAGAGAGCTTGCTTGGCATGGTGAAACGAGTGAAGTTCCAGAATGGGCATCAACTTTTAGAAACTACGTGGTGCAGCAGCTCACTCATTCGGATTATCCTGCTATTTTAGCGTGGAATACGATTCCTTATGTTCATCGCAACCACCCTACGATAGAACACTTTGCACCTTTATTTTTCTCTATGGGCACTGGTGATCGTTTTAGCATTGTACATAGTAGTTTTACCATGGGTGCTTTAGGAATGGATATTTATCGCTTTGATTGAGAGAAAATAAAATATCATTTTTTAAATGACCATCACGAATTAATCATCGATCAATGGATACATTTTGATACTGAAAAGTGCAGAATGTATCCATATTTTTTTAGATGCCGTGCGTTATCCTTCTTCTGATCAATACAATTTAGAAAACTTGTTATGAAATTAAAATTAATTGCCTTGGCTATTTTGCCTATCACACTTGCTGCGTGTCAGACTTCCGATCTACAAAAAGCTGGGGATTTAGCTGTGTCTGTGCTTCAACAACAAAATGCTGATCAAACTCTCTCTGCATACCAATGGCAAGCCAATCCACAAAATGCGCCTCAACCAATCACTTTAAACTTCACCGCTGATAAAAAACTTTCAATTCATACGAGCTGCAATACTTTATTTGGCGGGTTTGAGCTAAAAAACAATACTATTGTAGCTGCTCAACTTGCATCTACCATGAAGGGATGTAATGGTTTGGCTGCCGAACAAGAACGCTTTGCTGGAAATCTATTTTCCCAACCTGCTGTTCCTTTCGTACTTAATTTAAATGATCGTGATAATCCAACGTTGACTTTGGTACAGCCGAATGGTGAAAAGATTATCTTCACGGGTAAAATGACACCTGAAACCAAATACAAAACTCAAGGTGAAACCATATTTCTTGAAATTTCGCCAGAAACTAAACAATGTACTGGTGTAGCTCCCCAAACTTGTCTACAAGTCAGAGAAGTAAAATACAACGATAGTGGTATTAAAACGCAAGTCGATAAAGACTGGACTTTATTCTACGATCAAATTGAAGGTTTTTCACATAGTCCGAATGAACGTCAAATCATTCGTGTAAAACGTTATGAAATTAAAAATCCTGCTGCAGATCAATCAAAGTATGCTTATATTTTTGATATGGCTGTAGAGCGTGAAGCTGTAAAAGGTTCTTTATAAAGAATAAAAAACCGAGGCTAAGCCTCGGTTTTTTTATTTTTGAATATATTCTTAGAATACACCCTGAGCTAACATCGCATCAGCAACTTTTACGAAACCAGCAATGTTCGCACCATCTACATAATTCACAGTACCATCTTCTTGAGTACCGAATTTTACGCAGTTACGGTGAATTTCTTTCATGATTGCATGTAAACGCTCATCTACTTCTTCGAAAGACCAACCTAAACGAAGCGCATTTTGAGACATTTCAAGACCAGAAGTTGCAACACCACCTGCATTAGATGCCTTACCTGGAGCATATAGAATTTTTGCATCAACGAATTTTTCAACTGCAGCAAGTGTAGAAGGCATATTTGCGCCTTCAGCTACGCAGATCACACCATTTGCAAGCAATTTATCCGCATCATCAGCATCTAATTCATTTTGTGTTGCACATGGAAGTGCGATATCACACTTAATACCCCAAGGACGTTGCCCTTCAAGATATTCAAAACCATGCTTCGCTGCAAACTCAGAGATACGACCACGTTGAACGTTTTTAAGCTCCATTACTTCAGCTAAAAGCTCTGGAGTTAAACCGTCTTTAATGTATACAGTACCAGCTGAATCTGAAAGTGAAACAACTTTTGCGCCCAAATACATTGCTTTGTCAGCAGCAAACTGTGCAACGTTACCCGAACCAGAGATTGTAACTACCTTGTCTTTGAAACTGTCGTTACGAGTCTTAAGCATTTCCTCAGCGAAATACACTGTACCGTAACCAGTTGCTTCAGGGCGCGCTAGTGAACCACCAAAAGTTAAACCCTTACCTGTAAATACGCATGAAGTGTCATTGCTGAGCTTCTTCATCATACCCGCCATGTAACCAACTTCGCGGCCACCAACACCAATATCACCCGCAGGAATATCTGTGTCAGATCCTAAGTGACGGTATAACTCGATCATGAGTGCTTGGCAGAAACGCATGATTTCGCCTTCTGATTTACCTTTAGGGTCAAAATCAGAACCACCTTTACCACCACCCATTGGTAGTGTAGTTAACGCATTTTTGAAAGTCTGTTCAAAACCTAAGAATTTTAGGATTGAAAGGTTCACTGAAGGGTGGAAACGCATACCACCTTTGAATGGACCAATTGCTGAGTTGTACTGAACACGGAACGCACGGTTAACGTGTGTTTGACCTTGATCATCAACCCAAGAAACGCGGAATTGAATCGCACGTTCAGGTTCAACTAAACGTTCTAATAAACCATGAGCTGCATACTTAGGGTTCTTTTCAATAAAAGGCCATAAGCTTGTCATCACCTCTTCAACAGCTTGAAGAAATTCTGGTTGATGTGCATCACGTGTTTTAACGTAGTCTAGGAAGTCGTTAAGGCTGTTGTATTTCAACGCTTAATCCTCAGCAGAAAATGGATCAAAATTGGTCAAAATTTCAATATATTGATAAGTTTTGGCGCAAAGTATTAAATATCTTTTACAGGCACTGTACAATAGTTTTCATAATTTTTTTTAATATTTTTTTAATTTCAATTACTTAATTATAGTATTTAATAATTTTAAATTATCAAATTCATTACTTTTAATTATGAATTAATGCTTATTCGGCGCTTTTATTGCGCGATAAATGACCCATAACAGCGCACCCCAAACTAACACTAATCATGTTAAAATCATTCATATTTCGCACCTATGATCTCCTTTTCGCTTGATTAAGTTTTAACGCACATGCACGCACAAATCTCATTGATACAACAAGTTGATGCTTTCCTACCTCAAACCCAATGTGGTCTATGTGGCCACCGTGATGGTTGTTTACCTTATGCTAAAGCTATTGTAGAAGGAGAAGACGCGAATAAATGTGTCCCTGGCGGTCAACCTGTTGCTGACGCAATTGCTCACTTACTGAATCGCCCTAAGCTTAAAGCTGAAGAAAGCGTTTGGCCAATTCAATCTGATGGTCGCCCACAGCGTATGAAAGCGATCATACGTGAAGACGAGTGTATTGGTTGCACTAAATGCATTAGTGCTTGCCCTGTAGATGCCATCATTGGATCAGGAAAGTTAATGCATACTGTGTTAACTGATCTTTGTACTGGATGCGAATTATGTATACCACCTTGTCCAGTTGACTGTATCGATCTTGTTGAAGATTTACAGCCCATACCAAATGAGCAAGCCCGCATCCTAGAACAAAATGATCTTAGAAATCGTTATTATGCTCATATTCAACGTGAGGAAAATCGCAGTCTTCATCGCAAAGGTCCTGTCGTTAAAGCTGAAATTGATACTGCGCTTTTTGCTCAATTTTCAAAACAATTACAATCAGTACCTACTATTCAAACGATAAAAAAAACAGCACTTCATAAGACATTAGATGCAAAATCTACAATCGAACTTGCCAAATTACGTACACAAATTAAAAAGCTTGAAAAACAACTTGCTGTACGTGAGAGTGTCGATAAGCAAGAGCAACTCAATACTTTATATGAAAAACTCAATTCAATTGAGGGTGTTTAAATGAACGTTAAAACACCTAAAACTGTAAAAAACATGACAAAAAACCAAATTCAAATTTTTTTTGAAAGATTAAGAGCTCAACGCCCAAACCCTAAAACAGAGCTGAATTATTCTTCACCCTTTGAGTTGTTAGTTGCTGTGACCTTATCAGCACAAGCCACTGATGTAAGCGTAAATAAGGCCACAGATAAGCTTTTCCCTGTAGCAAACACACCTGAAGCAATCTATGCCTTAGGTGTAGAAGGATTAAAATCTTATATTAAAACAATAGGTCTCTATAACTCTAAAGCTGAAAATGTCATCAAAGCTTGTGAAATATTGATTAAACAACACAACAGTATTGTTCCTCACAACCGTGCTGATTTAGAAGCACTTCCGGGCGTAGGTCGAAAAACTGCAAATGTGGTATTAAATACCGCTTTTGGTCAACCAACCATGGCCGTTGATACCCACATCTTTCGATTAGGTAATCGTACTGGACTTGCGGTAGGAAAAAATGTACTCGAAGTTGAACACCGTCTAGTTAAAGTGATTCCAAAAGAGTTTATTGTAGACGCTCATCATTGGTTAATTTTACATGGACGTTATTGCTGTATTGCGCGGAAGCCAAAGTGCAATGAGTGTGTTGTGAGTGATGTGTGCAACTGGCCTGAACGTTTCGAATATGGCGCGACAAGACAGATCGATTTAAAACAGGTTTAACGATCAAGAGATTTTTTTTGATCTTTTTTCTCTTTATCTAATTTCATCTTTTTTTGACTATCGCGAAGTAATTTAAAACTTATAAATACCAAAAAAGACAATACTGCCAAGCATGCAAGCATCAATAAAATAATGGCAATATTTTGCACTTGTTTACCTTCACATCATAAAAAAGAAGCCCTAATATGACTTAGGGCTTCTTTTTTGTCAAAGCTGAATAATGGTTATTTAGTTTGATCTAAAATTGCAAAAAGTTCTTTTTGAACTTCTTCAATAGGACGAAGTCCATTCAACTTATCATACGTTGGCGCATTTTCACCTGAAGCTGCACGCCCTTGGTAAAAGCCAACTAACTGTTCAGTTTCAGTATGATACGAACCTAAGCGCTTACGAATTGTTTCTTCTTGGTCATCTGGACGCTGAACTAAATCTTCACCAGTTTCATCATCTTTACCTTCCACTTTTGGTGGGTTGTAGACGATATGATAAACACGACCTGATGCTGGATGTTGGCGACGACCCGATAAGCGTTTAACGATTTCTTCATCAGGCACATCAATTTCGATCACGTGATCAATATCAATGCCTTCTTTTTCCAAAGCTTCAGCTTGAGGAATCGTACGAGGGAAACCATCAAAGATACAACCATTTGCACAATCTGGTTGTGCAATACGCTCTTTAACCAGACCAATAATCAGTTCGTCAGAAACTAGACCACCATTGTCCATTACAGATTTTGCCTGTAGACCGAGTTCAGTTCCTTCACGAATTGCAGCACGGAGCATATCACCGGTTGAAATTTGTGGGACATTGTAGCGCTTGCAGATCAACTGAGCTTGAGTACCTTTACCTGCTCCAGGTGGTCCGAGTAATATAATGCGCATAAATAAACATCCTCATTTTAACTATATCGACGATACTTGGTTAATGTCTTTGGTAGGCACCAATCCAGCATCTATTTATAAGAAAGCCACAAATAAATGAATCAGACCCGCGAAGAAACCTGTTACCCCACCTAGCACAATTAAGATCCATTCGTCTTCCTGGAATGCAGGACGTAATAGATTTTGAAACTCGCGCGGCGTTAATTCACGGATACGTTCTTTAAACATTTGATAGATTTTCTGTGCGCGGCTCGCATTAAAAGCTGGGTCGCATACAGGCACCATCGTAATTTCAATTGAGCGATCGATCAAGTCTGTCTTGAGTTTTGCATACTCTTTTGGACCTAAAGATAGCTGTAATGATGTACGAACCAATGGTGTTTCCATGATTTCATTGATATGACGTTTAACAATACGGCGTGTTTTGTCTTTTTTTCCACCATACATCATTTCCATCATAATAGATTTCAATGTAATCAAATCTTCAGTCACTACACGGGCAAATACATCAGATACTTCTTCTTGGCGCTTCATAAACGCACCTTGAATATTATAAGAACCAATGCGTGGAATGACAGGTTTTATCCAAGGGAATTTACGATCTTTCGTTAATTCAAAGAATTGTGGATAACGTATATAGTGTGGTTCAACTGGATTAAATACCATCCAAATTGCAATCCAATTTGTTAAAAATCCCCAAATTGCTGCCCAGAATGGTACAGTCCAATGCCAAGGCACGACAAACCAAACGATCATTTGGAAGATACCAAAGAACATACCGATTAATGCACTGATATGCCAAATGAAGTTAATTTCTTTTTGACCCACTTTTAGGAACATATTGACCATCAATTGACGGTCGCCTTCCATTTGACTCACTACCATCGCACGCATATCCACGAGCGACTCAACATTTAAAGTTAATTCGGTTACGAGCTCTTTCAAAACATTTGGAAGTTGCTTATGTGCTTGCGCATAAATACGTCGCTTGATTGAGTAAGGTAAGTTTTCCCATAGAACCGCATTGCGATCCATCATCACTTCATCAATTAAGTGCTCTAACTCAAAGCCAACCTGTTCACCAATGATACGAGCAGTATCCTCGGGATCCATCGCATCTAAGAACTCTCGTAAGGAGCCAAGTTTTGATAGTGTATTGTCGGTAATAATACCCGATATACGTCCTGCCTTACGTGGAACAATTCCTTGCCATCCCACCGGAAGCGGACCTAAGTGAAAACCCCAAAACTTAATTGGATAAAACACCATCTTGAGTGCCATCCAGACGTGAGCCCAAGTCACAAATGCGGTTACTGGGATAATACTCAGTACTGCATAAAAATCAGGTCGATTGACGAAGGCTTGCCACAAATCACTCACATATCCAAACATTCATGACTCTCATATTCATATATCTAATTGCAGTCGAACTTGAGGTATAAAACCATAAAGTTTTCTAAAATCCTACACTTAAGGTGTAAGCAAACTGTAGTTCTGGTTTAGTTTCAAAAATCACTTGGTTTCCTTGCGTGATTTCCTCTCCTGCTTTTATCCCTACACTAAATGTACTAATTCTTTCTTTATTCAGCATGACATAAGATAAATCTATACCACCACCGAGTTGAGATTCCTTTTCACCATTGACTGTTTTTGATTTTAGATGACCAGCAAATGCACCTAAATAAAATCCATTTAAGTCCTTAGTTCCGAGAATTATTGGATAACGAAAACCGACTTGAGCGCCCACATCGTGTTCGTCATTTAAGAAAGCGCCAAGCTTTCCGTATCCAATACCGTATGGAGTGACGTATTCTAAATTCCCATGCGCTAACCGTTGTGTAACACCAGCACCCACATTTATTTTAGAAAATTGTTCTGGTTTCAATTTTGCTTCAGGATAAAACGATGAAAAATCTGCGTATGCTAAATTCCCTACCCACATCATGACAGCAAAGGAAACGATTTTTCTCATTATTTTCTCCATTCTCTCAAACTGAGAACAATATTATTATTCATCCATAGTGATTCGACTTTAACAGAATAATTTTCGTTCTTATATACAACAAGCTTTAAAATTAGTGTCTATTTGGTCAAATTTTAATTTTTATAACATACGAACTATTTATTAATTTTACAAATTTTATAGTCAATCTGAGTTAAAATACTTTGATATAAAGTCAGCTTTTACCCGCAAAAAAGTAAAGATCTATGAAGCAGCAGTTCCCACTGAAGAATGTACAACAAGAAAAGCGAATTTTTCGTAGTCGAGTGGTGTTTGCTATTTGCGTGGTAATCTTTTTTTTACTTGTTCTATTGTCTCGATATGCTTATTTGCAAATTGTGCATTACGACCAGTTTAAAGATGCATCGGACAAAAACCGAATTCGTTTACAACCGATTTCCCCTGCCCGCGGTTATATTTTTGATCGTAACGGCATTCTACTGGCTGACAATTATCCAGTTTTTACGGCTACATTAAGTAAAGCGGATGTGCCTGATATTGAAGACACTGTAGAACGCCTTAGAAAGATTATTGACTTGAGCGAAGAAGACATTGAACGCTTCATGAGTCGTGTAAAAACCGCAAAAAAGACTGAACGTGTAACGCTTAAACTAAACTTAACTGAAACAGATATCGCTAAATTTAGCGAAGTAAAGTTTAAATTTCCTGGTGTTTCCATTGAAACCCAAATGACGCGTTATTACCCACATGGTGAATTATTTGCCCATGTTATTGGGTATGTCGGTCGTATTAATGATAAAGAACTTAAAAGCATTGATAAAGATGCTTACGCAGGCACTAACCTGATCGGTAAAATTGGCGTAGAAAAATTTTACGAAGACCTGTTGCATGGTTCACCTGGCTTTGAATCTATTGAGACAGATGCATTTGGTAATGTCTTACGGAAATTAGGGCGTAAAGATTCTGTACGCGGTAATGACCTCTATTTATCACTTGATTATGGTCTCCAAACAGTAGCTGCTGAGCAACTTGCGGGGCGTCGTGGTGCAATTGTTGCAATGGATCCACGTACAGGTGAAATTTTGGCACTCGTTTCGAGTCCGAGTTTCAACCCCAATTTATTCGTGACTGGTATCAGTCATACAGACTATAGTGCACTGCGTGACAATTTAGATCAGCCGTTGTATAACCGCGCAGTTCAAGGGACCTATCCACCAGGTTCTACCATTAAGCCTATGGCTGCATTAGGGGGTATTCACTACGGTATTGTCGATTGGTCAACTGCTATTTCAGATCCAGGTTATTTCCACTTACCAGGAGACTCTCACAAATTCCGCGACTGGAAAAAAACGGGGCATGGTGTAGTCAATATGCATAAATCCATTGTTGTCTCTTGTGATACTTACTATTACGTTCTTTCTTACCAGATGGGGATTGATCGTATGAACACATGGATGCGTCAGTTTGGATTTGGTGAGAAAACGGGTGTAGACCTTCCTAGCGAAAGTACAGGCTTGTATCCTTCGCCAGAATGGAAAATGCGTACTCGCAATTCTAAATGGCTCAAAGGTGAAACAATCTCAGTCAGTATTGGGCAAGGTGCATTCACTTCTACCCCTTTACAACTCGCGATGGCAACTGCAATTACCGCAAATCATGGCGCCCATGTTACACCGCACGTATTGCGTGAAACCAAAGGCACAAAGCAATTCAAAGTCCACAATGCACCAGATTATAAAATTGCCTTCAATGGTACTGATGAAGATTGGATTAAGATGCGTGATGCCATGGTGGATGTGATCCAATCTGGAACAGGTAAAGGGATTCGTGGTGGACTGCAATATCAAATTGCGGGTAAAACAGGTACCGCTCAGGTCAAGAGTATTGCGCAAGGTAAAAAGTATAACGAAGCTTTATTAACTGAACGTCAACTCGATCACGGCTTATTTGTAGGCTTCGCCCCTGCCGACAATCCAGAAATAGCCATTGCAGTAATATGGGAAAATGGTCGTGGAGGTTCAGGAGCAACCGCACTCGCACGACCTGTATTGGATTATTGGTTACTCCATCGTGATCGTAAACCAATAAAGCCGATGAATCATGGTGTCAGTGGCGGCCTAATGACAGCAGGCATTAAGCCTGGTGAATTACCTAGCGGATCTACCAATTTGTCAGCCGATCCGAATGCACTTCCTCGTGAACTTCAAGCATCACGTAACAGCAACAGTGCAACGAATGCAACGAATGCAACGAATGCAACGAATGCAACGAATGCAACGAATGCAACGAATGCAACGAATGCAACGAATGCAAACACTGACACTCAACATAACACGAGTCAATAAATGAAAAATCAACTCCGCATCATTGGTGGTGAATGGAAACGCCGTGTATTACCTTTTGCCACTATTGAGGGTTTAAGACCAACACCAGATCGTGTACGCGAAACTTTATTTAATTGGCTAATGTGGGATATTCAACAAGCGCAGGTGCTAGATGTTTGCGCTGGATCTGGTGCATTAGGTTTTGAAGCGCTATCTCGAGGGGCAGCTCATGTCACGATGATCGAACCTAATTTAGAGCAAAATAAATTTTTAAAATCAAACTTAGCGCTTTTAAATGTGAATAATGCAAAACTGATTCAAAGCACTGCCCAGATCGCGCTAAAACAACTTTCAAACAATCAATTCGATGTAGTTTTTTTAGATCCTCCCTATAGTTTAAATCTTTGGGAGGAGTTAGCTTCATTGATTAACCCAAAACTCAAAGCAGATGCATTTATTTATGTCGAAGCCGATCAACCATTGTCATCACTTAATCTACCTTCTTCATGGCGTCTCATAAAAGAAACCAAAGCTGGAACAGTTAAATCAGGCCTTTATCAAAAAATAGATTAGACATTTAAAATGTCTGATTCCAAAAAATCCGAATCAATCTGCCTCGATCGTAGGGAAATGAGGATAAAAACTCGTACCCTATCGTTTGATTCTCTTTCAGTAAATACTCAACACCGTATCCAAACGTAATGCTTAATTGTTCCAGATTTGATAAGTCAAAATGACCTGTATCGAGTTTATTCTTCAATTCATTCCGATCAAAAGCCGTGAAATTAAAAAATTGAATACGTTCAGATTGAAAAATTGAATGCGTCAATACATCAAATCTCGAATATTCTTTCTCATTTAATTCTGCAATCTTGGTCTGTTCACTATTTAAATCTTCTATAGCAGGCTCATAGTGAAGTTCTTGCTGAACTTCAAAAAAATTAAAAATGAGATTTTGATCATTCGTATTTTCATCATAATCCAAAGAATTCGCGTGAACAGCAGAAATAGAAAAAATCATCAAAGCTTGTAAATAAAGTTTTAAATTTTGAATCATATTAATTTTACGTTTCTATATCTTATTATTATGCATGAAAAAAAGCCTCCACTCAGGAGGCTTTTTTACTTAAAGCATTAAGCTAGACCTTTTTCTTTAAGTACTTCTAGCATCGTTGAACCAAGTTCAGCTGGGCTACGTGTATATGCCATTCCAGCACGTTCAAACGCAGCGAATTTTTCTTCTGCCGTGCCTTTACCACCTGAAATAATAGCACCAGCATGACCCATTCGCTTACCTTTCGGTGCAGTCACACCAGCAATATAACCAACAACGGGTTTGGTCACATTTGATTGGATATATTCTGCCGCTTCTTCTTCAGCTGTACCACCAATCTCACCAATCATAATAATTGCATCTGTGTCTGGATCATCTTGGAACAGTTTCAAAGCATCAATCTGATTCATACCAGGGATTGGATCTCCACCAATACCAATACACGTTGATTGACCTAATCCTAACTTCGTAGTTTGTGCAACAGCTTCATAGGTCAACGTACCAGAACGCGAAATAATACCGATTCGTCCTGGCTGATGAATATGTCCTGGCATAATACCAATCTTACATTCACCCGGCGTGATAACACCTGGACAGTTTGGACCCACTAAGCGAGTGCCATTTCCATTGGTTTCTAGATAGCGTTTCGCTTTCAGCATATCAATGGTTGGTACACCTTCAGTGATAACAACAATCAGTCCAACGCCAGAGTCAACTGCTTCAACGATAGAATCCAATACAAATGGTGCAGGAACGTAAATGACCGATGCATCAGCACCAGTCTCTTTCACTGCATCTTTCATTGTATTGAATACAGGTAGATTTAAATGAGTTTGACCGCCTTTACCTGGAGTCACACCGCCCACAACCTTAGTACCATAAGCCAAAGCTTGTTCTGAGTGGAATGTACCATTTTTACCCGTAAAGCCTTGTACCAATACTTTAGTGTCTTTATTAATTAATACGCTCATGATTGATACTCCTTATGCTTTTACTGCAGCAACAATTTTTTCTGCGGCATCAGATAAGCCGTTTGCAGAAATTAGTTTAAGACCAGATTCATCAAGTAATTTTGCACCTAGTTCTGCATTATTCCCTTCTAAGCGAACAACAACAGGCACTGTTACATTTACTTCTTGAACCGCTGCAATAATTGCTTCAGCAATCATGTCACAACGCACAATACCACCGAAGATATTGATCAGCACACCTTGTACTGACTGATCCGCTAAAATGATCTTGAATGCTTCAATTACACGCTCTTTGGTTGCGCCACCACCTACATCCAAGAAGTTTGCTGGTTGACCACCATAGAGTTTAATGATGTCCATGGTTGCCATTGCAAGACCTGCTCCATTCACCATACAACCAATATTACCTTCTAAAGCAACATAGTTAAGGTCAAACTCAGATGCCTTGAGCTCACGCTCATTTTCTTGCGATTTATCTCTTAAAGCAGAAACTTCTGGCAAACGATATAAAGCATTCGAATCAATACCGACCTTGGCATCAACACACAAAATTTCACCATTTTCACGGACTGACAATGGATTAATTTCAAACAATGCGAAATCATTTTCTACGAACGCTTGATAAGCTGCAGACATAATTTTAACAAATTGATTAATCTGTTTATCTTTCAGCTCTAAAGCAAAAGCGACTTCACGAGCTTGGAAAGGAAGTAAGCCAACCAATGGATCTACTTCAACTTTAATAATTTTTTCTGGAGTTTCTTCAGCGACTTTTTCAATTTCGACACCACCTTCAGTAGAAGCCATGAAAGTAATACGACGTGATGAACGATCAACAACTGCGCCTAAATACAATTCACGCTCAACTGGATAGACGTCTTCTGCAACGAGTACACTGTTAACTGGTTGCCCATTTGCATCCGTTTGATATGTAACTAAACGAGTACCAATAATTTGCGAAGCATATTCTTTTGCTTCATCAGCTGACTTAACGACTTTAACGCCGCCAGCTTTTCCACGCCCACCGGCATGTACTTGTGCTTTCATAACAGCGAATTTGCAGCCTAGCTGTTCAAATGCTTTTACTGCTTCCTCTGCATTTGTAGCGATGATGCCTTCCTGAACTGGCATACCATATTTTTTTAACAGCGATTTCGCCTGATACTCGTGTAAATTCATTGTTTTACCTTTTACTACTTTTCACTTTTTATGACACACCAATATTTAAACTTCCTTCGCAATAAATATTGGCATTTATTAAATTTAGTATTCTAGTTTTAGATGATTATTCAAACAAAAACAACCACCAAATGCAAAAAGAGCGGCCTCAGCCGCTCTTTTTTGTGTTATTTACGTTTACGCTGAATCGCGTGAATTGCTCGCCCATCTACTGCTAGCGCAGCCTCATGAACTACTTCAGAGAATGTTGGGTGACCAAATGTCATTAATTGAAGATCTTCAACGCTTGATACAAATTCAAGTGCGATCATGCCTTGGTGAACGATATCGGACGCAGCAGGTCCAATCACGTGCATACCAAGCAAACGATCCGTTTTAGCGTCAGCAACAAATTTCACGAAACCAGCATTTTCTCCAGCTGCCATCGCACGACCATTCGCTGCGAAACCAAATTGACCTGTTTTAACTTCGTGACCTTTTTCTTTAGCTTGTTCTTCTGTTAAACCAACCCACGCCGCTTCAGGGTGTGTATAAATCACAGAAATAATCGTGTCATAGTTCACTTGAGCTGCGTGACCATGAATACGTTCAACAGCCATTACGCCTTCTTCCATTGCTTTATGTGCAAGCATTGGACCACGTACTAAGTCACCAATTGCATATACACCTTCAACAGAAGTTGCACACCAATCATTTACTTCAACCAAACCACGTTCAGTAAGTTTAATGCCAGAATCTTCTGCTAATAAACCTTCTGCATACGCTTTACGACCCACGCAAACGATCAATTTGTCGAAAGTCTGAGTTTTGTCTTCGCCACCTTGAGTGTACTTAACTGTTACTTCACGACCATTGATTTCTGTACCAGCTACTTTTGCGCCAACACGAATATCAAGACCTTGCTTAGTTAATACTTTTTGGTAATCTTTTGCCAAAGCTTTATCAGCCATTGGTAAAAATGCATCCATTGCTTCAAAAACAACAACTTCTGCACCCAAACGACGCCATACTGATCCAAGTTCAAGACCAATTACACCTGCACCAATTACACCTAAACGCTTAGGTACTTCTTGGAATTCAAGCGCGCCAGTAGAATCAACGATAAGATCTTGATCTACAGGAGCAACAGGAATATTTACAGGAACAGAACCGGAAGCAAGAATGACATATTTAGGTTCTAAAATCTGAGTTTCGCCCTCATGTGGAACAAACTCAACTTTTTTACCAGCTAATAATTTACCTGTACCCTGCAACCATTCAATACCGTTACCTTTCAACAGGCCATCAATACCCATTGTAAGTTGGTTAACGATTTTATCTTTACGAGCAAGTAACTTTTGAAGATCAAATTTTACTTCGCCCGTTGTAATACCATGATCATCTAAATGATGAACAGTATCTTCATAACGATGTGAAGAGTCTAAAAGTGCTTTAGATGGGATACAACCCACGTTCAAGCAAGTACCACCTAAAGATGGTTTTCCTTTATGAATACGCTTTTCAATACACGCAACTTTGAAACCCAGTTGTGCTGCACGAATAGCAGCTTCATAACCACCTGGACCACCGCCGATTACTACTAAATCAAATTGTTGAGACATTCTTCTCTCCAAAAATGGGCCTAGAGGATCGCTCTAAGCCCATGGATTTATTCTTTAGAATTAAAGATCAAGGATAAGTTTAGCTGGTTCTTCTAACAATTCTTTGATTGTTACAAGGAAACCTACTGCTTCTTTACCATCAATTAAACGGTGGTCATAAGAAAGCGCTAAATACATCATTGGTAAGATTTCAACTTGACCATTTACCGCCATTGGACGCTCTTGGATTTTATGCATACCCAAAATTGCAGTTTGTGGCGTATTTAAAATTGGTGTTGAAAGCAATGAACCGAAAGTACCACCATTAGTGATCGTGAATGTACCACCTGTCATGTCTTCAATGCCGAGCTTACCATCACGTGCTTTGAATGCGTAATCACGAATACCATTTTCAACTTCAGCATAGTTCATGCGATCAGTATCACGTAATACTGGTACTACTAAACCACGGTCAGAAGATACCGCTACACCGATGTCATAGTAACCGTGATAAACGATATCATCACCATCAATTGAAGCATTTACAGCTGGGTAGCGTTTAAGTGCTTCAGTTGCAGCTTTAACAAAGAATGACATAAAGCCTAAACGAGCACCATGACGCTTTTCAAAAGCATCTTTGTACTGAGCGCGCATGTCCATGATTGGCTTCATGTTGACTTCGTTGAACGTCGTTAACATTGCTGTTTCTTGCGTTGCAGCAAGTAAACGCTCAGCCACCCGCTTACGAAGACGTGTCATAGGAACACGTTTTTCAATACGCTCACCTACAGCTACGCTTAATGGTGCAGCAGCAGGTTTAGATTGGTGATTCGCCACATCTTCTTTAGTGATACGGCCACCACGACCTGTACCTGAAACTTCTGATGCATTAATACCAGTTTCAGTTAATGCCTTACGAACAGCTGGAGCTTGGTCTTGAACAGGAGCTTGAGCACGTTCAACAACAGGAGCAGCACCCGCTTCTGTAGCAGCAGCAGCTTGCTCAACTTTCTCTTCAGATTGAACAGCTTGAGTTTGAGAAGCACCTGAAACAGCACCTGCTTCAAATGTAGCAATTACTTCATCAGAAAGAACTGTGTCGCCTTCACCTTTGATGATATTTGCAATCGTACCATCTGCAGGAGCAACAACTTCAAGTACAACTTTATCCGTTTCGATATCACAGATCACTTCGTCACGTGATACCGCTTCACCTGGTTGTTTGTGCCAAGTTGCAATTGTTCCGTCTGCAACTGACTCTGGGAATACCGGTGCTTTAATTTCGGTTGCCATTCTTAAGATTCTCCTGATTATTCTGCTACGATCGCAAGCGCTTCGTTAACGAGTTGTGCTTGTTGTTTTGCATGTAAATATGGTGAGCCACAAGCCGGTGCAGCAGATGCTTCACGTCCTGCATAGCTGATTTGAATTTGTTGACCTGACTTCATAACACCTTCGTATAAACGTGGTGCGATGAATAACCATGCGCCTTGGTTCTTCGGTTCTTCTTGCGCCCAAACAAGCTCTTTCATATTTGGATATTGTGCAAGTACTTCCGCTAAACGTGCTTCTGGATATGGGTACAATTGTTCAACACGAACAATAGCAGTGTTGTTCAATTCATTTTCACGACGTTTTTCAAGTAAATCGTAATAAACCTTACCACCGCAAAGCACTACACGAGTCACATCCAACTTATTAATGTTATCAACTTCATCAATCACAGTTTGGAAAGTACCGTTCGCCAATTCATCAAGATTAGATACCGCTAATTTGTGACGTAATAATGACTTTGGAGACATGATAATCATTGGTTTACGAATTGGGCGAATCGCCTGACGACGTAAAGCATGGAAAATCTGTGCAGGAGTTGTAGGTGTCATCACTTGCATGTTTTCTTCAGCACATAGCTGTAAGAAACGCTCTAAACGTGCAGATGAGTGCTCTGGGCCTTGACCTTCAAAACCATGTGGAAGAAGCATCGTTAAACCACAAACACGCTCCCACTTTGTCTCACCAGAAGCAATGAATTGGTCAATAACAACTTGAGCACAGTTCGCGAAGTCACCAAATTGTGCTTCCCAAATAATTAAGCTCTTAGGTAGAGTTGTTGCATAACCATATTCGAATGCCAATACTGCCATTTCAGACAATAATGAGTCATAAATCGCTGTACGCGGCTGATTTTCTTTAATATGGCAAAGTGGAATATACGTCGAACCGTCTACTTGGTTATGAAGCTTCGCATGACGATGCGAGAATGTACCACGACCAACATCTTCACCAGTTAAACGAACAAGATAACCCTCGTCCAATAACGAAGCATAAGCTAGAGTCTCAGCTGCACCCCAGTTCAATGGCATTTCACCAGTTTGCATTTTAAGACGATCATCGATCACCTTAGAAACTTGACGCTGCATCACGAAGCCTTCAGGAAGCTCACGCATTTTGCGACCAAGTTCTTTTAAACGCTCTTCAGGGAAAGTAGTATCCCAAACGTCAGTGTATTCGTGACCTAAGTATGGCGTCCAGTCAACGAACATTTTTTTATTCGGTTCAAGTACAAGTGCATTCGCAACATGTTTACCTGCTTCTAAATCAGCACGGTAATCTTCGATCATCTGATCTGCAGTCGCACGATCAATTACACCTTCTTGTACTAATTTGTCAGCATATAATGCACGAGTCGTCGTTTTCTTATTAATGACTTGATACATCATTGGCTGAGTTGCTGCTGGCTCATCTGCTTCATTGTGACCGCGACGACGGTAACAGAACATATCGATAACAACGTCTTTACGGAAAGTATGACGGAAATCATGTGCAAGTTGAGCAACAAACAATACAGCTTCAGGATCATCACCATTCACATGGAAGATTGGTGCCTGAATCATTTTCGCGATATCAGTACAGTATTCTGTAGAACGTGCATCACGTGGATCTGATGTTGTAAAACCAACTTGGTTATTGACAACAATATGAACTGTACCACCTACCGTATAACCACGTGTTTGTGACATTTGGAAGGTTTCTTGGTTCACACCTTGACCAGCAAATGCAGCGTCACCATGTACGATTACTGGTAATACATCATCACCACCAATGTCTTTACGACGAACTTGACGAGCACGTACTGAACCTTCAACTACAGGCCCTACGATTTCTAAGTGTGATGGGTTAAATGCCAATGCCAAATGAACTTCGCCACCTGGAGTCATTACGTTTGACGAGAAACCTTGGTGATACTTAACGTCACCAGAACCTTTCTTGTGAAGTGATTTACCTTCAAATTCACCGAAAAGATCTGCTGGGTTTTTACCCATGATATTGACAAGCAAGTTGAGACGACCACGGTGTGGCATACCGATCACAACTTCTTTACATCCCACAGAACCTGCGCGTTGAATAACAGCATCAACCATCGGAATGAAAGATTCACCGCCTTCCACACCAAAGCGCTTAGCACCAACATACTTATTGCCTAAGTATTTCTCTAAGCCTTCAGCTGCAGTTAAACGTTCAAGAACATGTTTCTTTTGTTCTGCTGAAAAACCAAATTGACCTTTCACACCTTCAAGACGTTGTTGAATCCAACGTTTCTCTTTAGTGTCAACAATGTGCATATATTCAACACCAATAGAAGCGCAATACGTCGCCTCCATCGCATTGACCATTTCACCTAAAGTTGCTTCAGTTTTGCCAATTGCAAGATTACCTGTATTGAATACAGTATCTAAGTCAGATTTGGTTAAACCATGAGCCGCTAGATCAAGATCAGGCACTTCTTCTCGTTTTGCCAAACCTAATGGATCTAATTTTGCTTTTTGATGACCGCGGTTACGGTATGCAGCGATTAATTGTAATACGCCAATCTGACGACGCTCGTGCTCAGAACTAACTGAACTTTGAACGACAGGCTGAATACGGTTTGAGTTACGACCCAATAAAAGGAATTGCTCACGTACATTGCTGTGTGGTTGATCCCCTTTTGGGAACTTACCAAAGTATTCTTGCCAATCAGCACCGACTGATTCTGGAGCAACTAAATACTGCTCATAAAGTTCTTCAATATACGCTGCACTGTCAGCGGAAAGTTCAGTGTCAAGACGCAATGCGTCAGCAACTTCTTGCATTTGTGGACCCATTTCCTATTGCAAAACATTACAGGGAGCTTTCTAAGCTCGCCCATGATTGATAATGCCAAATCGGTAAATTGACATTCACCCATCTGGTACAAAAGACCATGGGGCGTATAGCATTAGAGAGTTTCTAATACCAATGACGAATCATAACGCCCTCATTGGCATCATCACTCATCTTTATACTCGATAAAATTACCGAGCAATTTTTGCAAATTGACTTAGAAAAAAATAAAAATATTAGTCTTTTCTAAAGCAACTTTTCAATTTCATTATCCCTGCTTTCAGCTTAACACCAAACCACCAAAAAGTTGATTTAATGTACAGATTGAATAATATTCATGCTAAAAATTTTGTTCAAATCCTACCATGAACTTCACTTCAAACTGATTTTATTGACACATACCATTCATAAATTAGCTAAATACAACTATAAACCATTGAGATAATATAAGGTGCATTTAGATAAATTCTATTAAAATTCATAATTATTAGACTAAAGCCTAAAATTATAGATTTAAATACATGCAACTTGGATCATAAAACCGATATCTTAACATTTTAAAAAGATATTTGCAGATGCAAAACGTTTTCATTTATCCCTAAAGTGCATATTTTTTTATGATTGGGGCAAATCTAACCACTTCAACCAAAATATCTCGAAAACTAAATTTAACATCAAGTTTTGATTAAAAAAAAAGCACACCTAAGTGTGCTTTTTTTGGAACAGCATTATCCAGCTTGATCTAACAACATGCTACGAATGTGACCAATCGCTTTTGTTGGATTTAGACCTTTAGGGCATACTGATACACAGTTCATGATACCTTTACAACGGAATAAACTGAAAGGATCGTCTAAACGAGCCAAACGGTCTTGAGTAGCAGTATCACGCGAATCAATAATGAAACGATATGCATTCAACAATGCTGAAGGACCCAAGAATTTATCAGGGTTCCACCAGAATGATGGGCAAGACGTTGAACAACATGCACAAAGAATACATTCATACAAACCATCAAGATGCTCACGCTCTTCTGGAGATTGTAAACGCTCTTTAGGTGGTGCAGGTTGATTATTAATCAAGAACGGTTGAATTTTGTCGTACTGATCATAGAACTGATTCATGTCTACAACCAAGTCTTTGATTACTGGAAGACCTGGTAATGGACGAATAGTAATTACTTCTGGCAAATCGTTTAGGTTCCAAAGACACGCTAAACCATTTTTACCATTGATGTTTACACCATCTGAACCACAAATACCTTCACGGCATGAACGACGGAACGTTAAAGTTTCGTCTTGAACTTTCAATGCAAGTAGCGCATCAAGCAACATACGGTGCTTATCAGTCAACTCAAGCTTGAATGTTTGCATGTACGGTGCTTTATCCTTATCAGGATCGTAGCGGTAGATATTAAATGTACGAGTACCTCTACTCATCTTACTTCTCCCAATTAGAATGTACGTGGTTTAGGTGGAATAGCATCAACTGATAAAGGCTTGTAACGTACTGGCTTGTACTCAAGACGGTTATCAGCAGAGAACCATAAAGTATGCTTCATCCACTCATCATCACGACGGCCGTAAGGATATGCTGGATGATCTGGAGATTCTTCAAAATCTACAACAGTATGCGCACCACGACATTCTTTACGTGCAGCAGCAGAGATTAAGGTCGCTTTTGCAACTTCGTATAAGTTTTCCACTTCAAGTGCTTCAATACGCGCAGTATTAAATACTTTTGATTTGTCTTTTAAGTGGATATTACGGATACGAGGCTCAAGTGCCAGAATCTCTTTCACACCTTTTTCAAGAAGTTCAGTTGTACGGAATACACCTGCATGATCTTGAACGATATCGCGAATTGCATCAGCAACTTCTTGCGCATTCTCACCAGAAGTTGACTCATCTAAGCGACGGATACGCTCGACAGTTTGCTGAAGCACAGTTGTTGGAAGCGGCGCATATTCATCACCGTGATGCTTAGTCACATAGTCAATGATATGTTCGCCAGCAGCTTTACCAAATACAACTAAGTCAAGCAATGAGTTTGTACCTAAACGGTTAGCACCATGTACAGACACACATGAACATTCGCCAATCGCATAGAAACCTTTCACTGGTTTAGTGAAATTGCGATCCGCAGCATTGGTAGAATAAGTATCGCTGTCTTTGTCGTAATGTGCTTCTAGCGGAGTAGTTTCACGCGATTCAGGAACAACAACTTGACCATGAATGTTAGTTGGAATACCACCCATTTGGTAATGGATTGTTGGTACAACAGGAATTGGCTCTTTTGTGATGTCAACGTTCGCGAACTTCTTACCAATCTCAAATACAGATGGAAGACGTTTCATGATCGTATCAGCACCCAAATGCGTCATATCAAGAAGGATATAATCACCTTTAGGACCACAACCACGGCCTTCTTTGATCTCTTGGTCCATAGAGCGTGATACGAAGTCACGTGGTGCTAAGTCTTTCAAAGTTGGAGCATAACGCTCCATGAACGGTTCGCCGTCTTTGTTACGAAGGATTGCACCTTCACCACGACAACCTTCAGTTAACAATACGCCTGCGCCTGCAACACCCGTTGGGTGGAATTGCCAGAATTCCATATCTTGTAATGGAATACCTGCACGAGCAGCCATACCAAGACCGTCACCAGTGTTGATATATGCGTTTGTAGATGCGCGGTAAACACGACCAGCACCACCCGTTGCGAACAATGTTGCTTTCGCTTGGAATACTGCAATTTTACCTGTTTCTTGGTCAATTGCTGTAACACCAAGTACATCACCTGCTTCATTACGGATCAAATCAAGCGCGATCCATTCTACGAAGAATTGTGTACCCATTTTCACGTTGCTTTGATAAAGCGTGTGAAGAAGTGCGTGACCTGTACGGTCGGCAGCAGCACAAGCACGAGGAACAGCTTTTTCACCATAGTTCGCAGAGTGACCACCGAATGGACGTTGGTAAATTGTGCCGTCAGCGTTACGATCAAATGGCATACCTAGATGTTCAAGTTCATATACAACTTGTGGCGCTTCACGAGTCATAAACTCAATTGCGTCTTGGTCACCTAACCAGTCAGAACCTTTTACTGTGTCATAGAAATGGTAGTGCCAGTTATCTTCTTGCATGTTACCAAGAGAAGCACCAATACCACCCTGTGCAGCTACAGTGTGAGAACGCGTTGGGAATACTTTAGTCAATACCGCAACTTTCAAACCAGCTTGAGCAAGTTGGTAAGAAGCACGCATACCAGAACCACCACCACCAACGATGACAGCATCGAAAGTTTCGTGTGGAATATTTGTATAATCTTCTTTAGGGTTTATAGCGCCCATGATTGTTTCCTATCAATTCGCCCAAAAAATCTGGATTGCCCAGATCGCATATGCAAATACAGCAATAATGACTGCTGAAGTCAGTACTAGGCGTAAACCTGATGCTGATGGACCCATTTGACGAGTCGTCACATAGTCAGTGAATACTTGCCACATACCAATCCATGCGTGTGCAACAAGAGATAAGACTGCCAATAAAGATAAAATCTTCATCGGTAATGTCATCATAAAGCCGTACCACTGTTCGAAGTTGAAACCACCATTACAAAGGATCCAACCAAACACCACAACAGTATAAACAGCTAAAACTACAGCACTTACACGCTGGATAAACCAATCGCGAGAACCTGAACCCGTTAAACCAGTAGCACTTTTCATTAGAGTACGATCCATACAAATGATGCAACGATACCAATTGCAGATAAAATTAATGCGATTGTTGCTGCTACACGACCACTTTGTAACTCTTCAGCGATACCCATATCAGCAAGCAAATGCTTGATACCTGCGATGAAGTGGTAGATTAAGCCAGCGACAAATACCCATACGATGAAGCGCACGATAAAGCTATCAAAAATAGCTTGAACTTGTGCAAAGCCCTCAGGAGAAGACAATGATTTGTCTAAGATCCATAAAAGAACTGGTACGAGTAAAAATACGATGACACCTGAAAGACGGTGTAAAATAGATGCAATAGCCACAGGGGATTTTAAGTTTACGTCTAAAACTTGACCCATGGACAAATTGACAGGTCTGTTGCTTTTCACAGCGGGCATCCTGTAGTTAAAAACTCCATCCGGAGTTTGTTGGAATTAATTCGAAGGAAAGCTGGCATTTGTTAGACAAATAAATTGTCTAAACCTTTATACGACACGGAATTATAAAACGTGCAATTTCAAATTACAAACCTACGAAGCAGGCGTCAACCATAAAATATTTTTAAATAAGAATCATTTACATCTACTTTCTTACAGTTAAGTCATCTCTCTATTTAAATACAAACACTAAGCCATTAATATTTATATCAATTTATTTTAATTTAGTGTTACTGAACTCAAATGTTCGATTTGTCTTAATTAGACTAAAGCACAACTCACTACAAAAATATATTTTTTTAAGAAATATAATATTTATTTTATTTTTCAAAAACTTAAAGAAAATTAAATCTCAAATAATTTGTACTTTTAAAACTAATTAGAAAAATGAATATTGCTCACATGGTCATTGTTTTTTTATCTAATTGAATTGAGTAATTTCAAATGTAAAAAAGGATAAAAATCATATGCACTTATAAATTAATTACAAAATAAACTTCATTTTCTAATGTTGAGCTCACCACTTAAAATGTAATGAAACATTATAAATTAGACACTTTTTAATCAATTAGTAAATAAAGTGAAAAAAAATATTTCATTGTCATTTTTGGTGTATTTATTCAGTCTATCATCTTAAAAAAACTGACAAATTCTATAAACAATCGCTTTTCACAACCTTTAACATATTGATAAAAGGTATTAATAATCAAGCATTACTTGGTTTAAATCATCAAAATATGCACGTTTTTGTCTTTTTTTTTATGCCACTACCGTTGAAATTGTCTTATTATACGGCGGCGCTAGTGAAAAGCAGATAAATTCCTACTGATTAACTGAGTTTAGAATCAGTCACTTTAGGTCGTCATTTTTATCCATAAGTATAATTGACAATTTTTGACTACTCACTAAGCTTAGAGCAAATTTTGAAACCGTCTAACTCACGGATTACAACAGATTATTTCGGGTTAGATAAAACATTCACCAGGACAGGAGATCTATTGAATGTCTGAAGCAACTGGCAAAAAAGCCGTATTACAGCTTGATGGCAAAGAAATTGAATTACCAATTTACAGCGGCACATTGGGCCCAGATGTAATCGACGTTAAAGATGTATTGGCCGCAGGTCACTTCACTTTTGATCCTGGTTTTATGGCTACAGCGTCTTGCGAGTCTAAAATCACATTTATCGATGGTAATAAAGGTGTTCTATTACACCGTGGTTATCCAATCGACCAACTAGCTACTAAAGCTGATTATTTAGAAACTTGCTACTTATTATTAAATGGTGAGCTTCCTACAGCTGAGCAAAAAGAAGAGTTTGACGCTAAAGTTCGTAACCACACTATGGTTCACGATCAAGTTAGCCGCTTCTATAACGGTTTCCGCCGTGATGCACACCCTATGGCGATTATGGTTGGTGTTGTTGGTGCGTTATCAGCGTTCTATCACAACAACCTTGATATCGAAAATGTTGATCACCGTGAAATTACTGCGATCCGTTTGATTGCTAAAATTCCTACCCTTGCTGCATGGAGCTACAAGTATACTGTTGGTCAACCATTCGTTTACCCACGTAATGACTTAAGCTATGCAGAAAACTTCTTGTACATGATGTTTGCTACTCCAGCAGATCGTGATTACAAAGTTAACCCTATTCTTGCAAAAGCAATGGATCGTATCTTCACGCTTCATGCTGACCATGAACAAAATGCTTCTACGTCTACAGTACGTTTAGCTGGTTCTACTGGTGCTAATCCGTATGCATGTATCGCTGCTGGTATCTCTGCACTTTGGGGCCCTGCTCACGGTGGTGCAAACGAAGCTGTCCTTAAGATGCTTGATGAAATCGGCTCTGTAGAAAACGTTGCTGGCTTCATGGAAAAAGTGAAGACTAAAGAAGTTAAACTTATGGGCTTCGGTCACCGTGTTTATAAAAACTTCGATCCACGTGCTAAAGTAATGAAAGAAACTTGTGATGAAGTTCTTGGTGCTTTAGGTATCAATGATCCACAGTTAGCTTTAGCAATGGAATTGGAGCGTATCGCACTTTCTGATGAATACTTCATCAAGCGTAACCTTTATCCAAACGTTGACTTCTATTCAGGTATCATCCTTAAAGCGATTGGTATCCCAACAGAAATGTTCACTGTAATCTTCGCACTTGCACGTACTGTTGGTTGGATCAGCCACTGGTTAGAAATGCACAGCGGCCCATACAAGATCGGACGTCCTCGTCAGCTTTACACTGGCGAAGTTCAACGCGATATCGTTCGTTAATTCGAACTACGTCGACAGTCAAAAAACCACCCTTTGGGTGGTTTTTTATTATCTGATTAACAACAAAATATTGTTTTCAGCCCTAATGAAATAGAAACCTCGTATATCTAGAATATCTACAAACAAAAAAAAGCCTGATTAAATCAGGCTTTTTTGATCAGTATTGTGAATAATGATCCAAATTTAATGAGCTTAACTGCTGTTTTAATTTTGCAAGAGACCATGGCCATGCTGCAAAGTTACGACCATTTTCATCCAAATAGTAACTCTTACAGCCCCCTGCATTAAATACAGTGGTTTTAAGATGCTTTTGAACCAATTGATTATGTCGCTTAACAACGTCGTCTTTAATCACAAGCTTGTTAATATTTTGCTTTTTGATCTTTAGTAGGCCATCAAGAATATAATCTAATTGAGCTTCAGCAATACCAATAAATGAGTCATAAACCAGAATATTTGGTCCTAGCACCAAAAATGCATTTGGTACATTGGTAATACTTGCACCTAAATAAGCTTCTGGTGAACTATTTTTCCAGCGATCTGCTAAGAGCTTCCCATCCATATCGTAAATGCGTTTACCAATTGGCGGATGCGATACCTCAAAACCCGTACCCCAAATGATGACATCTACTTCATGACGCTCACCATTGGCCGCAACGACCGTATTCCCATCAATCTCAACCAACCCCTCATTGATTAGTTTCACATTATCTTGTTGCAATGCTGGATAGTAATTGTTGGCAAATAAAAGACGTTTACAGCCAATATCAAAATTTGGTGTGACTTTTTTTCTTAATTCATCATCTTGAATTTGCAACTTCAATAATTGTTTGCTTAAGAAATTCACAGGCTTCAGCACTTTCGGATTACGCAAACCAAAGTTAATGCCATTTAAAATTTGGGCAATACTGCTCCGCCAAGTGGATTGAATAACGGGAAATTTCTGGATCAGTGATTTCGCTTGATCATTCAAATTCATATCAGCTTTTGGCAACACCCAAGGTGCTGTACGCTGAAACACAAAGAGTTCTTTCGCTAATGGCTGAACCTGAGGAATAAATTGAATCGCTGAAGCACCTGTACCAATAACAGCAATACGTTTACCTTTCAGATCGTACTCATGATTCCATCTTGCAGAGTGAAACATTTCCCCCTTGAAACTTTCTATGCCCTTAATTTTTGGAAATGATGGCTCAGTAATCGGTCCCGTTGTAAAGATTACCGTTTTTGCTAGATACTTTCCTTGAGAAGTTTCTAACGACCACTGCGCCTTCTCGTTATCCCAACGTGCTGTTTTTAATTCATGATTAAATTGGATTTTTTCAGTCAGTTGATGCTTCTCAACCACTTCCTCAAGATAACTTAAGATTTCTGGCTGTTTGGCAAACAAATGACTCCATTTGTGACTTGGCGAAAAGGAAAAAGAATATAAGGCTGAAGGAACATCACATCCACATCCTGGATAATTATTATCGCGCCATGTACCACCAACTCGGTTCGCTTTTTCCAGCACAATGTATTCGCGATATCCCGCCTGATTCATTTTATATGCCGCAGCGATACCGGAAATACCTGCACCAACAACAATCGTGTCATACACCTTTTGTGATTGTTCGACTTCAAGTTCTTTATCTGCATTATTTTTTTTCTTTACTTTTACTTCTGCTTTTTCAGATTGATCAGCAGTTTGAATTTTTAAATCTGCATTGCTCTCTAATTCGTTATCGAGTGTCATTCTTTTATCTCTCTATTATTTTACAAAACGCTTAAACCATGGATAACCTACACCTAACATTTTGGTATATAAGGTCGGTGAAGCACGCTTCATCAACCAAAATAATTTCGCGTCTGGTTGTGGAATCGTATAAAGAATGCCTTTATCTAAATTGTTTAAGGTTTTTTGTGCAACTTGATCGCTTGTGACAAATGCATGATTCTGCAATAAATCATCCGCTAAACCCGAGTAATTGGAAGGTAATCGCCCATTCTTCATAATATTGGTAGGTACTAAAGTTGGGCAAAGCACATTCACATGGATATTATCTTGATGTAATTCTGCAGATAACGTTTCAGATAATGCAAGTACACTAGATTTCGTCACGTTATAAGCTGTCATTTCAGGTGCAGCTGTAAATCCTGCTGCTGAAGCAACATTAATAATTGCCCCATAACCTTGTTGTTTAAACTTCGGTACAAAAAAGTGGCAACCATGAATCACGCCCCATAAGTTGACATGCATACACCATTGCCAATCTTCTAGTGTTATCTCATCAAACTTACCACCTAACCCCACGCCAGCATTATTAATAACAAGTGTCACAGGATGATTAAAAAGGTTTTCTGCTTGATTCGCCAATCGCTCAACATCTTCCTTTTTTCCCACATCGCAGGATTCAGCAAATGCTTTTTGCCCTGTGGTCTGAGAAATCAGCTGAACAGTTTCTTCAGCTGCAGCTAAATTAATATCAGCACACACCACTTGACCACCACGTTTTGCAATTTCCAATGCAAAACTGCGTCCAATACCACTTCCAGCACCCGTTACCACAGCATAAGCCTGATGGCTCGGTTTAATTTTCTTCTTAAAAAAAAGCATGAACTATCCTTATTCTTATACCTTTAAAGCAGGCATGAATTCCTTCGTAAAGTATGGTGTTAAAATACCATCCACTGGATTTAATAAACGTTCTTTGTAGTACTCTAAAAACGCTGATGTATCATGATCATTCGGATGGAAGTCTGGTTTGAGATATTCGAAAATATGTTTGATCGAACTGCCATAAACCCCATCTTTTAGACCAAAAATCAAACCTACACTTCGGTACATATCTTTGTAGTAACTTAAACTGATTAGATTTGATGGCTTACGATAAAATGGCACAATTAAGGATGCAGCAGAAATCAGCACTAAAATCGTAATAAGCGCTGGGAAAAAGCCTGCTATTCTTAAAGCATAGTTACTCGAAAGAAGTTGGAACACATCATATGCAATATCTTTATGCTCTGATTCCTCAAGCATATGCCACATCCAAATTGCGCGTTGTTTCTCATCTTGAGATTCGAAGAAAATATGCTCATGATTCATCATGTATTCAGCAAGCACTGCGGTAAAATGCTCAATCCCAGCCATAAGCGATAATTTCATTGGCTGAGGCAACCGATTAAAACCATATTCAAAAACGTGATGCGCCAGAAATCTAAACAATTTGACAGGCAAATCTGCCTTCAAAAAAGCGTCATTTAATTCTTCATGAAGTTTAGAATGTAAAGCTTCTTGCCCAATCAGTGCTGTCACTCTTTGCTTGAGTAATGGATCTTGAATAAAGTCACGATGATAACGTGCTGTATCAATAACGAGATCCTCACCATAGGTTAAAAAAATTGAAAGTGAGGCAAAGTAAGCACTTGCTAATTCCGCATTCAAATAAAATTTTGGATCAATCTTTTGATGATCAAAATCAAATTTCATATGACGAATTGGAATAGCTTTTGATTGATTCTCAGGATCAAATTTAGAACCGTTTAGAAATTTTGAAATTTTTTTTAGTGGCTGAGTTAATAACATGGCGAACCTTCTCTTTTATCTCAGTGAATAAATTCAAATAATGTGAATTCTTCGACGTTTCTAAAAAATTAAGATAAAAAGACGAAATAGCCATTTGCATAATAAATCTTTAGAGATGGCATAATTGCTCATTCATCAAGATTGTCTAACAAAATTATTAAGTTTTAATCAGTAAATACCATTTCATTATCATTAAAGGTCAACACCATTTTTAACAAGTAATGATTCAAATTAGTGATATTTTGAGTGTCACATAAACTTTAAGTAGATTAAGAAATAAGTATGATGTTGTGGATGCCACTTATTTTAAAATGGATAAAATTTGACGCTTTTAGATGTAGATCACTCACCCAAGGTGAAATCACGTTAAGCCAAAGTGTCTTTGGTGATCTTATAGATTATAACAGGGTGAAAATCATGAATCATCCGTTTCTACCGTGGCAACCCTCAGCGGTATTTATGGCGCCAAAGGGCTATTTGCATATTCGCAACAAACATTTCAAAACTGACTATTCGAAAGAAAATAAAATCTATCAAGGAATTTTCATTCACGAGATGACTCATATTTTACAACACCAACAAGGACAAAATGTTTTGCTCAAAGGCGCTTTTCTGCAAAGTGCGTATTTTATTTCCTTCAAAAAGTATAATCCTTATGCCTATAAATTTGACCCTAAAAAAAATTTCAATGAATACAACATTGAACAACAAGGCGAAATAGCTAGAGATATATTTTTGAAAAAGATTCCGAATATTATTTTGAATCAATAAAAAACTGTAAAATTAAAAGAATATTTTTTATTCAAGCTATTGATTTGTGAATCAGAAACACCATATCAGCTTTGACATCTGATTTACTGTGTCGCAAATCCATTACGATTTAATTTTTTATGTACAAACAATGGCAAAAGCTAGTATCTACTTTTATTTTAGATAGAATACATATGAATCGTAGTTTTTGCTGTGCAAGAAATAAGATCTTTTATCATGTTTTAATGATGTAAATTTGAGCCATTTGGCAGTTATGTAATATCACATACACACAGCTGAATAATTACTCCAATAAAATCAGCACGTGCTGTATATAAACCTATAGGATAGGACTTGGTTTAAATGAATAGTTTTAAAGTTTCTCTTGCTCAATTCTCTCCATTTGTCGGCAATTTAGAAGCCAATGTTCATCGAATGATTGGACTCGCTAACGAAGCCAAACAGCAAAATGCCAATATCATTGTGTTTCCTGAACTTTCGACCATTGGTTATCCTGCAGAGGATCTCCTACTTCGTCCAAGCCTAAGCAAACGTACAGCATCAGCTTTCGAAAAACTGGCTGAAGTGAAAGACATTGTGATGGTATTTGGTTTTGTTAATCAAGCTGATTCGGGTGCACGCTATAACTCTGCAGCCGTTATGAAAGATGGGCAAGTATTAGGTATTTATAACAAGCAAAATTTACCAAATTATAGTGTTTTTGATGAAAAGAGATATTTCGCTGAGGGTCATCAACACCTTGTATTTGAGTATTTAGGACATAAATTCGGTGTATTAATTTGCGAAGATGTCTGGACACTTGAGAGTGTTCAACAACTTGCCAAACTGAATGTTGAAACTGTTCTTGTGCTAAATGCCTCACCATACGAAGTTGGAAAGCCTCAACACCGTGTTGTTACGCTTAAAGAGTTAGCTAAACAATTGAATCTCAATCTTGTTTATGTCAACCAAGTAGGCGGGCAAGATGATCTCATTTTCGACGGAACAAGTTTCGTTGTGAATGCAAATGGTGAAGTTGTACTTGAAGCACCAAGCTTTAAAGAAGACCTTTTTCATGTTGAATATGAAGCAGAGCTTAAATCTTTTAAAGCCGCTACCAAAGCACCTGCATTAGATACGATTGCAGAAATTTACCAAGCTTTGGTTTTGGCAACACGAGATTATGTACAACGCTCAGGTTTCCCTGGTGTCATTCTTGGTCTCTCTGGTGGTATCGACTCAGCACTCACCCTTGCAATCGCTGTCGATGCTATTGGAGCAGATAAAGTTCAAGCTGTTATGATGCCTTACACATATACCTCTCAAATCAGTGTTGAAGACGCGACTGAGCAGGCAAAACGTATGGGAGTCACTTTTGGTATTGCGGAAATTCACCCAATCGTCAACAGCTTTATGCAGACATTACACCCATTCTTCGGCAATTCTCCTGCTGATGCAACTGAGGAAAATTTACAAGCTCGCGCACGCGGCACCTTATTAATGGGTCTGTCGAATAAATTTGGTAATCTTGTTTTATCTACAGGTAACAAATCTGAATTATCTGTTGGTTACTGCACACTGTACGGTGATATGGTCGGTGGTTTTGCTGTACTTAAAGATGTTTATAAAACGATTGTATTTGAGTTAGCGAAATACCGTAATAGTTTGGAAGATACGCCTGTAATCCCTGAACGTGTGATTACTCGCCCACCTTCTGCTGAATTACGACCTGATCAAAAAGATCAAGACTCATTACCACCTTACGATGTTCTTGATGCAATTTTATATGCATATATTGAAGAAGATCAGAGTCTTGAAGATATTATCTCTAAAGGTTTTGATCGAGATATCGTGACTAAAGTCATTGGATTGGTTGATCGTAACGAATATAAGCGCCGTCAGGGTGCAATTGGTCCACGTATATCCTCTCGTGCATTTAGCCGCGAACGCCGCTATCCAATCGTAAATGGATGGAAAGCAGGTGTCTAACTCGACACAACTCAATCAATTTGCTCAAGCACTTATGCTTGAGCAAATTCGGTTTACCCAACAACATTTATTAAATGCTGAATCAAATGCGGTATTAGACACGTTTGTTTCACAAGCTTATGCTCAGTTTAATCGAATCAAATTAAAAGATATTGTAAATATTGAACAACTTCATGCTGTTGTTTCGAAATATACTTTTGAGTTAAATCTTGGACCTGATTTACTAGAGTTTATTGGCGCTGTTGCACAACGTATTTACCTTCATTTAAAGAATTCAAATGCTTTAATCGGAGATTTAATTTCAGACCATGATTTTGGGCTATGGCTAAATAAAATTCTTGAATTAGATCAAGTACGTTATGGTTTAAAACAACAAATTTTAAGTAATGAGAAGGCATATGCAGTAAGTCTTCAATTAGCAAATCAAATTTTAGAAAAATATACACCTTGGCTGGATAGGCTTCGAAAAAATAAAGTTCAAAATCATACGGTCAAATCAAAGATTTTTAATTTTCTCCAAGATCAGCAACACACATTAGAGTTAAAACTAGAATCCCAACTTGCAAATGCAATATTGGTTCAATTAGGCGAAATTATCACACTGCCTCAAAATGAACTTTATGAAATCATTCAACATATTTGGTCAGATCTCCAATTTCAAAAAATTTCAGCTCAGCTTGAGCAGATTGAAGCCATTGATGTCGAAGATTTTTTTATTTTGGTCTATGAAACCTGGAGAAATTTACGCCAATCCTCTGAGATTCAGTCCATCATTTTAGAAGTGGTTGATGAGTTCTATGAATATTTTGGTGATTACAGTTTACAAGCTTTACTCACGGCTGTTGGACTAACTCAAGAAGATTTAGTGATCGAAGCCCATCGTTTTGCACCTCAACTTATCACCATGTTAAATGATTTTGGCATTCTAGAACAATTAATTCAAAGTTTGATTCAGCCTTTTTATCAAGCACAATCTACACTTGATCTTATCTCAGGACATTTTGAGAAATAAAAAAAAGACCATGCGGTGAGCATGGTCTATAAAAATGGTGGCTATGACGGGACTTGAACCTGTGACCCCCGCATTATGAGTGCGGTGCTCTAACCAACTGAGCTACATAGCCGTAAACTGTGTGCGCATTATCTTAAGTTATCGTTGTATCGTCAAGCATACGAAAGCACTAATGATCACCCTTTATACAAATAAACCTTATTTGAACAAAATTAATCCATAATTATATGATTTTATTGTAATAGTAAGGTTTCAATAACATCAAAATCATGCTCAATCCTCAATATTTTATTCTCATATGCTGTTTAAGCCTTGTGAGCGGATGCCAAACGACTCACCCCATATTTGTGAATTATCACGGTGTACGCATGGATGTCGCTCAATGGATCAATGCTCAAAACTTTATAACCATGCAACAAAAACGAACTCTAATTCAATTAAGCCGTGCTCAACAAAAGCTCGTGCATATTGATGTCATTCCTGAAGATCATAAACTTGCCGTGAGTAAAGAGAATGCGGTTGCTCTTCATTGTGCACAGCTTTATTTGTCTGAGCAAAAAATTGAAAGCTTGCAAAATATTGTGTTTTCAAATGTAAATCAGGCAGCCGTTTTAGCACAATTTGAACAAGAGTTTCCAAAAATTAAGCTAGATTCTCAGCTTATTCAGTGCCAATGAAAACTCAAGATTTCACACATAAAAAAAGACCACACTAGTGAGTGTGGTCTATAAAAATGGTGGCTATGACGGGACTTGAACCTGTGACCCCCGCATTATGAGTGCGGTGCTCTAACCAACTGAGCTACATAGCCGTAAACTGTGGGCGCATTATCTACTTGATTGATGTATCCGTCAAGTAATATCGGCACTGTTTGATCAAAATTTGTTGAAGTGAGCCGATAAGCCGGGTTCTGTCTAGAACGATCATTCCTCTAGGCATACAATCACTCATATGCTCAAGCGACCTACCCGAATCCAGTATGGGCCATACCTTAAGGATTCCTATTTGGTCTTGCTTCAGGTGGGGTTTACCATGCCATGAACTGTTACCAGTCATGCGGTGCGCTCTTACCGCACCCTTTCACCCTTACCATATTCTAGGCTAAACCGAAGTTCAGTTGCAAAATGGCGGTCTACTCTCTGCTGCACTTTCCGTAGGCTTACGCCTCCCAGGCGTTACCTGGCACCTTGCCCGATGAAGCCCGGACTTTCCTCCCCTGCTTTAGTCACGAAGACCTTCACAGCAGCGATCGTCTGGCTCACTTCAAGTGGCGCATCTTAACAAACTTTGAGATCAATTGCTCGTACTTTTTTGAGCAATTAGTTTTTTATACTTTTCCAGCAATTCATCCTCAGATTCCACATGATTAGGATCTTTAGGAATACAGTCTACCGGGCAGAATAATGAACACTGGGGTTGGTCATAATGACCAATACATTCAGTACATAGATTCGGATCAATTTCATAGATCAGTTCACCCATATAAATCGCTTCATTTGGGCATACAGGCTCACAAACGTCACAATTGATGCACTCATCCGTAATAATTAAAGACACTCTACCAACCTTGCTGATGCTTACGTTCAAATGCCTCAACAACTGCTTTTGGCACAAATTTCGTCACATCACCTTTCAAACGTGCAATTTCACGAACTAATGTGGATGAAATAAACGAGTATTGCTCTGACGGCGTTAAAAATACAGCTTCAAAATTTGAATCTAATTGACGATTCATATTTGCAAGTTGAAACTCATATTCAAAGTCAGACACTGCTCTTAAACCTCTGAGTACAGCTGTTGCCTTTTGCTCTTGAAAAAAATTCACCAATAAACCGTCAAAACCAACAAACTCTACATTGTCTAAATGGCTTAACGATGATTTTGCAAGCGCAACTCGCTCATCTAAACTAAACACTGGATTTTTGTGATGACCAATTGCAATCGCAACTACAACTTCATCAAACATTTTTGCAGCACGAGATACAAGATCAATATGACCATTAGTAATAGGATCGAATGTTCCCGGATAGATGACACGAGTTTTAGACATCCATTTATACTCTAAGATTATTATGTAGGCGCATAGTTTAACAAAAACTCAATTCACACGCACACTTGTTGACAGTGAAATGACTTCACCTCAAGCCAAGTTTGAGGCAAAATAGGTCTAATCTTGGAATATTTGTATTATGTCGAAATCGATTGTAGTAAAAAAAAATAATAGTGGCACTATTGCGCTTAACAAACGTGCACGTCACGATTATTTTATTGAAGAAAAATTTGAAGCTGGTTTAGCGTTACAAGGTTGGGAAGTAAAATCTCTTCGTGCTGGACGCATGAGTATCACGGAAAGCTATATTATTTTCAAAAATAATGAAGCTTATTTATTTGGTGCTCAAATTCAACCTCTTCTTTCTGCTTCAACTCATATCGTTCCCGAAGCAACACGTACTCGTAAACTACTTCTTTCACGTCGCGAACTCGAGAAACTCCAAGGAGCGATCAATCAAAAAGGTTACACATGTGTACCTTTGGCGTGCTATTGGAAAGGTCGTTTAGTCAAACTCGAAATTGCACTTGTTAAAGGTAAACAATTACACGATAAACGTGCCACTGAAAAAGACCGCGATTGGCAGCGTGATAAAGCAAGAATTTTTCATAAATAAAAAAACCGCTCATTTGAGCGGTTTTTTTATTAACAAAACCTTAAATTTCCATAACAGTTTGGAGCAAAGGTTTGATTTTTAAGTTGTAAATCTTTTAATGGAAAATTTACATTGGTATTCGGCAAATGAACATTCCCAACACCAAGTTTGTCACCAAACAGACAATCAAGTGCATTACAAGATGGAGGATTTCGACTGATATAATCACTGATTGGTCCAACCACTTGTTTTAACACATCATTCGTAATATCGATACGCTTCTCAGGTGTTACATCCCCAATATTAATCGAATCATTAAACGCCATCCACCAGCCCTGTTGTGCAGCAACGTCAGCATTTGGCCACCAGATTTCACTGTTTTGCACAGAGAGCGAGAATGGATTGTTTACAGGGATTTTATGAATTAAACCTAAGTTTTGATCTACCGTAATGTTGGCTTTTAAACCTGTAATGTTACCACTGACCTCTTTTTGCAAATTCAGTAATCCTACCCCTAGCACTTGGATATTAGCCGTGAGATTACCACCAAAATTCAATTGATTAATATTGGCAACACCTGTCAATTGTGCAGAACTCATTCGAGTACCAGAGACCGTAGTTCCATTAATTTGAATTGGTGCAGTCGTTTCTTGTAATGCTAAATTGTAATTATTCGATTTAAAATCGAGTGTCAAAGTAGGTGCAATAATACAAATCACACAAATTCTTGCATTCACTTTTCCATCGATAGTTTGACCAGTATCGGCATAGGTCATACTTCGAGCATTAGTATAACCCATACCCTGAGTGGGATTAATTTTTAAATAACCACTGAGTGAGTTAATACCATTCGGTTTATCAGAGTTTTCATCACCAAGCGTCAGTAAACCTAATACTTTTTCAGCACTGAGACGCAAACCCACAACTTCTCGAGTTGATGCCGATGTTGGATTTTTTACCGCAAACTCTAAAAATGGATTGGTTAGCTTGGCTGAAGAACCCGCACGACCCTCTCTAGTGTCTGACATACCACTCAAACTCAGATTTTCGATATCAATATCACATCCACCTGCTCCATTAATACCACCACAGCCAAGTTGTAAATGCTTAATATTTGCATTGAGTTCTATATCTGCTTCCATTCCAAGCTTATAAAAGCCAACACCTTTACCTCGCATATTGTTTGCCCCATCATTGGGATCAATATAACTCATACTTAACAAAGCTTGGCCATTTGTCGCTGATAACTCTTCATCACTCATCATTTTTAAATCATTATGAATGTTATTAGCCGTTGCATACAAAGGAATCAACACTAAGCATGATGTTGATAAAATCAATTTGATAGAACCAAGTAAACTCTTCAACATTAGAGTCTCCATATTATTTTTATTCAGGCTTAATCCATAAGCAACATCATTACTATCTATAAATTAATGAAAAAAATAAAGAGGCTTAAAACTTGCTAAATGAATTAAAATATAGAAATTAAAATAAAATTTAATATTTTCTAGAGACTTACATCACATTATTAATTTTTAAAATGTGATGTATATTCCAATTTATCCGATGAAATGCAAACTTAAAACTCAAGTATATCTATTATTTAGCAGAATTTTAAACTTCCATAACAGTTTGGGGCAAAGGATTGATTTTTTAACTGTAAGTTTACCAAATCCATATTCACTCTTGAATTTGTTAATGGAACCTCACCTAATCTAAAATTACCTGCTAAACAACTTGTTGCTAAAAAACCACATTCGATTGGATTAGCCTGTAAATAATTACTAATTAGCGGTACAACTTGTTTAATCACTGCATCTGTCACAACCACTTTTTGACTCGGAGTAACATTACCTATATCAATTGGGTCCTCGATTGAAAGCCACCAACCTGTCTGAGCAGCAACACTCGCTCCAGTCCAATGTATATCTTGTTTTTGCATCGATAGAGAAAATGGATTACTCAAAGGTAAGCGGTGAATATATCCAAGGTTCTCTGAAACTTTAACATCTACATTTAGGTTTGAAACATTACCCGTAATGTCACCAGATAGTGGTATAGGCACAAGCCCCCAGAGTTTAGCATTTGCAGAAATTTTACCTGACAATGCAATGTTATCTATTCGAGCAACACCTGTTAAATAGACATTTGACATTCTGTTACCACTAATAGTTTGGCCATTAATTTTTAAAGAGCCGCTTCCCTCAGCTAAATTTAAAGCATAATCATTAGACGTAAAGTCTGCACTTACGAAACCTGTTGTACTCTTTGCTTTTCCGTAAACTAATTCTCCAAGATTGTTAAAATTTACACCAGAACGAGCTGCTGTTGTCGCAGTTCCAACAGCGTCCCTAATCTTCAGATAGCCACTTAAACTATTGATACCATTTGGTTTTTCAGAGTTCTCACTACCAAGCGTTAATAATCCTAGTACTTTTTCTGCACTTAAACGAACACCAACCATTTCACGTGTTGAAGCTGAATCTGGGTTTTTTATAGCAAACTCTAAAAATGGATTGGTTAGTTGGGCACTTGATTGGACGCGTCCTTCACGAGTTTCTGCAACCCCTGACAAACTTAAGTTATCGATATCAATATCACAACCGTTTGCACCATTTACTCCACCGCATCCAAGTTGCAATCTTTTGATGTTAGCATTTAAATCTAATTGGGCTTCCATTCCCATTTTATAAAATCCAATATTTTGACCAGGATTCTTATTGACGGAATCTGCAGGTGAAATATAGCTTAAGCTCATGAGTGCTTTACCTTCAACATGTGAAAGTTCAGCGTCAGTCAGTTCTTGCATTGGAGCAGCATACGCTAATGTTATTGAAGTCAATCCATAGATGACAGGAATACAAAAATTTCTTGATTTCGCTAATCCTATTAAGATCATCATTGTCTCCACAATTTTTTATTTTTATGTCTTGTCTAATAAAAAGACAATGTAATATTCACTATTATATAAATTTTTACTATAAAATTGTGATTGATCTAACATTTTTTGTATTTAAATAATTCATATTTCAAAAAAATGGTCTAGTAATGAATCACTTATATCAACTTAGCAACTTGTAAATTAATGTATTTTTATTTAAATCTTTCATTTAAATAAACAACAGATCGAAGTGATTAAATAAAATCTCAAACATAAGTAAAGATGATGAGCTTTAAGAAAGTCATCACTTAAATACCCAAACGATCTGATTGAAACTAAATAAATTCTGTTCACTCCATGAAGACAAATGTCGCCATACGTCCAGTTTTGGAATTACGGCGATGAGAATAATATGTTTGATCCTCCGTGTAGCTACATCGCTCACCTCCAAGAACCTGTTCCACCCCTAAACTTTTCAATATATGGCGAGCAATCGCATACAGATCTGCGTAATACTTACCCTCTAGATCTCCCTTTTGAAATGCTGAGCTCAATTCTGGAAGCCTATCGCAGAATGTGTGCATTACTTCTTCACCCACTTCAAAGCATGGCTGACTAATTGCCGCACCTAACCACGCCCAAGAGGGTTGAGTGCTCATGGCCTTGACTGTATTTTCAATAATACCATTTGCCAATCCTCGCCAACCTGCATGCAAATTAGCGACTTCAGTACCATCTTTGTTACCGAGAACCACCGGTAAACAATCTGCCGTCATCATCATTAATGCATGATGTTTTTGTTGTGTCACTAAACCATCGCCATTTAGGGCGCGTAAGCTCATGTCATCATTTACAACATGACAAATTGTACTGTGCGTTTGGTTCATCCAAGTCAATCGATTCACCCCATAGACCGAGAAGTCATTTAACAAGCTCATTCTATGCCGATGAACACGTTCTGGTTGATCATTTACATGCAACGCCAAGTTAAAACCTTCTAAATCAGTCTGTGGTGTTTTCAGTGCGTGAGGGTGACTCAATTCTGTTTGTCCTACCACGACACCTTTGGGCAAACCTTGCACAATTTGCATGTAAACTTTCCTTTAATTTAGTAAGCCTTATTTTCCGTACGAAGTGTCTCAAGTAATGCTGTGAAATCTTCAGGCCATGGTGCTTCAAACATCATTTCTTCACCTGTCCGTGGATGTATTAACCCCAATTTTGATGCATGAAGCGCTTGACGTCTAAACTCTCGTAAATGAGTAGTAAGTTTTTCCGAAGCACCCGCAGGTACTTTGACACGACTGACATAAACTGGATCACCAACCAAAGGGAAACCAATATAAGTGAAATGCACACGAATCTGATGAGTACGTCCAGTTTCTAATTGTGCTTGAACACGTGTGAAATTTTGGAATCTTTCTTTCACATTATAGTGAGTCACGGCATCACGACCACCTGGTAAGATCGCCATTTTTACACGATCTACAGGATGACGTTTAATCGGCTCATCAATTTTACCGCCTGCAATAATATTGCCATAACAAATTAAATCATAAATTCGATAAACTGATTTTTTCGCTAACTGTTTACTTAAGGAAAATTGAGCTTCTAAATTTTTAGCTACAACCAAGAGACCACTAGTATCTTTATCGATACGGTGTACTAGACCAGCTCGAGATAATTCTGCTGATTTAGGAAAATGATATAAAAGTGCATTAACCAAAGTACCATTCGGGTTTCCTGCGCCAGGATGCACAACCATCCCCACTGGCTTGTTAATGACTAAGATGTCATCATCTTCATAAATAATATCTAAAGGGATATTTTCAGGTTGACTGGTGACTTGGGCTTCAAGCTCTACATCAAGCGTGAGTAGCTCATTCCCTTCACTTTTATATTTTGGTTTCACAACTTGACCATTTACCAACAAATGACCATCCTTCAACCATTGTTTCAATTTTTCACGCGAAAATTCGTTCCAAGCGAGTGCTGCAACTTGATCTATTCGCTGACCAAGAGAACTCTCATCCACTTGAAATTGCAACGATAAACGTGTTGCAGTTGGGGCTGAAGTATGGTTATCTGCATCCTCAGAATCTTCAAGTAAATTGATGTCGATTTCTGGGAAATTAGAATTAGAAGTTTGTGCTGAAGTCATTTGCTCATTCGGACAAAAGTGGTTTAATAGTGCAATTGTAGCCTATTGCCCGTATAAACAGAGGAATTTTTATGTCGCTACCACGTTATAAAGTTACAATGCTTGCTTTATCGCTAGGCTTAGCAGCAACATTTGTGGGCTGTAGCAGTAATCCCAAGAAGGATGTTGTGGATACTGGACCTAAATCAACCGAACAATCTTATTTCGATAAAGCACAAAAAGCATTAGATCGTGGTCAATATAGCGATGCAGCACAATCATTAGAAGCAATTGAAACTTATTACCCTACAGGTCAATATACTCAACAAGCTCAACTCGATCTTTTATATGCTCGTTTTCAACAAAAAGACTATGAAGCTGTTATTGCGCTAGCAGACCGTTTTATTCGTTTAAATCCTCAACATCCTAATGTTGATTATGCTTACTATGTTCGTGGTGTGGCGAATATGGAGCAAAACTATGATGGTCTCATCCGCTATACATCACTTCAACAGGCTCATCGTGATGTCAGCTATTTAAAAGTTGCATATCAAAATTTTGTTGATTTCATTCGTCGTTTCCCAAGTAGTCAGTATGCTGTAGATGCTGCTCAGCGCATGAAATTTATTGGTCAAGAACTTGCTGAAAGTGAAATGAATGCGGCTCGCTTTAACTTAAAGCGTAAAGCTTGGCTTGCAGCAGTTGAGCGTGGACAATGGGTTATGGAACATTTCCCTCAAACACCTCAAGTACCAGAAGCGCTTGCAACGATTGCTTACGGATACGATAAACTCGGTGACAAGGCAACATCTCAACAATACGTTGAAGTGCTAAAGCTAAACTACCCTCATCTTGTGAAGTCTAATGGTGAGGTCGATTTACGCGCAGCACGTAAAGATGGAAGTTGGTTAAATCGTGCAACCTTGGGTATTTTAGGCCGTGAAGCACGCAGTCAAACAACAGCAGAAGTATCAGCAGAGCAATCTGACAACATCAATACACAACCCGGTTTATTGAATCGCTTAAGCTTTGGCTTGCTTGGTAATAAAGATCACAATGTGGAAAGTGCGCCAGCAAATGAAAGTATGTACGACCCACAGCGTCAATAATCCATTCTTATGAATCAAAAAAGGTGGGATTACCCACCTTTTTTATTGCATGGCTTTATTTATCGTCTTAAGTGTTTAGGATAGACTTAATTCAATCACTTTATTCCTCATTCTTCTGGCTTTTTAATTATGGCAATTCCACAACATACGATTGATCAAATTTTAGATCGAACTGACATCGTCGATCTTATTGGCCAACGTGTGAAATTAAAAAAGTCAGGTCGTACCTATTCAGGCTGTTGTCCTTTTCATCAAGAGAAAACACCTTCTTTTCACGTCTACCGTGATAAGCAATATTTCCACTGTTTCGGTTGCCAAGCCAATGGAAATGCAATTCGCTTTATGATGGATATTGATAATCGCAATTTCATCGAGGTGATTAAAGACCTGGCAAGCCAAACCGGTATCGAATTACCTAAAGACAATCAAGACAATAAAAAACTCTCATACAAGAGAGAACCTATTAAACCTAACCCAGAAAAGCAACCGCAGGCACCCATTGAAGCAGATGCAGGAGAAATCATTTCTCTGCCTGCTTCAGCTTTTGATGTAGATCCTTTTGAAGCATTTCAAAACTATGAATTCGATGAGTATCAATTTAATACAGATGACTTGAATTCAGTTGAGGTCGCACCTGAAGGTAATTTATACGATCTTCTTGAAAATGTTGCTTTATTTTATGAAAAACAACTTCCAAATAGCCAAATTGCGCAACAGTATTTTCAGCGACGCGGACTAAGTGATACCACGATTAAGTATTGGCGATTAGGTTATGCCCCAGAAGATTGGCAACATCTTGAAAAAGCATTTCCGCAAGATATTGAAGGATTAAAACTACTCGGTTTGATCAGAACCAGTGATTCTGGTCGTGATTTTGATCTACTACGAGAACGTGTCATTTTTCCTATACGTGATGCAAAAGGTCGCGTTGTCGGATTTGGTGGACGAGCATTGAATGACGAGATCAAACCCAAATATATCAACTCGCCAGACTCTGAAGTTTTCCATAAAAACCAACTACTCTATGGCTTATATGAAGGTCGTAAGCTCAAAGCCAATCATTGGTTAATGGTTGAAGGTTACATGGATGTCATCGCATTACAGCAAGCTGGCATTCCTGGCGCAGTTGCCACCTTGGGGACGGCGAGCAATGCTGATCATTTGAATCTATTATTTAAACAAAACAATCAGTTAACTATTGCTTTTGATGGTGATTCGGCTGGTCAAAAAGCAGCTCGACGCACTTTAGAAATTGCACTTCCCCTCTTAAATGATGGTCGTGAACTGAAATTTTTTATTCTACCTGCGGAGCATGATCCTGACTCATTAGTTCGTAAGGAAGGTGTTGAAACTTTCAATCGACTTTGGCAACAATCACCACTCTTATCTGAGTTTGCTTTTTCACTGCTCAGTCAACAATATCAAATCAATACACCTGAAGGTAAAAGTCAGGTCATGGCTGAGCTAAATCAACTCACTAATCTGATGCCTAAACAAGGTTCGTATCGCTATTTGATTCGTCAATATTTCAAAGAAAAATTAGGATTCAATAAAAAGTGGCAACCTCAAGTGAGTCTTGACGCTTCATTATCATTTAATATTCGCACACGAGATGAAGATTTCGCAGTCGCAATGTTAATGTACCATCCATTTCTTTATATTCATTTTGAAGTATTACGTGCAGTGATTCCTGAAGATGAATTGCTTGCAAAAGTATTAAAAATTTTTAATGTCATTTTTGATGACCTGCCAGACGACCAAGAGCTAGCGAGTTATTATATTTTGGGTGCTTGTAGCCCATTTCATCATGAACTCTCTGAGATTTTAAAACGTACCAATATTCAAACACTCACTGAAGCCCCTGAAATGGCTGATAAACTTGCCTCAGAATACTCGCTTTCACTTCAAGAAAAATATCTGAGAATCAAATTTAAAGCAGCAAAATCATTAAACGAGTCTAAAAACTTAAGACAACAACTGAATGAGCTAACCAAAAAAATTGGACTACGCTTACTACATGAATAAATAAAAGCGGTCAGTGACCGCTTTTATTTTTTTAGTTTTCGCTGAGCACTAAAAATATCTTCTAAATGTTCTTTAATCGTTTCATAGACATCAGGATTTTCATCTTTAGCGACTTCTCTGAGTAAGATGGATGTAGGATGTAATAGCTTTTGCGTCAAACGATGCGCCATTTCCTGCATGACAATGGCTGCATCATCGCCAGAGGCTAAACGATCTAATGCATGGTTTAATTCAAATGCTTTAACTTCATCTCCATGAGCCCGATACTCACTAATAGTCGCTCCAGCTTGTGAAACTTTCTGCTGAGTCACCAATTGTGTTGCTAATTGGTTGACCATCACTTCAGCTTCAACAGCGGCTTGGCGTCGCTGCGCTAAGTTTTCGTCAATGACACCTTGAAGATCGTCCACCCCATAAAGGTAAACACCATCCAAACTTTCAACCTTAGACTCAATATCGCGAGGAACAGCCAAATCGACCATCAACATTTGACGGTAACGACGTTTTTTGAGTGCTGACTTAACATCTTGATAGGAAATGACCTGATGTAAACTTCCTGTACAACTTGAAATCACATCAGCGCGATGTAAATTTTGAGCTAAATCAACAAAAGGAATAATTTCTACCGCAACACGATGTGATATTTCTTGCGCCAAAATTTCCGCCCGTTCTTGACCACGGTTACAAATTAAAATTTTAGCAACGCCCATTTCAGCCAAGTGCTTTGCAACCAAGCTATTCATTTCACCTGCTGCAACCACCATGACGGTTAATTGTTCAGGCTTACTAAAAACTTGTAGTGCTAACTGTGCTACCGCATAACCCATGGATACAGCATGACTACCGACCGCTGTTTCTGAACGCACTTTCTTAGCAGCATAAAATGCATATTCGAAAATACGATTTAAATTTTGTGAAACAACTTCAGACTCTTTTGCTAAATTAAGTGCAGACTTAACTTGCCCCATAATCTGAGGCTCTCCAAGCATAAGTGAATCTAATCCTGATGCAACACGCATCAAATGTGTCACAGCATCTGTATTTTCATAACGGTAAATATGATTTTGTAATTGTTTTACATCAATGCCATTTTTTTGAGCGAGCCAATCTAATACCATCTCCGCATTATCAGCGATGGCGTAGACTTCAGTACGATTACAGGTTGACACCACAACCATATCGTTCAGCTGGTCATGGTGACTTTGTTCAGCCAACAATAGTTTTAACTTTTCAGGGTTAAAAGCAACTTGCTCTCGTAATTCAACTGAGGCTGTTTGATGGTTGACACCCAATGCAAAGAAAGACATATCAGATCATCAATTGGCTAAATTTATGCTATTGTGCAATAACGGTGTCATAAAAAGCAGTACTTGGATAAAAAAATTGCGTCAAACAATGAGCCGCACAACCGGCATGACAATTCGACAGTATTCTACCACACTCTTGTTAGTGAGTAGCATGACTTACAGTGCTCATATTAGAGCATCTGGAGAATTTTACCATGCCAATTTAAATCATAAAGTTTTACAACAGGCGATGGTTGCAGAATTTGCTTTAGCTGCACATGACACACCGACTGCTTTACACAACTATACCGTACTTGCAATCCAAACCAGTTCAACAGCTTTAAAACAACGTGCACTTAACGTCGCACTCGAACAAAACGACTTACAAGCCGCTTTAGATATTGCAACCCATTGGGTCGTGCAAGAACCCAAAGATGTACCTGCAAAATTCTATCTTGCGCATATCGCATTAAAGTCACACGAATATGAACTTGCTGCTGATGTGCTCGATGATATTTTAAATTTAGATCCTGAATCAGATTTAGAACAAATTCTTGAAGGAATTTCTCCGGAATCCCCTGAGGATCGAGCATATTTATTAAACACTTTGCGTAATAGTAAAACGCGTAACAATCCTTCAATTCTCGTTTTGATTGCGAGTTTACAAGCACAAAATAATGAAATCGAAAATGCCTTAATTACTTTAAATAAAGCATTAAAAAAACGCCCCAAATCAACAGGGTTTATCTTACTGAAAGCCAACTTACTCATGGCTTTAGGCAACGAAGAAGAGACGCTAAAATGGTTTGAAAAAAGTGCTCGTAAAAATCGTAATAATTTAGAGCTAAGTCTGGCTGAAATCCGCTACTTAATTAAACTGAATAAAAATGAACAGGCGTTAAGCAAATTAAAACGCATCATAAAAAAATGGCCTGATTCGGAAGAAGCTCTTTTTATCGCTGGTCTAACCTCAATTGATCTCAAAGAATATGAGCTTGCTGAACAGTATTTAGTCGAACTACGTGCATCTGGACAGTATCAAAATGATGCTTATTTTTATTTGGCATTAAATGCTGAACGAAAACAACATTTTGAAACAGCTAAAGCTTATTATCGACTTGTAGATGGTAATTTATATATGGTTTCTAGACGAAATCTAATTTCAATCTATGACAAACAAAATCGCTTAAGTGATGCGCTGCGCTTTCTGACTCAGGAACGGGTGAATTACCCCCAATATGCGAGTTTCTTATATCAAGCACAAGCTGAAATACTCAAAAAAATGGGCAATAACAAAGCTGCCTTGGGCTTACTCAAAGAAGCGGCTAAAAACTTAACTGATGACCCTGAAATTTTATATTCTCAAGTCTTATTACTTGATCCATTTACGGATCGCGATCAATTAGATGAATTGCTTAAAAAATTACTCACGATCGAACCCAATAGTCCAACATATCTGAATGCGTATGCATATACTCTGGCGTTGCAAAATCGTCGTTTAGATGAGGCGAGACAATATGCCGAACAAGCTTTAGACAATGCCCCAGAACAAGCATCTATCTTAGATACCTTAGGCTATATCTGCTTTCTTCAAAACGATTTTGACACTTCCACCCGTGTACTTGCGAAAGCATATCAACTCAGCCAAAGTCCAAATATCGGCATTCGATATGCTAAATCGCTTTATATGCTGGGTTCACTGGAAGAATTTAGCCAAGTGTTACATCAACTCCATAAAAATCATCCAAATCATCCTCAATTGGATCAACTCGATAGTTTATTGTTGCCACAAAATATCAAAAAGAGTTAATACTGTATGATCTTAAATTTAAAATCATTATTCCTGATTGCCACAAGTAGTGCGCTTCTTGGGTTAACTGGCTGTCAAGCAATTCAAACTCAACCATCACCGCCAACAACGCAAAACCTTGAACAATCAAATCAATTTAATCTTCAGGGTAAAATTGGCGTTAAGACCCCCAAGCAATCAGGCAGTGCTTTTTTTACTTGGCAACAGCAAGATGAACAGTTTGATATCGAGTTAAGCGGAATTCTTGGAGTCGGTAAAACTCAAATCTCAGGTCAACCTGGTCAAGTGACACTGAACAGTGCCAAAACTGGTGAAATTACAGCCAACTCACCTGAAGAGTTATTGTTTCGTGCAACAGGTTGGGAAGCACCAATTACTTATTTAGTCGATTGGGTACAAGCTAAGCAAGCGACTGAAGAAGCTGAAATTCAAAAAGACGAATCGATGCGAATCAGTGAAATTAAAGAACAAGGTTGGCATATTCAATTATCTTACAACGGTCAATCTACACAACCAAACCGTTTGATTTTAAAGCAACAACTTGAAGATGGAACTGAAAATCGTATTACAATGGTAATTCAAAATCGTTAAGTTTGATTATTTATGATTCGTGTACCCTCCCCTGCAAAACTGAATTTGTTTTTACACATTACGGGGCGCCGTGAAAATGGTTACCATGAGTTGCAAACTATTTTTCAGTTGATAGATCTTTGTGATTGGATGGAATTTACTCCAATCTCTAACCAATCTATCTCCATTTCAGGCCTATCAGAAGTAAGTCTTGAACAAAATTTGATTTATCGTTCAATGATGATGCTGAAACCCTATGCCAAAAGTGAAAAATTAGGCATTCATGTCAACATCGAAAAAAATATACCGATGGGTGCAGGACTCGGTGGTGGCTCTTCAAATGCGGCTACCGCGTTATTAATCATGAATCAACTTTGGCAATGTGGCTTAAATCGTAATCAATTAGCAGAAATTGGTGTACAACTGGGTGCTGATGTTCCCATCTTCATCCATGGTCGTAATGCATGGGCAGAAGGTATTGGTGAACACTTAACATTCATAGACTTAGATCAAAAACAATACATTGTGTTAAAACCTGACTGTTTTATCAGCACTCAATTGCTTTTTTCACAAAAATCGTTGACAAGAGACACGAAGACCTCTAAATTTTGCGCCTATCAGATAAAGCCATCTGATTTCAGAAATAACTTTGAACCTCTGGCAAGAAGTCTATATGCTGAAGTCGATGAAGCAATGCAATATTTAGATCAGTTCGGTGTTGCAAAACTTACAGGTACAGGTGCTTGTGTTTTTACTGAAGTAACGACTGAAATGAACATTGATGACATTCTTGCTCATTCACCTTGTAAAGCTTACTTAGTGAATAGTTTAGAACAATCACCATTGAATCAAATCATCGTTTAAATGATAGGGGCGTCGCCAAGTGGTAAGGCAGCGGGTTTTGATCTCGCCATCCGTTGGTTCGAATCCAGCCGCCCCTGCCATCATTTTCACCTGTAAGATGTATCGTGTTTTAGGGGCGTCGCCAAGTGGTAAGGCAGCGGGTTTTGATCTCGCCATCCGTTGGTTCGAATCCAGCCGCCCCTGCCATTAAACACAACATCGATTTAGGGGCGTCGCCAAGTGGTAAGGCAGCGGGTTTTGATCTCGCCATCCGTTGGTTCGAATCCAGCCGCCCCTGCCAATTTAGTTCAAAAAGACAGAACATTGGTATCATGAGTTGAGTCAAACAATCTTGACAAACCCATATAAAACCATTAAAGTTCTGCCGCATTAGGGGCGTCGCCAAGTGGTAAGGCAGCGGGTTTTGATCTCGCCATCCGTTGGTTCGAATCCAGCCGCCCCTGCCATCTCATTCTATACATTTCAACCGCCAAGGGTGCTTCATGCCCAATCTTGTCGTTTTTAGTGGAACTGCGCATCCACAATTCGCCCAAAAAGTCGTTAGCCACTTGCATATCCCTCTAGGTGCTGCATCTGTAGGTCAATTCTCTGATGGTGAAATCGCTGTCGAAATCACTGAGAATGTCCGTGGTAAAGACGTATTCATCGTTCAGCCTACTTGTGCTCCAACTAATGATAACCTTATGGAAATCTTAGTAATGGCAGATGCATTGCGTCGTGCAAGTGCTGGTCGTATCACTGCTGTGATTCCTTATTTCGGTTATGCTCGCCAAGACCGTCGTCCTCGTTCTTCACGTGTTCCAATTACTGCAAAAGTAGTAGCAGATATGCTAACAACTGTAGGTATTGACCGTGTTGTGATGATCGATCTTCATGCTGACCAAATTCAAGGTTTCTTCGACATCCCTGTAGACAACATTTACGGTACGCCAGCGCTTTTAGCTGACTTACGTCAACAGTCTCATGACAACCTTATGGTTGTTTCGCCAGACGTTGGTGGTGTTGTTCGTGCTCGTGCTGTTGCGAAACAAATGGGCGATATCGATTTAGCTATCATCGACAAACGTCGTCAAAAAGCAAATGAATCACAAGTGATGCATTTGATTGGTGATGTTAAAGATCGCGACTGTGTGATCGTTGATGACATGGTTGATACAGCTGGTACTTTATGTAAAGCCGCTGATGCATTGAAGACTTTTGGTGCGCGTCGTGTCGTAGCATATGCTACTCACCCTGTTTTATCTGGTAAAGCGATCGAGAATTTGAAAAACTCTGTTATCGACGAACTTGTTGTGACAGATACAATTCCGCTTTCAGAAGAGGCTTTAGCTCTTGGTAAGATTCGCCAAGTTTCAGTTGCGAGTATGGTTGCTGAAACAATTCGTCGTATTAACAACGAAGAATCTATTAGCGCAATGTTTGATTCTTATCTATAATAGAGCGCTAAAATTTTAAAGCCCTGCCTTTTGGTAGGGCTTTCTATCACTAGATCGGTCGCAGATCTAGTTCACTTAACTTAAATAGGATGTCTCTCATGGCAAACTTCGTATTAAATGCAGTAGCACGTGAAGAAGCAGTACAAGGGAAAGGTGCGAGCCGCCGCCTTCGTCTTCAATCTAAAGTTCCTGCTATCATCTATGGTGGTGATGCTGCACCTGTAGCAATTACACTTGAGCTTCGTCAGCTTGTTAAATACTTAGAAGACAACGCTTTCTTTGAAGAAGTAATTGAAATTGATGTTGATGGTAAAGTTGAAAGCGTTAAAATCCAAGCTTTACAACGTCACCCAGCTAAAAACACTCCAATGCACGCTGACTTCAAACGCGCATAAGTGTTGATGGTGTAAATTAGTGTCTCATATTTCACTGATTGTTGGTTTGGGCAACCCTGGTAAAGAGTATGCTCAAACCCGCCATAATGCAGGCTTCTGGTATGTAGAACGTCTTGCAGAACAATATGGCATAACACTTAAAAATGACCCTAAGTTTAATGGATTAAGTGGTCGCGGTAATGTAGAAGGACAAGATGTTCGACTTTTATTACCTTCAACCTTTATGAACCGTTCTGGTCAAAGTGTTGTACCCTTCGCAAAATTCTACCAAATCTCCCCAGAAGCAATGCTTATTGCTCACGATGAACTTGATATGGATCCAGGTATCATTCGCCTCAAAACGGGTGGTGGTCATGGTGGTCATAACGGTTTACGTGACATTGTTCCTCATACTGGCCCTAACTTCCATCGTTTACGTATTGGAATTGGACACCCTGGATCAAAAGACCGTGTATCAGGTCATGTTCTAGGTAAAGCACCCTCAAGTGAACAAACGCTCATTGACGATGCAATTCATCACGCACTAAGTCGTACAAAATTATTAGTGAATGGTGAAATTCAGCAGGCAATGAATCAAATAAATGCCTACAAGCCGTAGTTGATAAATTTAATTTTTGTTCAACAATTTTTCTTGCCACGATGAAAATTTGAGGGCAAAATGCGCTTTCAAATGCTTCACCCAAATTAAAAAACTGTTGTTTCTAGATAATAAAACAATCTTAGAACAACTCAGGAGACGCTTCCCATGCTATCTCGTTTATTAAAAGCTAAAATCCACCGTGCAGTTGTAACACAAGCTGAACTTCATTATGAAGGTTCATGTGCAATTGATGGTGTATTACTAGATTTAGCTGGTATTCGTGAATATGAAGAAATTCATATTTGGAATGTAACTAATGGCAAGCGTTTTACAACTTACGCAATCCGTGGTGAAGAAAACTCAGGCATTATTTCTGTAAATGGTGGTGCTGCTCACCAAGCAGATTTAGGTGACATTATTATTATCGCGACTTTCGGTGATTTTACTGTTGCAGAAGCTGATGCACATAAACCACGTTTGGTTTATGCAAATCCAGATAACACTGTGAATCACACAGCAAACTGTATTCCTGTCCAAGTTGCTTAATGATTGACTAAAAACTCGCTTACTTGAGCGAGTTTTTTTATAACAAATTATCATAGAATTACTCTTCATCCACCAACTGCAAGCTCTGGCTAATCCCATCTGCTCTTAACCAAGCTAATTCATAACTGGCATTCGCCAAAGCAAGAACCCGACGTTCAAACTCAGTCCAGATCGGTTTAACATGTGGAGCTGAAATACCTAAACCACTCTGCTCTGCTAAATGCTTGTTTTTTTCGCAAATTTTAAGCGCATGATATAATTTTCGGCCTTTTGAAGCATTCTCCAATACTCGGATTCTTTTTGATTCAATGAATTTTTCCACCTCAGAAAGTTGAGCATGAGGAAGCATTGGAACCAAAATTTGATCCAGTTGTTGATCTAAACGCTTCCAAATACTCAGTCGTTGTTCTTCATTATAAGTATTCCATTGAATCACTTCATGATTAAAACGTCGACAACCACGACATACCGCATCACCAAACACTGTTGAACAACGTCCCGCACATGGTGTTAATGAAGGGATTCGACGCGCTGTATTCAAAATATTTTCCTCATATAAAACCATAAATTTTCTATGGCTTTCTCGCATATTTTCAAAAATCGCGTTAGAATACGCGCCTGATTTTATCCCTATATTAATACATTTGGAGTACTCCATGAACGCTACTGTAGAACAGCTTGCACCTGTAGAACAGCAAGCGACCACTGGTTGGGTTGTTGCGGCACTTTATCAATTTAAAGAAGTTGAAGATTCTCTAGCACTTCAACAAAAATTACTTGAGTTGGTAAAAACCATCAACCTATGCGGTACTCTTATTGTTGCCCATGAAGGGATTAACGGAACAGTTGCAGGTGACCGCCATGCAATTGATGTCATTCATCAATTCCTTTTAAATGAAGGATTTAATGACATGGAATATAAAGAGTCACACAGTGACGAAAAACCATTCCGTAAAATGAAAATCAAACATAAAAAAGAAATCGTGACTTTAGGTGTTCCAGTGAAACCACGCGACTTGGTTGGTCACTATCTAGACCCTAAAGAATGGAACGAACTCATTGCACGTGATGACGTGATCTTAGTCGATACAAGAAATGATTACGAGTACAAAGCAGGCACATTCAAAGGGGCAATTGATCCAAAAACTGAAACGTTCCGCGAATTCCCTGAATATGTAAAAAACAATCTTGAACAACATAAAGATAAAAAGATTGCCATGTTTTGTACAGGCGGGATTCGTTGTGAAAAATCAACTTCACTACTTCTTCAAGAAGGCTTTAAAGAGGTATATCACCTCAAAGGTGGTATTCTTAAATATTTAGAAGAAACCCCTCCTGAAGAAAGTTTATGGGAAGGTGAATGCTTTGTTTTTGATGGTCGTACTGCGGTTACACACGGAGTGGAAGAAGGTCAAAATGTGAAGTGCCATGCTTGTGGTTGGCCATTAACCCCTGAAGAAGTAGCATTACCAAGTTACGAACATGGCGTATCATGTGTTTATTGTATCGATAAAACAACAGAAAAGCAGAAAGAGGGATTCCGTATGCGCCAGTCTCAGATTATTGCTGCAAAACGTAAACGCCTATAAATAAAAAATATTTTATTTAACTTACAAAAGCGTTGTCTACATTACAGTGTAGATGACGCTTTTTACATTGAACAAACAAAATTTCAATTCTGATATATCACCATTACAAAGTTATTTTATAACAACACAAAACACATGAAGTCATTCAGATAAATTTAATACGAAGGAAATAAATTTAGCTCAAGGATGAAAGTCATGAATCGAGTGCCATTCAAATATCTTCCTGTTCAACGAAATTTTGCTCACCATAATCATTTAGATCGTGTATCGGCTGTACCGACACATTTAAAATTTATATATATCGACTCACATAATTCTGATGTTAAATTGCATATACGTAACCAATCCCATTATTTTATCGTAACATTAGGTGCTTGTATCGGCGCAATTATTGCTTTAGCAATCGGTTTTCAGATGAGAGATTCAATGAGTCTTATCTTCATCATCAGCATAGCTCCCCTTCTCGTTAGCTATATCCTACGAGAAGTCTATGTTCATACACTTATACAAATTCAACATCCTGAATTAATGCATTAACTTAATTTCACTGTATTTTTTCCTAAAAACATCTAGCATAGGTTTAACTTTAAAATACAAATCACTTATGAAAGATTGGATCATTTCAGTGATGGAGCAATTGGGCTATTTCGGCATTGCTCTATTGATGTTTCTCGATAATGTGTTTCCACCTATACCCTCAGAGATTATTATGCCTTCAGCTGGCTATACCGCTTCTCAGGGTCAATTACTTTTGATCGGTGTCATTATTTCAGGAAGTATAGGTTCGCTCTTAGCTGCCGCTACGCTGTATTGGTTAGGACGTAAGATCTCTGATCAAAAGCTCTATGCATTCGTTGATAAATATGGAAAGTATTTATTTATTAAAGTAGCTGATGTTGATAAATCATTAGAATGGTTTGAAAGATATGGACATCGAATCGTTTTTTTTGGACGTATGGTTCCAGCAGTACGATCTCTGATTAGCATACCTGCAGGCATGAGCAAAATGCCTTTTGCAAAGTTTATGTTTTATAGTGGTTTAGGCACGATTATATGGACCACCTTTTTAGCATATGTGGGTTATTATTTTGGAAATAATACTGAAATGATGCACAAAATATTTAGCCAAGTCAGCTATCTAATTATTGCTATTGTGATCAGCATAATCATTTGGATTGTGTACCGCAGACAAAAAAGAAAGCACTCAAAATAAAAAAAGCACCTTACGGTGCTTTTTAATTAGTTCGGCGTGTGATACATCAAATACAATTCATTCAAGTTATCTGGAATTTCTTCTGCAAGCTCATCCATTAATTGACCGTTACGGCGGAAAGACTCCATTTGAGGATCTTCTTCGTCAACTCCACTAAACACCATGATTGGCAGAGTGAGATCAACCAATTGCTCTTCAAACTCAGGTGTGAACCATGCATCTTCATTTAAGAACATTGCATCGACAAAGCCTACACTCCAATCCCCAAGGCTTGACTCTACATCTGCTTCTTCAATTTCAAAAGGAAATTCAATACCTTCTTCATTGGCAAGTTTTTGACGTAAATCTTCTAACCAAAGTTTAATTTGAGCTACGATCTCTGCAGGCACTTTCTTTTGATTATTGTCAAATAACTCATCCAACCAACGATCAAATTGAGGACCTACAGCTGTCGCACACAAAAAACCATGAGTTGCAGCAAAATCTAGACCATGCTCATTTTGGTCGCCATCTAAGTAGTCACTTAACAAGTCTAAATCTAATGCACTCATTGTATTTCCAAAGGTTGTATCTTAATTCCGTAGAATAACATTTTAGATCAGGATACCCAATCTAATTTAGTCTTCATCATCGTCGAAATCATCATCGTCAAAATCATATTCAAGATCTTTCAATTCACGATCTAAACGACGCTGTGCAAGTAAGTCATCAATCAAGCGACGCTTTTCTAATGATTCTTTGGCGCTAATTTTGCTCGTAGTTTCATCAAAACTAACATCATCATCACCGTAGTTATCATCTAGTTCAAAATCTGTAGAAGACACTAAAACTACCTCATGTGTGAAAAAATGAATGGGGCTAGGCGCTATTTATCTTTGTTCAGAATACTTGTCAAGTTTTATTTTATTTTTCGCTGATATTTATACAAATTTTAGTTTTTTTTGGACAAAAAAATATGTCATTATTTAATCAAGGATCAAATCCTTATTGCTGGTTTAAAATAAAAAGCATGATGTGCTTGAAATGAACAATTTTGACCCAATATTGACTTAAACAACTTAATTCATTGGTTTTCAAAACCAATTATACTGAGTTAATACGATACTAAAGATAAGTTAATTGTGCTAGAATGCACGGTTTTTCCCCGCCACAGATTCAACGAGAAGAGAGCAAAGATGAGCGATATGCATTCCCCTACTTCACAAGTAGCGGCTCTGATTAGCCGAGGCAAAGAACAAGGTTACTTAACCTACGCTGAGGTTAACGATCATCTCCCAGACTCGATCACTGAAAGCGAACAGATTGAAGATATCATTCAGATGCTTCAAGACGTTGGTATTCCTGTACACGAACGTGCGCCAGAATCTGACGATGCAATGTTTGATGGTAGTAGCGCAGAAACGACTGACGAAGTTGCTGAAGAAGAAGCAGCTGCAGTTTTAGCATCTGTAGAAAATGAGCCTGGTCGTACAACTGACCCTGTTCGTATGTATATGCGAGAAATGGGAACAGTTGAACTGTTGACTCGTGAAGGCGAAATTCAGATTGCAAAACGTATCGAAGAAGGTATTCGTGACGTTTTAAACTCAATTGCTTATTGGCCAAATGCGGTTGAAGTTGTATTACAAGAATATAAAGATTACGAAACTGGCGAGCGTCGTTTAGCCGATATCCTTTCAGGCTATTTAGATCCAGAGTCTGATGAAGAAATTCCAGAAGTTTTAGAAGAAGTTGATGCTGATCTTGAAGAAGAAACAGAGACTAAACCAACTAAAGATGTAAAACTTGATGACGATGATGATGAAGAGTCTGAAAGTGATGATGATTCTGAGGGTGATTCAGGTCCAGACCCTGAAATCGCAAAAGTGCGTTTTGCAGAGTTAGAAGCTGCGTGGAATGCGACTAAAGATGCGATCGCAAAACATGGTCGTAACAGTAAAGAAGGTAAAGCAGCTCTTGAGTCGCTCGCAACCGTCTTTATGATGTTTAAGTTCACACCACGTTTGTTTGACATCATTTCTGAAATGATTCGTGGCACGCATGAACAAATTCGTACAGCAGAACGTGAAGTAATGCGCTACGCAGTTCGTCGTGGTCGTATGGATCGTACTCAATTCCGTACAACGTTCCCTGGTCAAGAATCAAACCCAGCTTGGTTAGATGAGCAAATTGCTAAAGCCACTGCTGACCAAAAACCATACTTAGAGAAAGTACGCCCTGACGTTCTTGCTTTCCAACAAAAAATCGCTGATATCGAAAAAGATCTCGACCTTACTGTACGTGAAATTAAAGATATTTCTAAACGTATGGCGATTGGTGAAGCAAAAGCACGTCGTGCTAAAAAAGAAATGGTTGAGGCGAACTTACGTTTGGTCATCTCCATCGCGAAAAAATATACCAACCGTGGTTTACAGTTCCTCGATCTGATTCAGGAAGGTAACATTGGCTTGATGAAAGCCGTAGATAAGTTTGAATACCGTCGTGGTTATAAGTTCTCGACTTATGCAACTTGGTGGATTCGTCAGGCGATTACACGTTCAATTGCTGACCAAGCACGTACGATTCGTATCCCTGTACATATGATTGAAACCATTAACAAGATCAACCGCGTATCTCGTCAATTGCTTCAAGAAATGGGACGTGAACCTACGCCTGAAGAGTTAGGTGAACGCCTTGAAATGGATGAAGTCAAAGTTCGTAAAGTGCTTAAGATCGCTAAAGAACCAATTTCGATGGAGACACCGATCGGTGATGATGAAGACTCACATCTTGGTGACTTCATTGAAGATGGTAACATCACTTCACCAGTTGATGCTGCAACTTCAGAAGGCTTGAAAGAAGCAACACGTGAGGTACTTGAAAACCTCACTGAACGTGAAGCTAAAGTCTTGAAGATGCGTTTTGGTATTGATATGCCGACGGACCACACGTTGGAAGAAGTTGGTAAACAGTTTGATGTAACACGCGAACGTATTCGACAGATCGAAGCAAAAGCGTTACGTAAATTACGTCATCCATCGCGTTCTGAACATTTACGCTCGTTCCTTGAGAATGACTAATCTATCCATAGGATAATACAGGCTTGAATATGGGGGACACTCCCCCATAATATAAAGCATGTAGCAAATAATTCTAAATACCTGCGCCTAGCAGGTATTTTTACTAATGAGGTGTCCTATGACTGACATGATCGATCGCACTCCATCACGCGAACTACAAGAACATCTTTGGGTGTTTCCGATGGATTATCCAATTAAATTGATTGGTCTTGCAGGTGAGGATTTACGCAAAGCCGTGAATGACATTTTTGTTAAACATTTCCCTGATTTTGATGGGAATGCAATGACAGTGACACCATCGCGTACAGGCAAGTATCATTCAATTACTGCGCAACTTCGTTTTGAAGAGCTTGAGCAAGTACATCAAGTATATGCAGACTTGGCTGCTTGCCCTTTAATTAAAACTGCACTTTAATAAAAAAACACGCTTCATGCGTGTTTTTTTATGTTTGTTAATTATTCATCAAGTATGTGCCTACGTCACACTTAATTCAACAATATTGTCTATAATAAAACTCATTTTTGAATGTGAGCCTTAACCTCCGTGGATGTCAAAACCAAACCTCAATTGATTATTCGTCACTATACCCAAACCACTTCTTATGAAGATCGCTTCCAAGAAATGAAGCTGATGACAGAACAGCGTGACGAACAAACAGCAGATGAATTTTGGATTTTGCAGCACAATTCTGTGCTTACCCAAGGACAAGCTGGCAAACCAGAACATATATTAGTGCCTAGCCATATCCCAGTTGTTCAAACTGATCGTGGTGGACAAGTCACTTGGCATGGTCCAGGACAATTAGTTGCATATTTTATGTTTGATTTAAATCGATTAGGCTGGAATGTCCGTACTTTAGTCAGCTATGCAGAAAATGTCATGATCGATTTATTAAAAAAATACGGTATCGAAGCTTATGCTAAACCAGATGCACCTGGTGTTTATGTTGATGGTAGAAAAATTGGATCTCTGGGCTTTAAAATCCGAAAAGGTCGCAGTTATCATGGACTCTCACTTAATATAGATTGTGACCTGGAAGGCTTCCAAACTATTAATCCATGTGGTTATGCAGGTCTTGAAATGGTCAGAATCTCTGATTTGATAAATCCCTACCCAAGTTTTGATATGTTAGTTCAAGACCTCATTGCCTATCTAAAAAAAAGTGACCTGTTCAGTCAAATTATCGTGAATGATCATTAAAACTCCTTTACTTTGTCATTAGATAATTTTAGAGTATTTACTCTAATTATAAAACTATGTGATAAGGGACAAGTGAGTGATTTCTATTAACTCTGTAAAGCCCGCGCTAGAACAAGCTTATGTCAAACTCATGCTTGACGTGATTGGCAGAGGCTTAGCGATGGCAAGTCAAGTCGATGAAGAAATAAAACAGGAAATTGTTAAATTTCCTGTCGGCTTCACGATTTCAATGGACGTTTTCAACAGTGATGCAGCATTTATTGCACAAGTGAATCCACAACATCAACTTGTCTTAATCGACCATGCATCAAAAAAACCAGATTTAACGATTACCTTTAAACATATGCATCATGCTTTTTTGGTATTTTCTTTCCAAGAAAGTACTGCACAAGCATTTGCAAATGACCGTATGATTGCTGATGGCGATTTAGGTCATGCAATACGTTTAGTGCGTTGTCTGAATAAAATGGAAGCCCTTATTCTTCCAAAATTAGTCGCTGAACTTGCAGTCAAAGAATATCCGGTCAATCTGTCATTAAAAGAAAAATTGACAGGTGCAGCAAATATTTATCTCAAAGTAGCTCAGTCATATATTAAAGGGAGTGCTTAAGCATGGCTAAACCATATTATGAATTTTTCTGTCCAGTTAAAGTGATTGCTGGTAATGCTGCGCTTGAACACATTCCATTTGAGCTAGATTCAATGGGTTCAAAAAAACCACTCATCATCACAGACAAAGGCGTACGTGCCAATGGTCTACTTGAACCAGTGGAAGCTGCTTTTGCAGCGACAGAAGTAAAAATTGGCTCAATTTTTGATGAAGTTCCACCGGACTCAAGTTTAGAAACAGTAAAAGCCGTGACTGAGATGTATCGTAACAATCAATGCGATGCCATCATTGCAATTGGGGGTGGTTCAGTCATCGACACAGCAAAAGCTGCCAATATTCTCGTCTCCGAAGGAGGCGATGATCTGCTGAAATATTCAGGAGCTCACAACCTACCTCGCCCATTAAAGCCTTTTTTTGTTATCCCAACAACATCAGGTACAGGCTCTGAAGTCACGATGGTTGCTGTGGTTTCAGATACAGCGAATAATCAAAAAATGGCATTTGCTTCAAAATATTTAATGCCTAGTGCTGCAATTTTAGATCCACGTATGACTTTAACATTACCTCCACACCTGACAGCAATGACAGGAATGGATGCAATGACACATGCAGTTGAGGCCTATACGTGTTTAGCAGCGAATCCTATCAGTGATGCTTACGCAACTGCTGCAATTAAAAAAATTAGTGAAAACTTGTTTAGAGTTTTGGAAAATCCAAAAGATGCTGATGCCCGTTTAGAACTTGCTCAAGCATCAACCATGGCTGGAATTGCATTCTCAAATGCAATGGTCGGTATTGTTCACTCCCTTGGACACGCTCTAGGTGCAGTTGCTCACTTACCACATGGTTTGTGCATGAACTTATTCCTCCCTTATGTGCTCGATTACAATAAGGATGTGAATGGCGATAAGATTGCTGACCTGTTACTACCGCTTGCAGGTACTGATATCTATGCACAGACACCAGCAAATCAACGTGCAGATAAAGCTATTGCGATTATCAACACAATGCGTGATCGCATTTATGATTTAACTAAACTGCCACGTACATTACGTGAGACAGGCAAAGTTACGCAATCTCAATTAGATGAAGTTGCCGAAAAAGCGTTAAATGACGGATCTATCATTTTCAACCCTAAAGAAGCGACATTAAAAGATTTGAAATCTATCTTAGAAAAAGCTTGGTAATTTTCTCAAAATAAGTAAAGATACGCTTAAAACTAGCCTGATGTTTTTTTAGACATCAGGCTTTTCATTTGTTAGTTGTTTTAACTCATGAGTTCAATACCTTTGGCATAAATCCTGCTAAAAAAACTCGCACAAACTACTGACAAACTGCATCAATTTGGTTTAGATTGGCGCACTTTTGAAAAAACATTAGGGGGGATCGTTCGTCTCAAACGATCCTTAATTGATTTGACTGATCCTTGATCAACGATTAAGAGGATAAAGCCGTTGACTAATATAACTGGGACTCAATCGGCAGCTAAACTGCAAAAAACGCTAGGACTCTGGCACATCATTATTATCGGTTTAGCTTATATTCAGCCAATGACGTTGTTTGATACTTTCGGTTTGGTATCAGAAGAAAGTAATTTCCACGTTCCTACATCATATATTTTTGCACTTGTTGCAATCCTACTGACTTCATTGAGTTATGGTCATATGATCCGTAGATATCCATCTTCAGGTTCAGCGTATACCTATGCTCAAAAATCTATCCACCCTAACGTTGGTTTTATGGTTGGCTGGTCATCATGGTTAGATTACCTGCTCTCCCCCATGGTCAACATCATCCTTGCGGTGATTTATCTTGAGGCTTTATTCCCTGATGTCAATCATTGGGTCTGGGTCATTGTGTTAACAGCATTTATGACAGGTATTAACCTTCGTGGTGCGCGATTTGTTGCAAATTTCAACAGCTTAATTGTATTCGTACAATTAATTGTGATCGCTGTATTTACATGGATGGTCTATACCAAGCTCCAAATGGGATATAACGCGGATGGTCCAATCTCTGCTGAACAACGCTACCAACTTTGGAGTTTAGAACCATTTTGGAATGAGTTAACTTCAGTGGGTGCCTTGATCACAGGTGCAACATTACTCTGCTTCTCATTTACAGGATTTGACTCACTCAGTTCTCTCGCTGAAGAAACTAAAGATACTGAGAAAACGCTACCAAAAGCAATTTTCTTAACTGCTTTAATTGCAGGGATTATCTTTATCGTCAGCACTTACTTCATGCAGATCTATTTCCCTAATAATCCGGGATCATACTTCCAGAATATTGCAGAAACTCAACCTGAAATTTTGTTGTTGGTTGGTGGATCTTTGTTCCAGTCTTATGTGCTTGCATTTGCCATCATTACTGTTATGGCATCAGGTATTTCTGCACATGCAGGTGTATCACGCCTTATGTATGTTATGGGACGCGATGGTGTCATCAATAAGAAAATTTTTGGTCACATCAGCCCTAAAAACTTCACTCCATCATATAACATCATGATTGTAGGTGCAGTCGCATTAACCGCTGGTTTTATGGATTTAGACTTTGTCATTTCATTAATTAGCTTCGGTGCGTTAACAGCATTTAGCTTTGTGAACTTATCTGTTATCTCACGCTATGCGTTACGCGATGGTCGTACTAAAACAGCGAAAGAAATTATTAATTTCGTTATCGTACCATTACTCGGCTTTATTGCAGTATTTGCATTGTGGTTAGAGGTCGATCAAGCATCGCTTAAATATGGTTTGATTTGGGCGATTGGTGGTATTTTGTATTTAGGTTATAAAACCAAAGGCTTTAAATACCCTGCTCCACAACATGATGAGTTTAATGATCGTTAAAAATTGATTTTTTAGAAAGGCGCTTAGGCGCCTTTTTTTATCATGGAAATTGACCAAAATGATCAAACATCAATCAAAATTTCTTATTTAAAAATAAACTCTACATCATAATATGCAGCTTTATTTCAAAATAATGAGACAAATAACACATTTAAACGCAAATACATGAAATTAAATAAAAAATGATTGGCAAAAAATTACATATTTGTCAGGATACTCATTGACCAAAAATTACACGATGTGTATAAAGAGCAAAATATTTGAGTAAAAGCTCTAATAATATTCATTACACAGGGAATGTAATAATGCGTTTGAATACACTTACTGGGGCGATTTTGGTCGCAATGTTTCCAACCGCGGGCGCTTATGCTGCAGCTATGGATCGTTCAGGCCAATCGATGAATGGCTTTTTGCAGCCAGGAAACTATGTAGATTTTAGTTACTCAATTTTGGATGCTGATCTTTCAGGAACAATGAGAACTGAACCTTCGGGCCCTGCATCTGCAGGATTAAGAGACCCGAATGGTTGGAATATGCCTACAGCAGATGATATTAACGCAGGTGGGGAAATTGCGGGCTCAAATTTAAGTGATATTGCAGACACGTTCGGATTTGCAAATATTAATTTAAAATTTCAAGTGACTGACAATATTTCATTAGGTTTAATTTATGACCAACCTTTCGGAGCAAAAGCCTCTTATTCAAATTCTGATAAAAAACATTCCAGAGTCAACAGCTCAGGACGATTGCCATTAGGTGACCTTGAATCTGCGACAAAATATGGTGCATTTCACAGTGAGTATGGCAGTACAGAGGCTGAAGTTTCGACAAATAGTTTATCTCTAGTCGTAGGCTTCCAACCTAATGAACACCTTAATTTTTATGCAGGCCCAGTTTATCAAACAGTAAAAGGTGATCTTAGTTTACAAGGAACTGCTTACAGTCTGTTGGGAGGTTATTTATGTAATTCACAGACTAGTGGTGTAGCACTGTGTAGTACTTTTAAGGAAAAAGGTACAGGTTCAAGAGATCTTCTTGGTCGTGATACAAGAAAAGATTATCAAGGCTATAAAGCAAGTATGCCTGAAGAAGGTGCTTTTGGTTGGCTAGCGGGTGCTGCATTTCAAATTCCTGAAATTGCATTAAGAGCTTCATTAACCTACAGATCAAAAATTTCTTATTCAGTTCAAGCTGAAGAAAGTATGCCTGAAGTGATTACAGATACATTACCTATTGTACATCCTGGGTGGCATATTGTAGATAAAATTGGGGCACTTGGTACCGACTACCAATATACAGAAGGTAAAACCTCAGCATCAACTCCACAATCAGTTAACCTAGATTTCCAATCAGGTATCATGGCTGATACATTAGCTTATATCAATTTACGTTGGGTAGATTGGTCTGAGTTCAAAATCCGTCCATACAAATTTGGAGTTTTAACTTCTTCTATTACGGAGGGACAAGGTAAAGGACCTCGTGGTTTCGACTTAATCGCTTATGAAAAAGATCAAATATCTGCAACATTCGGTATCGCAAGAAAATTAAATGAAAAACTCGCATTGACCATTATCGGAGGATGGGACTCTGGTGCAGGTGAATATGTTTCTACCTTAGGTCCATCTGAAGGTTTTTGGAGTGCAGGATTAGGTGGTCAGTACAGCTTTAATAAAAATACATTCATTCAAGCGGGTGCACGATATTTTTGGTTAGGTGATGCAAAAGCTCAATCTGCTAGTTGGTTCGGAACCGATCGCTATGATGCAGATTTTAAAGACAATACAGCTATTGGCTATAGCTTTAAAATTGGTTACCGTTTCTAGAGTTTAAAAAGCACGGATTTTTCATCCGTGCTTTTTTTAAATTAATCGACAACTAAAACCTAATTTAGTATCAATTTGATTATCTTTGAATCCTAAATACTCAATAAACCTATTTCGATCATCCACAATTTTCTGTTCATCTATAGACATACGATGGCGATTTTTTTGCGCTAAAGAATATGTTTCATCTACAGAAGCTTGATATATATGACATAATTCAAGCTGTTTCTTACTTTTTAACACCAAATTTTTTCCTGTCCGCTCGAAATCATTTCGTTTTAACGCTGCACTCCAATTTTCCAAATTTTTGAACATTTTTGCTTTCATCTGAGCTAATGCTTGATCGATTTCCTGTTGAGTCAATGGATTAATATTATTTAAATCCGCTTGTTCTTTATTTTCATTTTGTGCCATCACTTTAGAGGTCGTCATTCCTGTACAGATGATTACTATAATTCCATAGCTGTATTTTTTAATGTTTTTAATCATACATCCCCGTATCTAATTTATTTCGATAAATTTATGTTCGTATTAAACAACTGATATTTTAAAAAAGCCATTTTAATAATGTAATAGATTGAAATATTAAGGGATTAAGGCATTTTTTTTGCATTATCAATTCACTGATTTAATTATATATTTTTGGTATTGAATTTATGAAAAAAATGTTTCCATTAGGCTGTGCTGGACTAGGCATACAAGCCTCATCATTTGAACATCCAGTATCTCTTGAAGAACCATCAATAATGGAAAAATTCGATCTACTTGCAGAATCGAGCGTGTGGGATTTTATCGATCACATTCCGACTCATCGTGAAATGATTGATGATTACATTAAAGGGAGTCAAAAATACAATATTCCAGTTTATTCAGGTTACGGATGCTATATTTGGGGAGAACATGAAAAAATATTCAAAGAAAATATCGAGCTTACATGTGCCGTAGGCGCCAAGTACCACAACATTATGCTTGCAGCAAAAGACAGTAAATTCAACTATCTTAATGATCAACAAGTTGCTGATGCCTATTTATATTTTTATGAGTATGCTCAAAGTAAGGGTATAACCATTACCTTTGAAAATCACGTAGATAATTGGTCTGAAGATTATCGCCGGGTAGAGAAAGTTGCAGCTTTAGTCAATCATCAAGGTATTCCATTTAAAATGGCGATGGACTATAGCCACTGTATTTTCAAAATCGAAAATCCAATCGAATCTTATATCTCTTTTCAACATGACCAAGAAGCGATTAGAAAGCTTGATCCTTTCAACTGCGATAGTTTTGCAGATGATTGGTTAAATCAAAATTTGGTACATTGGGGGCAAATACGTCCTGCGGTTCCAAACGGGCCATTAAATACATGGTCCCAAGAATACAGCCCATGGGAAGGTCACGGACTTAATCGCCCTGGAAGAGGCATTCAATACCCATTTAGGCAGCCACCAAAAAATGCGTGTCCCCATGATGAATGGCATGCATATAAATTAAGCTGCACCCAAGAGGTCATTCGCAAGATGATTGACCATTATTTGGATCATGAGGATACAAATATTGAAATCATGACCGTGGATAATATTAATTTATGGTCCTATGGTTTGGGTTGGAAATATAATATGTTTGCAGATAGCTGCGACATAGCGCGCTATATTAGACAAATATATGCGGAAAGAGCATCAATTCATTATGCTAAAAAAGGGCTAAGTTCTGAGGACTTTATCAATCAATATCGCTCATAAATCATTAGAATAATTTAAAAAAAAGCATTATATAGATAATGCTTTTTTTGTATCGCGAGATTTAAGCTACTGCATTCTCTTCCGCTTTTTTATATGAACGATTATACATTTCTTCTAAATGCTCCCCTACTGTACATGGTGCATATAAAGGTAATTCACCTTCTTTCAATGTTCCTGGAACTGGCTCAATCACAGCGTGATAGTCTGGTTCATAAAAAAATGGAATTGAGTAACGATAAGCACCATTTGAAAAACTATTTTTTACTCGATGTGGATTGGAGTGATATAGACCATTGGTCCATTTTGGAATCATATCACCTAGATTAACTACAAATGTTCCTTTAATTGGTGGTGCTGCAACCCACTCTCCGTCAGGCATGCACACTTCTAATCCGCCTATTTGATCTTGTGCCAAAATGGTGACTGACCCCCAATCTGTATGCGCGCCAACGCCATATGTTTCATCATCATCTCTAGGTGTAGGTGGATAACGCAACATACGTAATGTTCCCATAGGATCTTTACTAGAAGCATCAAAATAGTTCGATGGCAGATTTAACGTTAATGCCAAAAGTTGCATCAGAAAATTTGCCAGTTTATACATTTCATCGATGTACTCCTGACAAATCAATTCACATTGAGGTAATTCTTCAGGCCACTGATTTGGACCATAGTTTTGATATTTAGCGATTGCAAAAGGATGATCTTGAGGATAATTACGACCACAATAAAACCCTTCTTTATAATCTGGCTTGCCGTAAGGGTCTAATTGCTGACCATTTAGTTTATCAAATCCACGGAATCCAAAAAAATTACGTACATCATATTTTTGCTTAACGTCTTCTGGAAGCGCCAATAATTCTTTTGCTAATGCAAACTGTCGCGTCATCATTTCTAAAGGAACTGTATGATTCTTCACATAGAAAAAACCTGAATGCATCGCAGCTTTTCTCAGTTCAGCAACTGCACGTTTAGTCGCCTCACTTTCTGGTTTGTTTATATCTACGCCTGCTAAATCAATTACTGGTATTCCCATTTTTATCCCCTTGTATCAGGTATACATCTTTTACGTTTTCATTATCTTGCTGAAACTTTCGACAATTTAGGATTGACTAAAATTTGTCTTAAAAGCTAAGTCTCAAACTTAAGTTTTTTCTGGTACAACGTCTGCTACTATTTGATTCTGCTTTTGCTTAGCTCGATTAAAAATCAGATTTAGAATAATTCCCGCAAATGTCGCCGTTGTAATGCCGCCGAGATCAAGTCCACCAACCATAATCGAATAGTTCCCTGCACCCATAATCACAGTCACTGATGCCACAATAATGTTGCCGTTTTGAGTAAAATCGACTTTATTTTCGATCCAGATTTTCGCACCAGCGATTACAATTAAGCCGAAAACAATCATTGAAGTCCCTGTCAAAATTGCGACAGGTAATGTGCTAATGAGTGCTCCAAATTTTGGTGATAATCCCAGAATAATGGCGACAATACCCGCAATTACAAAAACCACTGTAGAGTAAATACGCGTTGCCGCCATGACCCCAATATTCTCTGCATATGTAGTTAATCCTGTTCCTCCAACTGCACCAGACATAGAGGTACATACCCCATCTGCCAAAAATGCTCTACCCATATAGGGTGTAATATTTTTGCCTGTCATTTCACTTACAACTTTGAAATGCGCAAGATTTTCAGCAATAAGAATAAATGCGATAGGTAGAATCAGCAGAATTGCATTCATTTGAAATTCAGGTTGATATAAAGTTGGTAAACCAAACCATGCCGCATTTGAAACCGAGCTAAAATCGATTGGTTTGCCCATTCCCATCATGTTAGCTAAAACAAAATATACAAGATACGAAACTATCAAACCCACCAATAGCAATAATCGTCTCAACATTCCTCTTGTAAATACTGCGACACCACCAATACACATTGCGGTCAATAAAGCCATCCATGTATCAAACTCATTACCTGATACAGCTTTAATCGCCCCAGGTGCTAAATTTAATCCAACAATCATAATGATTGCACCAGCAACAACTGGTGGTAAAAGATTCTCCATCCATTGAGAACCCGTTTTCATTACAAGTAAACCCATCAAGGCATAGAAAATACCACATACCACTATTGCACCTAAGGCAATCCCAATATTTGGATTTAACCCTGAACCGGTATAGCCTGTTACAGCAATCACAGCACCAATAAAAGCAAAACTACCCCCAAGATAGCTTGGCACTCTCCCACCTGTGATAAGGAAAAATAATATCGTGCCTATACCAGATAACAGGATCGTTAGACTAGGATCAAACCCCATGAGCAGCGGTGCCAACACTGTTGCACCAAACATGGCAAATGTATGTTGAAGTCCAAGTACAATACTTTGTCCTGTAGGCAAGTACTCGTTCATGGCAACGGGAGTTTTTTCAATATCTCCTTGAAAAGGAGTAAATTTGGAAAACCAATTCTCTTTCATCACATACCACCCCATTGGTAATGTGAGCCAATGTCGAACATCTTTAGACATTGGCTGTACAATGATAAATTCATTTCGTTTAAGTACAAATCACAGTTCGTCTATCAAATTTATCGGAACCATATATTCACTTTAACTAAGCAACAAATATACCAATTGGTCGAATTTCTAATATTTCGTTTGGTTGGCAGCTAGTTTAAGATCAACAAAAATAAAACCTAATACTCTGTTTTATATAAATATTAATTTCATTAACAAATGAAAAAATTTGACCGTTTTGTATATTTTTTAGACTTTTACTCAAAAAAATTGGATTCCCGAAATATAAAATAAAATCGTATTTAAAATCATTATTTTAATTTTATTCTTAATGAATATTTCATCATATTAGCCAAGTTTTACTAAACTTTTATGCATTAAAAAAGGTCACCTTTCGATGACCTTACTGACTTAAGTTAAATCTTTAAATCCTTGTTGTCGCCATGCTTCATAAACAATCACTGCCGTAGCATTAGATAAATTTAAGCTTCTAGAATTTGGCGCCATGGGCAAACGAATCCAATGTTGCTTTGGGAACATCATACGAACATGTTCAGGTAGTCCGCGCGTTTCAGGCCCCATGAGTAAAGCAACTGGCCTATTCAGATTCGAGGTATGTGGTGTTTCGGTACCTTTGGTCGTTAAAGGATAAATCGAATCTTGATCCACACCTTGACTCGCTAGATTTTCCAGACATGCTTCAATATTATCCCATATCTGCATGCGAGCCCATTCATGGTAATCTAATCCAGCACGCTTTAACTTCTTATCATCCAGCTCAAAACCTAGCGGTTTGACCAAATGTAATTGTGCTCCTGTATTTGCACATAAACGGATAATGTTTCCTGTATTTGCAGGAATTTCTGGTTCGTATAAAACAACATGAATCACAATAATTTCTCAACTTTATAGCAGACTTTTACAGTTCGTCTTGCCATTTCAACTGTTCTCTTAATTTCACCACCTCACCAATAATGGTCAAAGTTGGCGCCTGAATTTGATTTTCTAACACTTTCGAAGCGATATCTGCCAAAGTCCCCACAACAACTTTTTGTTCTGGTGTCGTACCTTTAGAAATTAAAGCAACAGGCATGTCTGCTCGTTGACCATGTTGAATAAGCTTTTCACAGATTTTTTCTAATCCAACAAGCCCCATGTACAGTACCAATGTTTGGTGTTCATACACGAGTTCATTCCATGGAAGTTCAGGAGAACCTTCCTTCAAATGTCCAGTCAAGAAGCGAACACTTTGTGCGTAATCACGATGAGTTAAAGGGATACCCGCATATGATGAACACCCTGATGCTGCGGTAATTCCGGGAACGACCTGAAATGAAATTCCTGCCTCATAGAGTTCTTGAATTTCCTCACCACCTCGCCCAAAAATAAAAGGATCTCCTCCTTTTAAACGGCAGACACGTTTGCCTTCATTCGCATATTTCACGAGTAAAGCATTAATACCTTCTTGTGGAACAGCATGATTTGACCTTGCTTTACCCACATAGATTTTTTCAGCATCCCGGCGGCATAACTCCATAATAGCACCAGAAACTAAACGGTCATAAATCACAACATCTGCTTGTTGCATCAACCTTAAAGCTTTGAGTGTGAGAAGCTCGGGATCACCTGGACCTGCCCCAACTAAATAAACTTCACCTTTGGGTTTGTTCCATTCTATTAAAGACTGATGAATAATTTTTTCTGCTTCAGCCAGATTATTATTAAATACACGCTCTTTGAAAGGTCCAGCATACAGCTCTTCCCAAAAGATACGGCGTTCATCAGGATTTTCAATTTTTTGTTTTACACGTTTTCGCCATTCACCAGAGATTTTAGCTAATGTTCCGATTCCATGCGGGATTACAGTCTCAAGTTGAGTTCTAATCTGTCTGGACAATACTGGGGATGTCCCATTACTCGCAATTGAAATAACAAGTGGAGAGCGATCAACAATTGCAGGGACCATAAATCTGCAATGTGGTGGATCATCAACACTATTCACCAATACATTTAAGTTTTCACATTCTTCAAAAACTTGTTGATTCACTAAAGGCTGATCTGTGGCAGCAATCACTAAACGGTAATCGTTTAATTTTAAATCGTGATCTTCAAAATGAGCTTGAATGTATTGACCAGAGCTTTTCTCGACAATCTCTATAAGTTGCGCCTCAATCTCAGGTGAAATAACCGAAATTTTTGCTCCTGATTTTTGCAGTAACAGTGCTTTGCGATATGCAATATGCCCTCCACCGACAATCAAACAAGATTGCTGCTGCAATTTTAATGAAATTGGAAAAATATCCACTGAATCGATCCTCATATGCCCACTATATTTTAGCACCTTCTCCACGACTCAAGCTGCTTAAAAGTAAGCAAGTGGTAGCTTTTTTAACAGATGCATATCGATGAAGGGACCTAAAACGGATAAAACTTGAACTCTATTTGGATAGTCAAAAATCCTGATGATGCCGATGATAAGTTCAACAGTAAAGGAGATTATCGAGATGGCTGGTTCATATATTGATGTACATTCATCAGCAGGTTCGTTTAAAGCATATCTTTCAGTACCTGAAGCAGGTAAAGGTCCTGGTCTTGTGTTATGTCAGGAAATTTTCGGTGTTAATGAAGTTATGCGTCAAAAGGCAGACTTTTTGGCTGAAGAAGGTTATACCGTTATTGTTCCTGATTTATTTTGGCGTATTCAACCTAATGTAGAACTCGGTTATACCGAAGAAGACTTTCAAAAAGCATATGACTTATATACTCAATTTAATCAAGATCTGGGTATTGAAGATATCAAATCTACAATTGAAACACTCAAATCCCTTGAAACAGTTGATCAAGATGCAGGTACTGGATTGGTCGGATACTGCCTAGGCGGTAAATTGGCATATCTCGCAGCTTGCCGCATTCCAGATTTAAATTGTTCTGTTTCTTACTATGGTGTAGGAATCGAGCAAAACCTAGAAGAAGCAGTCAACATTCAATCCAAACTGGTACTTCATTTTGCTGAACAAGATCAGTTCTGTGATTCTAACACTCGTGATCAAATCCTACTTGCTCTGCAAAACAACTCAAAAGTCGAAACATATATTTATCCAGATGTCGATCATGCCTTTGCTCGCCCACAGAGTATGCATTATCACAAGCCTAGTGCACTCATGGCACATGAAAGAACCATTACAGCTTTACGCAAAGCAATAGGACCAAATTACGACCTTGCTGCGCTATGGGAAGAGCATGTTCGATTTGAATTTGACACTCGAAATGTTCCAGACACGATGGCAACAATGGTGGCAGAGCCTTATGTCAATCACATTCCAACATTGACAGGTGGCGTCGGCTACAAACAATTAGCTCGCTTCTATCAATACCATTTTGTTCATAACAATCCAAAAGATATGAAACTGACGCCTATTTCACGAACTGTAGGCGCAACTCAAGTCGTTGATGAATTCATTATGAGTTTTACTCATGATGAGGAAATTGATTGGTTAATTCCTGGAATTAAACCGACGGGAAAATATGTAGAGATTCCAATGCTTGGCATTATCAAGTTCCGTGGACCGAAACTATGTCATGAGCATATCTATTGGGATCAGGCAAGTTTACTGGTGCAAATTGGCGTATTAGATCCAACTGGACTACCTGTTGCAGGTGTTGAAACTGCCAAGAAACTTTTAGATGAAACTTTACCCTCAAATGAACTGATGCCAACTTGGCCATCCAGTGAAAATAAACCGATTGGCGAATAAAGGAACTCATTCTGACAATCAGAATTAAGATGAAGGATTATGATCATGTTAAATGAAATGACACCTGTAATACAGTTGGAGCAACGCTCGTTACGCCAACTCTTAGGTCAGTATGCAACTGGGATTACAGTAGTAACTGCATTAGATTCAAATCATAAAAAAATTGGAATGACAGCGAACTCATTTACTTCTGTATCGCTTGATCCACCTTTAATTTTATGGAACATCGCAAAATCTGCGACACATTTCGAAGATTTCAAACAGGCAGAATATTTTGCCATCAATATCTTGAGTGAAGATCAGTATCAAGAGTCTAAGCATTTCTCAAAATCTTCTGATGACAAATTCGAAGGCTTAGATGACGTTGATGAGTATATGGGCATCCCCATTCTAAATAAATCCTTAACCACTTTTGTTTGTCGTCAGTATGAGCTTCATGAAGCTGGGGATCACTACATTATTGTGGGGCAAATTGAAGCCTGCCGTAATCAGCTTGGAAATCCATTGGTGTTCCATAACGGGCAATATAAACAAGCAAATCTTCATCAAGCATTTGCTGGTGTATAGCGAATTCACGAAATTTAAGGATTTTTTAAAATGAATCAACATCACTTTTTCAATGATAATCGCTTTCTACTCGGCTCATTTGCTTCTAACTGCTCAGGTGGAATGACCATTTCAACTCTTGAAGATCGATGGAGTGCGAGCTGGGAAAAGAATCTCGAACTTGGAAAAATGCTAGATGAAGCTGGTATCGACTTCATGTTACCGATTGCTCGCTTTACAGGCTATGGCGGTGAAACAGACTTTCAGGGAACAATTTTAGAGACCATGACTTGGGCGGCCGCATTATTGGCTTTAACCAAAGACATTACAGTTTTTGCGACAATTCAGACCGTCCCCAATCATCCAGTTGTAGTTGCCAAGCAGATTGCAACGCTCTCTGAGATTAGTCAAGGTCGTATTGGACTCAACATCGTTGCAGGCTGGAATAAACCTGAATATGAAGCACTGGGTCTACATTTACCTGATGATCACGAAACTCGTTATGGTTATGCACAAGACTGGTATGACCTGATTAAAAAAGTATGGACCTGTGAAGAAAAATTTGATTTTGAAAGTAAGTTTTTCAAAACCAAAGGAACTTATGGAAAACCAAAACCACTTGTACATCCGCCTATCTTCAATGCTGCTGGTTCAAAAAATGGACGTGAATTTGCCGTTAATAATGCGGACTTTCTTTTTACACCAGCTTCAGACTTGGGCAGAAGCAAAATTGAAATTGATGAGCTTAAACAAGCAGGTCGCGACGTAAACCGAGAAGTCAATGTGATGACCTTCTCCCATGTCATTTGCAGACCTACACAAGAGGAAGCCAAAGCAGAATGGGATCGTCAATTAAACAATGCTGATACTGTTGCCGTTGACAATCTGATGAACTTAATGTTTGCACATGCTCAAAGTTTCCCAAAAGAGGTTCAACAATCCATTCGTGATGCAATGAGTGTAGGCCATGGTGGCTTTCCATTAGTCGGTACACCTGAACAAGTCGCGCAAGGTATTTTAGATTTACATGAAGCTGGTTTTAGAGGAACGACTCTTTCATTCCTCGATTATAGCCGCGAATTTCCGTATTTCCGTGATCATGTTTTACCAATTTTGGAAAAGCATAATATTCGTTAATCCACCACTTAAGCCGACAGTTTCACTGTCGGCTTATTTATTTTAAGAGGGAATTTAGCTGTGAATTATATTTTAAAGGGGTTATTCACTGGATCAATCTGCTTTGCATTAGGCACTGCAGTTCAAGCGGCAAATTGGAGTGATACTTCACTGGCTGTCAGTTATGGTCAAGATTTCTCAGAACCATTTAAAGACGGTGATTTTGACAAATATATTTTTAGTCTCGTACACCTAAGCGGCTATAAATATGGCACCAATTTTTTTCAACTCAATATGCATCAATCCTCAGCTGAACCAAATGCAAACAAAGCTTCTGGTCAAGGAGCTCAAGAGGCATATGCAATTTATCGTCATACCTTAGATATCCCAAGTATCACGCAACACAAACTGAATGATTCTAGTTGGTTCAAGACATATGGTTTTACAGTAGGTTTTGACTGGAATACAAAGAATGATGATTATGGTTCAAATCGACAAATGTATGTTGCTGGTCCAAGTGTCACATTAAATACACCAGGCTATCTTAATCTCAGTTTACTAGGTTATTACGAGAGCAATGATGCTAATGTACTGAGTAAAAAATATACCTATGATCCTTACTTAGCACTTCAAGTGCTTTGGGATTTTCCTATTATGCAATCGAATTGGAATTATCAAGGCATAGGTGTTTGGATGAGTACCAAAGGGAAAGATCCTTTTGGTGAGCCTACCGCCAGTGAAATCTTTGTAGACATGTCTTTAATGTATTCTTTACTTAAAGATAAATCTGCCAATCAACCAAAATTGAAAGCTGGGATTGCTTATCAATACTGGAAAAATAAATATGGTAATGATGCATCTGGTGTTGCTGGTTCAGGAGCGACCGCGAGTAGCCCTATGTTACGTGTCGCTTACCACTTTTAAATAACATATCAAATTAATCTAATTTAGTACCAAAAGAGTATTTTTATATTCTACTATTTTAGATTAATTTATTTATTTGAGATAAAACAAAAAAAGCAAAATCATGGATTGATTTTTGCATAAGTAATGATAAGCAAGCTAAGGATAGAGGTATTTATGTATAGCCAGCAACACAGGTCTATTTCTACGATTCAATCACATACGCAGAATATTCATGATGCCAACCATTGTCTTGATTTAATCATTGGCCCACATGATTTAGTCGATTTTAATCAATATGAACCATTGGATTTTAGTTTTAATGGATCGCAAATCGGTCGTATGATTATTGGGGATTTAACATATGGTAAAGATGTAATTTTCAAAACGCATACGCATGAAAATATGAACCACTTTTGTATAACGCGCCCTAAAAATGGGCGACCACTATTTAAAAAAGATGGTCAAACTTTTTACGCCTGTTATGATCAAGCATCCATTGTTTCACCTGAAGATAAATTTGAACTAATTATTGACAAAGACTGTGTGCAAACATTCATTTCTTTTTCAAAGACTTTTGTTGAAAAAATACTTTCAGATTTAATCTCTCAGCCAGTTACCGAACCTTTGGTATTTCAAAATGTGATGGATCAAAACAACCCGAAAATTAAAGCATGGTGGGATTTAATTGACAGTATTAAAAATTTCACAAACAATTTTACCAATACTTCATTTTTTCAAGAAATGCGCTCAGATTTTGAATATATTATCGTGAAGTCATTATTATTATCTCAACCCAATAACTATAGTGATTTAATTTATAAAAATACTTTAGATTATCCTGACTTCTTTACTCGCTTATTAGAATTCATACAAAAAAATATACATCAAAAAATTGAAATTTCAGATTTAGAATATGCATCTGGATTAAGCAAAAAAAAGCTGAATACAATTTTCAAAAAATATTTAAAATGCAGTCCAAATGCTTATATACGCCATTACCGACTTAAATGTATTTATAATGAAATTTCACAGTCTACGCATAAAATTAATATTACTGAAATTGCTTATAAATGGGGTGTTACACATTTAGGTCGTTTTTCACTTGAGTATAAAGATGCATTTGGGGAAAAACCGAGTGAGACCTTAAAAAAAATTATTGAAAGGCAAACAGGCAGTGCTCAACTCATTCATTAAAACACTAAAAAAAAAGCTAACTCAATTGAGTTAGCTTTTTTGTGTTTTATCGATTAATCGATAAAATTTTGTCCACCCATATAAGGACGTAAGACTTCAGGAATCTCAATCGAACCATCTTCACGTTGATAGTTTTCCATCACCGCGAGCAAAGTACGACCAACTGCTAAACCTGAACCATTCAAAGTATGAACAAACTCTGTTTTCTTTTGATCAGCACGGTAACGAGCTTTCATACGACGAGCCTGGAAATCCCCCATGTTTGAACACGATGAAATTTCACGATAGGTATTTTGGCTTGGTACCCAAACTTCTAAGTCATAAGTCTTCGTTGCACCAAAGCCCATATCACCACCGCATAGGATGATTTTACGATATGGCAATCCAAGCGCCTGTAAAATACCCTCAGCATGCCCTGTCAACTCTTCCAATGCTTGCATAGAGTCTTCAGGTTTAACAATTTGAACCATTTCTACTTTGTCAAATTGGTGCTGACGAATCAAACCACGTGTATCACGGCCATAAGAACCAGCTTCACTACGGAAACAAGGTGTATGAGCAGCATATTTCAATGGTAGACGCTCAGGATCAATAATCTCATCACGCACAAAGTTGGTCACAGGCACTTCAGCAGTTGGGATCAAGTAATATTCTTTGTCACCTTGAAGCTTGAACAAATCTTCTTCAAATTTAGGCAACTGACCAGTTCCACGTAATGAATCAGCATTTACTAAATATGGTACATAAGCTTCTGTATAGCCATTTTTCAATGTATGTGTATCTAACATGAACTGAGTTAGTGCACGTTGTAAACGTGCAAGCGGACCCTTGAGCACACTGAAACGAGTACCTGTTAACTTAGTCGCTGTTTCGAACTCGAGTCCACCCATCCACTCACCAAGATCAGTGTGATCTTTAATTTCAAAGTTGAATTCACGAGGCGTACCCCATTTTAAAATTTCAACGTTGTCATTCTCATCTTTGCCCTCTGGCACCGACTCATGAGGTAGGTTTGGAATAGAAAGTGATTTTGCTTCAATTTCAGCTTGTAGTTCTGTTAACGCAAGCTCAGCGGCTTTAATTTCATCTCCGATCGCGCTCATACGAGCCATGATTTCAGAGGCATCACCACCTGCTTTTTTGATTTGACCAACTTGTTTAGCACCCGAATTACGTTCTGCTTGTAAAGCTTCAGTCTTAGACTGAATTTCTTTACGACGAGCCTCTAAAGATGCCCATTCTTCTACGTTGAGTTGCACGCCACGTTTAGCTAAGGCTAAATTTACAGCCTCTATATTATTTCTAAGTAATTTCGGGTCGATCATGGTTAATCTTTTCAGGGAAAAAAACTGCCTATAGTGTAAGCGCTTCGTTGAAAAAAATACAGTCGAAGCGCTGACAGCTGAAGCTTATTGAATCAAATTAAAATAGAGTCAATTACTCAGCAGCGAGTTTGGGTAGGTTTGGAAGATATTCTGACTGTATCAAACCATTCACACTCACATAAGGTAAAGTGAGTTCAGACATTCCTTCAGCATAGGACGCGAGTTCATACAGCGGATAAACAAAGACGATACCATCAACTCCGTAATAGAAATTGTCACTTAATTCGAGTTTATCTTGTTCAATATTGTGATCTGTAAGCCACATACTATTAGCACTATAAAGTGTTTCTAATAGCTTTTTATTTTGACCTTTCACAATTAAATCTTGTAGTGCTATTCTTTTTTTAGTTTTTAAATCGAAATGAACATATTCTTTGTGGTACATCCCATGTGCTGCACCAGCAGGATATACATAGCTCAGATATTCAAAACTCGCTATATTCTGATGTTGACTTAAATAACGTACCACAGTCTGACTCTGACTCAACTTCAGCGGATCCACAGTTCTTGTCTCTGTGTTCTTAGTAGCCGATTGGAATGGTATAGGGTCTGCTTTTTCAATTCGATTTTTAAAATACGTATTAATCCACGGATGATTAGTTTCAACCGTTTGGAATGAATATTCTGTACACCCTGCCTCATCGCATACTTGCTTCTGTTTAGGCTTTAATTCGACGTTCTTCGATTCGATATACCAAGATTCTGATTGTTTTGCTTGCGCAGCAGTCTCATTGCTTTTTTTAGTTTCTGCATCAGATTTAGGCTGACAAGCGCCTAACATGATCATTGATGCACAAATAACACTCACTTTTCTAAACTGATTCATGTGATTTAGCATATAGCCTCCAATAAAATGAGTGTTTAACACAGAGACTATAAATTCTAGTAGACATCAATTCAGTTGAAATTTGTAGTTAAAAAAAGCAGCGATAAACGCTGCTTTTATATTATTGGTCAATAATGTCTGTGCCTTTAGGCGGTGTAAAGTTAAATGTTGAATCCGGAATACCTGCATTCACTTTCACATTACTAAATTTAACGTGTGTAGTTTGTCCTAATGAATCTTCTAAAATCATTAAGCTTGGCGCTTTATTTGCACCGAAACTAATGGTCAGACTCTGAAAGGCACCATCTTTCTGCTTAGGATATAACGTGTAATAAGTTTTAGCTTTATTTGGCTGTGTTACACGATATGACTGCATAATTTGGTTGGTATTACCAGACAATAATAATGCTGGTGTATTGGCAACTTGCTCATCCATATTTTGACGAATTGCCTGCTGTAGATCTGGGTCATAGATCCAAATCATCTTTCCAGAAGTCACAATTGTTTGTTTTGCTGGTGCTGTAGTTTCCCAATAGAACTTACCTGGACGAGCAACTTTCATCACCCCAGTAAAAGTCTGATTCATATGTTGAGCACTCAAACCTTGTTTTTGTGGTGCTTTACTAGATTTAGTTGCTTTCGTTGTTTGTTCAAAATTTGCCGTTAAACTTTTTATTCCGTTTAATTGACGAACCAAGTTTGCGGTCGCTTGTTGCTCCGAAGCAGCCACTGGCGCTGCGAAAACTTGAGTGCTTGCGACTGGTGCCATCATTGCAGCACTCATTGTAATTGCACCAATCGTTTTACGAAGCATTGTCATGATCCCACCTTTTGTTATTGATCATCATTTGATATGGAGTCATCTTAAACCAAATTTGATCGCTAATAATTGAGAAAATAAGAACTTTTGTATTGTTATTTAGCTAAATTGTTGAAAATACTTCATCATGATGAAGATTCACTTCAGTTCAAAAACTTTCTTTCAGATATAAAAAAACCCACTCAAGAGTGGGTTTTTTGGTTATGCCTGATAAAACTTATACAGTTTCAACAGATACATAACGACGGCCAAATTGACCTTTAACTTCGAATTTGATCACGCCATCAGCGGTAGCAAATAAAGTATGGTCACGACCCATACCAACGTTAGCACCAGCGTGGAACTCTGTACCACGTTGACGAACGATAATGTTACCAGCAGTCACAGCTTGACCACCGAACATTTTAACACCTAACATTTTAGGATTTGAGTCACGACCGTTACGTGTCGAACCACCGGCTTTTTTAGTTGCCATGTCTATTTACTCCTCGTAATTAGCCTGAAATAGCTGTAATTTTCAACTCAGTGAACCATTGACGGTGACCTTGTTGTTTACGATAGTGTTTACGACGACGCATTTTGATGATGCGGATTTTGTCGTGACGACCATGGCTAACTACTTCAGCAGTTACTTTAGCACCAGCAACAACTGGAGCACCAATTTGAATGCTATCACCGTTCACTAACATTAATACGTCATCAAACGTAATAGTAGAACCAGTTTCAGCTTTCAATAATTCAACTTTAAGGGTTTCACCCTCAACAACACGGTGTTGTTTACCACCGCTTTGGATTACTGCGTACATAATGTACTCCAACAGGCCCGTGTCGTCGTGCCGATAAAGGAATATATCGATCTTAAAACGAACGCCACTGGGGGTTATTCAAGGGCAAGGATTTTAAGTGATAATGAAATAAACAACAAGGTCTTTTGTCTAAAAGTTAACTTTCAACCCGAAATATCTATTTCTTACATGAAAATAACAATTTGCTGATTGATTAAACTATATTTATTCACAAAATGAACTACTTCGAATATCAAATAACATATCAAGTTTTATTGGTATTATGAAGATTAAATCACAAACATGAATAGAAACTGAACAACATTAAGAAAATCATGCATATTCATGTGGCAAAGCGACCAAAACTTTCACTTAAATTGTTACACTAGCTGAGTAACATCTACTGTTTGTATAAGGACTTCATTGTTATGGCCATCGATTTTAAGCAAGACATTCTCGCACCTGTTGCTACAGACTTTGCTGCGATGGACCAACTTATTAATGAAGGAATCAGCTCTAAAGTTGCTTTGGTGATGTCAGTCAGCAAACATGTGGTTGAGGCAGGTGGTAAACGCATGCGTCCTATTATGTGTTTATTGGCTGCTCGCGCTTGCGGTGAAACCAACCTAGAGCATGCCCAAAAGTTAGCTGCAATTATTGAAATGCTGCATACCGCTACACTGGTACATGATGATGTCGTAGATGAGTCTGGGTTACGCCGTGGTCGTCCTACAGCGAATGCAACATGGAATAACCAAACCGCTGTCCTCGTTGGAGACTTCCTCATTTCTAGAGCGTTCGATTTGCTCGTAGATTTGAACAATATGGTGTTATTAAAAGACTTCTCAACAGGAACATGTGAAATTGCTGAAGGAGAAGTACTTCAACTGCAATCTCAACATCAGCCTGAAACCACTGAAGCGACGTATTTAGACATTATTCACGGCAAAACATCTCGTTTGTTTGAATTGGCGACTGAAGGCGCTGCGATTCTTGCCAATCAACATCAATATCGTGAAGCACTCAGAAAATACGCAGGTCATTTCGGGAATGCATTTCAAATCATAGATGACATACTCGATTACACCTCTGACGCAGAAACACTTGGTAAAAATATTGGCGATGACTTAATGGAAGGTAAGCCAACACTGCCACTGATTGCTGCTCTACAAAAAACTTCTGGTGCAGAGCACGATATTATCCGTCGTAGCATCACTACAGGTGGGACTGAACATTTGGATCAAGTGATTCAGATTGTTCAAAACTCTGGTGCACTAGATTACTGTCGCGAACGTGCTGTTGAAGAAACTACAGCAGCTCGTGAGGCATTGTTACAACTGCCTGAAAGTATTTATCGTCAAGCGCTTGATAATTTGGCGCAATTAGCATTAGATCGAATCCAATAAACTTCAACTAAAAAAATTTGCGTATGCATATAAACTTTAATGATCTTTTTAAACAAATGCAGGAGCAACTTGACCATCATCAAGCGGCTCCAAACGAAAACATTCTCATTGAACTCGTTAATCGCATCCGTCCATCAGACAGTTATAACCTAGAAGAAATTAATCAAAAATTTCAGGCGTTGATACAAGCGTTATTAATTACGCCGACTGCAGCCACCACTTTTCAAGCCTATATCGTTCATCTGATCAATCGCTATAAACAAACCACTATTTATGCGGACAGTGGGATTCTTTCTCTAGATGGTTTTTGGAATCAGTTGGGTCAACGAATGGGAGCGCATGTTCTTCCCCTTTTGACCGATGAAACTGATTTAAAAGATTTAGTCTTCCGTGTCTTTCATTTACGTAGCGATAAATATTGGCTAGAAAATATTGAAGATCAGCAATGGATTCAGTTTTTTCAGATTGTCAATCAAAGTAATGGCAGCTTAGATGCAAAATTTGGCATCAAACGCGACATGATTAAAGCTATTACAGTTTTATCTTACCGTATCAGCGGTATTGGACTTTATCCTGAGTTTATTAATGCACAACCAGAACTGACTGAATATGAGTCACCTTTTTTGGTGCAGAATCGTGAAATCATTGAATTTATTGAGCTATACAAAAAACATTATAGTGAAGCTGATGATCTCACTGCTATGGTCGTACCCGACGCCAACCAAGCTTTGGTGATGATTGAGCAGTGTCGCGATGTTGTTTTAAAGATTCGTCGTGCTACGAAAAGAATTGGGGTAAGTTTAAGTCTCACTTATTTATTGTCTTTGCTTGAGCAATGTTTAGATCGTATTGAACTATTATTGAACTTATTGACTGAAACTGGAAAAGTTCAATACTTAGCACTAGCTGAGTTATGTCAAGATTTAGTTGCGGCTCACTATGAGGAGCGAAGTGTTCGAGAGCTTTTAAAAACAAACAGTGAATTAATCGCATTACAAGTCACTGAAAATGCCAGTAAAACAGGCGAACATTATGTAAGTACCAATAAAGCTGGTTTCTTCAGTATGTACAAATCAGCCGCAGGTGCAGGCGTCATTATCGCTATCATGGCGACCTTGAAGATTCTCACTGCGCGCATCGCCATGGCACCTATCATGCAAGCCTTCGCGTATAGCATGAACTATGCATTAGGTTTCATGTTGATCCATGTACTGCATTTTACCGTTGCAACCAAACAACCTGCTATGACTGCAGCTGCCCTAGCCGCGACAGTTCAACAAAAGAAAGGGTCTCGAACTGCACAAATTGCAGAACTTGCTGCACTGATTATCAATATTATCCGTACGCAGTTTGTCGCTATTCTCGGCAATATTTCCATTGCAATTCCTGTTGCAGCATTGATCACCATGATGTGGCCGTTGATTTTGGGTGAACAATTACTCAATCACAGTAAAGCAACATATTTACTTCATAGTTTGAATCCTTTTACATCCCTAGCAGTCCCACATGCAGCTATTGCAGGTGTATGTCTATTTTTATCTGGTTTGATCGCAGGTTACTTCGACAACATGGCAGTGTATCGTAAAGTCGGACCTCGCTTAAAAGCACATCATCGTCTAAAAAACTGGCTAGGTGCTGACAGACTGGAAAAGTTTGCAAACTATATTGAACGTAATTTAGGAGCACTAGCCGGGAATTTCCTGTTCGGAATCATGCTAGGCAGCATGGGGACAATTGGCTTTATTCTTGGTCTGCCTTTAGATATTCGTCATATTGCCTTTGCTTCAGCAAACTTTATGCAGGGCCTATTGAGTATCAATGGCACGCCTGAAATAGGGCTCATTATTGTTTCATTCCTTGGTGTATTATTAATTGGTTTGACCAACTTATTTGTCAGCTTTAGTCTCACTATTATTGTGGCATTACGCGCACGACGTGTTCGTTTTGAACAATGGAAACCTCTGGCAAAATTAGTATTTACTCACTTTGTTACACGACCAATGGACTTTTTCTGGCCCCCAAAACAACCTTTAGAGGTCGAAGATCCAATTTCACCAAAGAAATCTTCTCATTAGATATTTGTGTTATTTTTTGTGCTAAAAATAAGATGCACATTGTAATGAAATTACTATAAATTATGCTTTTACACTGACTTGAAAAAAAGTGTACTGGCGAGTACACTTTGACGCATTCATGCAATAAATGTATGCGACTATAATATAACTCAGGTTATTTTATATGCCTTACTTACTGATTTTAATAGGTTGTTTAGGAATAACGATAAGTAGTATAGGAATCTATATTCCAACGATACAACAGCTCGATCTCACTGCTGTTTCATGGATGAGTCAACACCGCAATCCCCTCATAGATGGAATTGCGGTTTTATTGTCTCATGTTGGCGGTTTACCGATCATGCTGATGTGCGTGGCGATCTGGACCTTACAGCAATGGCGATTAAAACAATATGCTAACTGTCTATTTATCTCACTTGGTCTCGTTGGTGGTGCCTGTCTTGGCTGGTTACTCAAATATACTTTCGACCGACCTCGTCCAAATGCAATTTATCAAATCGTTGAAACTTATGGAGCCGCATTTCCAAGCGCACATAGTCTCTATGCAGCAGTGATTGCTGGTTTGATGATCATGATCTTTCGAAACCATCATCAAAGTAGAATCATTTTTGTCGCTGCCTGTATATGGTTTGTTGGCATGGGTTTTTCACGGGTTTATCTCGGTGCTCATTACCCGACAGATGTTGTTGCAGGTTGGAGTATTGCGTTGATATGGCTGACTATACTGTGGTTAGTCCTATCACAACGCATAGCAAAGCAAACAATTATTTTTAGAGAAAAATCTAACGAGGTGGAATAATGATGTCGGCAAAGCTTTGGGCCCCTGCCCTCACTGCTTGTGCTCTTGCAACAAGTATTGCACTTGTGGGTTGTAGCAAAGATCCAAAAGATGCAGAGCAAGCCGCTGCACAACAGCAAATGCCGCCAACTGAAGTTGGTGTCATCGTTGCTCAACCACAAAGTGTTGAACAAACTGTCGAGCTTTCGGGTCGAACTTCAGCCTATCAAATTTCTGAAGTACGTCCGCAAGCAAGCGGTGTGATTTTAAAGCGTCTGTTTGCTGAAGGTAGTTTTGTGCGTGAAGGACAACCTCTGTACGAAATTGATGCAAATACCAACCGTGCGAACTTAGACAGTGCAAAAGCAGCCTTAGTTCGTCAAAAAGCCAATCTCAATGCGCTTCAAGTTAAAGCTGACCGTTATCGCCAACTTGTCGGTATCAATGCTGTGTCTAAGCAAGAATTTGATGATCTACAAGCACAAGTTAAATTGGCACAAGCAGATGTTGCAGCTTCAGAAGCAGCGGTGCAAAATGCGCAGATTAACTTAGGTTATTCTACTGTTCGCTCACCAATTTCAGGGCAATCAGGTCGCTCTAGTGTGACTGCAGGTGCATTGGTAACGGCTAATCAACCTGAAGCATTGGTAACAATCCAACAGCTTGATCCAATCTATGTCGATATCAACCAATCAAGTGCTGAGCTTCTTCGTTTACGTCAACAGTTGAGTCAAGGCAGCATCGACCGCAGCAACAATACTAAAGTTCGTTTAAAACTTGAAGATGGCAGCATCTACCCTATTGAAGGTAATCTTGCATTCTCTGATGCAAGTGTAAATCCAGAAACAGGGACAGTTACCCTACGTGCTGTGTTCTCAAATCCGAACCAATTATTATTGCCAGGAATGTTCACTAATGCTCAAATTGTGCAAGGTGTAATTCCTAATGCGATTTTAGTGCCTCAAGCGGCTGTGACCCGTACACCAACAGGTCAAGCGACTGCGATGATCGTGAATGCGAAAGGTGCAGTTGAAGTACGTCCAATTGAGACTGCAGGTGTGCAAGGTAAAGATTGGATTGTGACCAAAGGTCTAAATACGGGTGATAAGGTCATTGTAGATGGTGTGGCGAAAGTTAAACCCGAACAACAAGTTGTAGCTAAACCTTACCAACCTCAAGCTGCAGCACCTCAAGCCGGCAAAGATGGTCAACAAGCAAAGCCAGCAGCTCAATCTGAACAAAAAGCTACTTCAAATGCATAAGGAGTAGACTGAATGGCTCACTTTTTTATCCATCGCCCAATCTTCGCTTGGGTGATTGCATTGGTCATCATGTTGGCGGGTATTTTATCCCTCACCAAGATGCCAATTGCGCAATACCCAACGATTGCACCCCCAACGGTATCGATTTCTGCAACATATCCGGGTGCATCTGCTGAAACTGTTGAAAACACAGTAACGCAAATTATTGAACAACAAATGAATGGCTTGGATGGGTTGCGTTACATCTCATCTAACAGTGCAGGTAATGGACAAGCTTCCATTACACTAAACTTTGAACAAGGTATCGATCCTGATATTGCTCAGGTACAAGTTCAAAATAAACTTCAATCAGCGACTGCACTTTTGCCTGAAGACGTACAACGTCAAGGTTTAAAAGTTACCAAGTCTGGCGCAAGCTTCTTACAAGTTATTGCTTTCTATTCTGAGTCAGATGCATTAGATGCAAATGACATTAAAGACTATGTAAATTCAAATATCTCTGAACCACTTAGCCGTGTGACTGGTGTTGGTGAAGTGCAAGTATTTGGTGGTTCATATGCTATGCGAATTTGGATGGACCCATCCAAAATGGCCAACTTGCAAGTTACACCAAGTGATATTGCAAATGCATTAAGAACTCAGAATGCGCAAGTGGCGGTAGGTCAGTTAGGTGGTGCACCTTCTGTACAAGGTCAAGTTTTAAATGCGACTGTAACTGCTCAAAGTCTTTTACAAACACCTGAACAATTTTCAAATATTTTCCTTAAGAACTCACCAAATGGTGCACAAGTTCGTTTAGGTGATGTCGCTAAAATTGAATTAGGTGCAGATAATTATGCATTTGACTCTAAATTTAATGGTCAACCTGCAGGTGGTGTAGCGATTCGTTTGGCAACAGGTGCAAATGCATTAGATACAGCCCAAGCGATTGAAGATCGTTTAAAAGAATTACGTCCAAACTACCCAACAGGTATGGTGGACAAACTTGCTTTTGATACAACACCATTTATTGAGCTCTCAATTAAAAGTGTTGTGAAAACCTTAATTGAAGCGATTATCCTCGTATTCTTGGTCATGTTCTTGTTCTTACAAAACTGGCGTGCAACCATTATTCCAACAATGGCTGTTCCAGTGGTTGTATTGGGTACATTTGCCGTGATCAACATGTTCGGATTCTCGATCAACACATTAACCATGTTCGCAATGGTTCTCGCCATTGGTCTTTTGGTGGATGATGCGATTGTCGTCGTAGAAAACGTTGAACGTGTGATGGCAGAAGAGCATCTTGAGCCTGTGGAAGCGACTGAAAAGTCGATGGGACAGATCTCTGGTGCATTGATTGGTATTACCTCTGTCTTAACTGCAGTATTCGTACCTATGGCATTCATGGGGGGTACGACAGGTGTAATTTATCGTCAGTTCTCTATCACGCTCGTTACGGCAATGATTCTTTCATTGATTGTTGCATTAACCTTTACCCCTGCATTGTGTGCGACCATGTTGAAAAAACATGATGTCAACAAACCTCAAAGCAATAACATTTTTGCCCGTTTCTTCCGTTGGTTTAACAATGGTTTTGACAAAATTTCGGTGAAATATCAAAACGGCGTAAACCGTTTAACACATGCCAAGCTATTTGCAGGATTGGTCTATGGTGTTGTGATTGCTGTGATGGGCTGGTTATTTGTCAACCTTCCTTCTTCATTCTTACCAGATGAAGACCAAGGTGTGGTGATGACTCTCGTTCAGCTTCCACCGAATGCAACGCTTGAACGAACAGGTAAAACAATTGATCAAATGACAGGCTTCTTCCTCAACAACGAGAAAGAACATGTTGAATCTGTATTTAGTGTTGCTGGTTTCTCGTTCACGGGTATTGGTCAAAATGCGGGTCTTGCCTTCATTAAGTTGAAAGACTGGAAAGACCGTACCTCTCCTGAATCTCAGGTCGGTGCCATTATCCAACGTGGTATGGCACTGAATATGATTGTGAAAGATGCCAGCTATATCATGCCTCTTCAACTTCCAGCAATGCCGGAGTTGGGCGTGAGTGCAGGCTTTAACCTACAGTTAAAAGCAGCTGCAGGTCAAAGTCACGAGCAATTATTAGCAGCACGTAATGCTGTACTCGGCTTAGCTTCTCAAGATCAGCGTTTAACAGGTGTTCGTCCTAACGGACAAGAAGATACGCCTCAATATCGTGTCATCGTCGATCATGCTCAAGCAGGTGCTATGGGAGTCAGCATTGCTGAAATCAATAGTACGATGGGTATGGCATGGGGTGGTTCATACATTAATGACTTCATCGATCGTGGTCGTGTGAAAAAAGTGTATGTCCAAGGTGAAGCGAGCTCTCGTATGATGCCTGAAGACTTAGACAAGTGGTATGTCCGCAATAACCAAGGTACGATGGTTCCATTCTCAGCGTTCGCAACAGGCGAATGGACTTATGGTTCACCACGTTTAGAGCGTTATAACGGCGTTTCTTCCATGAACATCACAGGTACTCCAGCTCCAGGTGTGAGTTCGGGTGATGCAATGGCCGCGGTTGAAGAAATCATTGCAAAGCTTCCTTCAATGGGCTTACAAGGCTTCGATTACGAATGGACAGGTTTATCTCTCGAAGAACGTGAGTCTGGCGCACAAGCACCATTCCTTTATGCTCTTTCGTTATTGATTGTCTTCCTCTGCTTGGCAGCCTTATATGAAAGTTGGTCTATCCCATTCTCTGTACTCATGGTTGTGCCATTGGGTATTGTTGGTGCACTTGCCTTAACATTCTTGGGAATGATTATTTTGAAAGATCCAAACCTTTCAAATAACATCTACTTCCAAGTGGCGATTATTGCCGTGATTGGTTTGTCCGCGAAGAATGCGATCTTGATTGTAGAATTTGCGAAAGAGCTTCAAGATCAAGGTGAAGAACTCTTCGAAGCAACCTTACATGCCGCGAAAATGCGTTTACGTCCAATCATTATGACCACATTGGCTTTCGGTTTTGGTGTTCTTCCACTAGCTCTCGCTTCTGGCGCAGGTGCAGGAAGTCAACATTCCGTGGGTTATGGTGTACTTGGTGGTGTAATCAGCTCAACACTTTTAGGGATCTTCTTTATTCCAGTGTTCTATGTATGGATCCGAAGTATCTTTAAAACAAAACCAAAACAAAATAAACAGGAGCAAATTTCGTGATGCAAAACGTATGGTCTATTACAGGTCGTAGCATTGCGGTATCTGCAATTGCGCTTGCTTTGACAGCATGTCAAAGCATGCGTGGTCCAGAACCGGTCACTCAAGCCAATATTCCAGGAAGTTATCTTGGCAATGCTTCTGGTCCATCTATTGCGGAGCAAGGTTATAAAGATTTTTTTGTAGATCAACGCTTAATCCAAGTTTTGGATTTAGCCTTGGCAAATAACCGTGATCTTCGTAAAGCGACGCTAAATATCGAATTAGCACGTCAACAATTTCAAATCAGCCAAAACAATCAATTGCCTACGATTGGTGCAAGTGGTGGTGTTTTACGACAAGACACGGTCAATTCGCCAAGCCCAGTAACAACCTATAATGTAGGTTTAGGTTTAACGGCTTATGAAATTGATTTTTGGGGTCGTGTTAGAAGCTTGAAAGACAATGCCCTAGACACTTATCTTTCAACTGCAAGCGCACGTGATGCCACTCAAATTGCCTTGATTAGCCAAACAGCTCAAGCTTGGTTGGCTTACTCATATGCGCAAGCGAATCTTAAGCTCGCTGAACAGACGCTAAAAGCTCAACTTGAATCTTACAATCTCAACAAAAAACGTTTTGATGTGGGAATCGACAGTGAAGTTCCGCTTCGTCAGGCTCAAGTTTCTGTTGAGACGGCACGTGGTGATGTTGCTGAATACAAGACTCAAATTGCACAAGCGGTTAATGCGTTAAACCTCCTTGTAGGTCAACCACTACCTGACAATTTATTGCCTAAAGAGAGAATCACACGTGTGACATCAACCACTGCTTTTGCGGCTGGTTTGCCAAGTGATCTACTCAACAACCGTCCAGATGTTAAAGCGGCTGAATATCAGCTAAGTGCGGCTGGTGCGAATATTGGTGCTGCAAAAGCGCGTTTATTCCCAACCATTAGCCTCACAGGTTCAGCAGGTTATGCATCAACAGACTTAAGTGATTTATTCAAGTCTGGCGCTTTTGTTTGGTCTGTTGGTCCTAGTCTAGATATACCAATCTTTGACTGGGGTACACGTCGTGCCAATATTAAAGTCTCTGAAACACAGCAACAGATCGCATTGTCTGATTATGAAAAATCAATTCAATCTGCGTTCCGTGAAGTGAATGATGCTTTGGCAGTGCGTCAAAATATCGGTGAACGTTTAACTGCACAACGCCGTTTAGTTGATGCGACCAATACAACCTACAAACTCTCAAATGCCCGCTTCCGCGCTGGTATTGACAGTTTCTTAACCGTATTAGATGCGCAACGTACATCGTATAGTGCTGAGCAAGGTTTATTGCTGCTTGAACAAGCGAACCTTAACAACCAAATCGAGCTCTATAAATCACTCGGTGGTGGCTTAAAAACTAATACTACGGATCAAGTGATTTATCAGCCTTCAAGCTCAGATTTAAAATACGACAAGAAGTAATTTTTTGTTTAAACAAAGCTCACCTCGGTGGGCTTTTTTATTGTCCCAAATACTGATATTTTGTTATTAATTATCCTTTTTATAACGACTTCAATCACATGCTGTTAAGTAATTTAGAATCTGTACCTGGTCATCAAATTCAACAACAATTTGACGTGGTATATGGCAGTACCGTCAGAAGTAAACACGTTGGACGTGATTTACTCGCAGGACTTAAGAATATCGTCGGTGGAGAACTTACCGCATACACGGAATTACTTGAAGAGTCTCGTCAAGAAGCAATGAACCGTATGATTGATAAAGCACGTGGCTTAGGGGCGAATGCGATTGTCGGAATTCGTTTCTCAACTTCCAATATTACCCAAGGTGCTTCCGAATTATTTGTTTATGGCACAGCTGTGTATGTCACACCGAATGCACCTAAAATTCCTGATCCATTCACCTCTTAAGGATTCGTTATGGATGGTATCATTTTTCAAGTGGTCATCTTTCTCATCCTATTTTGTATTGGATTTGGATTTGGTCGCTATAATGAACAAAAGCATCTTAAGCAACTTGATGAACAAGAAGCGCGCTTAGCTTATATCAAGTTAGATAGTCAGCGTTTTAAAACTTCTGAAAACCATGGACAAATGATCAGCAGTAATGTTGTGATTTCGCATGATTATTTTAAGTTTGTACTTGCGCAAATCCAAAATTTCTTTGGTGGACGGTTACGCAGTTATGAAAGTATTGTTGAACGTGCAAGACGTGAAGCTATTGTTAGACTTAAACTTGAAGCTGAAAAAATGGGCGCAACTGAAATCTTAGGGTTAAGACTCAGCACCACAGATTTAGGACTTCAAGGTGGAATGGTTGAAGTATTCGCTTACGGAACTGCTATACAAAAGAGAGACTAAAAGTCTCTCTTTTTATTTACAGGTATGTAGTAGTCACTCAAGCCCTATACTTTATTTGAGGAGTCTTCAAACCCCTTATCGCTCGCATGATCATTGAGATAGAAAACCAGACATAGTTGATAAAATTTTTCTCATCGATACGCGGGTCACGATCATTAAAAATTACTTTACTTTCATTTTTCGGATCATTCGATACAGTATTGCTGGTGATAACCGTGAAATAAAGACGCCTAATTTTTCTTTTGCCCCACCCACGACAATATACTCATCCCCTTTCAATAATGCCTGTACGGTTTGTTTAGCAAATTCCTCTGCTTCTAAACCATTTTCAATGGCCTCATCTTGATAACCTTGGGGCTTTCCCTCACCGTTTAAAGCGTTAAAGGATACATTGGTTTTCACAAATCCTGGGAAAATTACCGAGACACCCACACCATCTTGCGCAACTTCAGCACGTAAGCTATTCGCCCACATATGAATCGCACCTTTGGCTGCCGAATAAGTCGCACGATATTGTGTGCCCAATAACCCAGCTACACTTGAGATAAAGGCAATTCGTCCTGACTTTTGTTGCTGAAAAGTCGGCAAAACCGTTTTGGTTAAAAAAACTTGAGAGAAATAGTCAACTTCCATGATCGCACGTTCAGTTTGCATGGTCGTGTCTTTAATTAATGCACGTTGTGATAGACCTGCATTATTGATTAACCAATCAATACGTCCTTTTTGTTGGAGAGCTTGTTCATAAGCATGACGAACTTGTGATTCATCTGTGATATCCGCTTTAATGGAAATATGTCGTTCTGGGTGTGCCAAAGACTGCCTTACCGTTTCCAGCTCTTCAAAACGACGAGCCGTCAAAATAACCTGTGCCCCTAAACTGGCACATTCAGCAGCCAACGCTTTACCAAGACCTGATGATGCACCTGTAATCCACACCACTTTCTGATCAAGCTGTTCCAACTTTGCCATTCCCTTTATCCTTATGGTTTAAGCATTTAATTTTGCTTTTTGCTGTCCTTCATTATCAAGAAAAACCAGAAAATGGTCAAAGTACTTCACGATACTTTGTGCATCATGAATTTTGCTTAAATTTTCAAATCGCTTATACCCTAATCCTGTGGTCAGACTGATCACACCATTTAAGGTTTTATCCACCACCATATTAAATTTCAGCATTTTTTTAGGTTCACGAATTAAGCTCGTAACGCCTTGATCAACCACTTTAGTGAAGGCTTTTAAGCCAGGAGCAACATATTGATTTTGACCTTCACGCATACGTTCTGCACAGCCCAGTAACTCATTCACAATAACTTTTTCAACTGGGTATGAAATATAGTATTTTCCATCTTGTTCATACATCAAACTTTGTACATGATTCACCATAGGCATTAAGCGATCATTACCAAAAAATGATACCGACCAAGGCATGTATTTCAAGATTGCATCTTGCACTTGTTTCAATACTTTTGCTGAGTCTTGATCCTTTGCATTAGAATCTTTGACCAGTGTGCCAAAGGCTTGATCAATAATCTCACAAGCAATTTTGGACAGATTATCTCCAAGAATTTTAGCTTGCGCTTCACGATCTCCTGCATTGAGTTTTTGGTGAATGGTTTGATATTGCTGATAAGTTTCAGGTTGTAAGCGCAAAGAAATAGTATAGGTCATGCTATTGTTATCCTTTATTTTCAGGCCGATTCCGCGAGTTGACGCTGGCTTTAGTGTTATTCAAAATCAATTACTGTTCGATTGTGTGTGATTTGAAACGAGAATGCATTTGCTTAACGTGCCTCTCCATGCATTTTTTTTGCTACAATAGATGCAATTTTTTATCTACTTTTGATCTGTTCGAACTATGACTGATTCAGCGCAAAATATTGCTACAACCTACGATCCGACCGAGATCGAGAAAAAATGGTACCAAACTTGGGAAGAACGCGGTTACTTTAAGCCGTCTGAAAAAGGCGAGTCTTTCTGTATCATGATTCCGCCACCAAACGTCACTGGTAGCTTGCACATGGGTCATGGTTTTAACAATGCCATCATGGACGCTTTGACACGTCATAAACGTATGTCTGGCTTCAACACCCTATGGCAACCAGGTACGGATCATGCAGGTATCGCAACGCAGATGGTTGTAGAGCGTCAGTTGGGTGGCGAAGGCATTAGCCGTCATGATCTTGGTCGTGAAAAGTTCATCGAAAAAGTATGGGAATGGAAAGAACAGTCTGGCGGTAACATTACCCGTCAAATTCGTCGTTTAGGTTCTTCTGTCGACTGGTCACGTGAACGCTTCACCATGGATGAAGGTTTATCAAACGCAGTGAAAGAAGTGTTTGTAAAACTTCACGAAGAAGGCTTGATTTACCGTGGTAAACGCCTAGTCAACTGGGATCCAAAACTCCAAACTGCGCTTTCTGACCTTGAAGTTGAGTCTGATAAAGAAGAAGCAGGCTCACTCTGGCACTTCAAATACTTCTTTGAAGATAAGTCACTTCGTACCCACGATGGTAAAGATCATATCGTGGTTGCAACGACTCGTCCTGAAACATTATTAGGTGATACAGCCGTTGCTGTTGCACTTGATGATGAACGTTATGCACACTTAGTTGGTCAAAACATTATCCTACCAATCACAGGTCGTGCGGTTCCTATCGTAAAAGACGAATATGTTGATAAAGAATTCGGTACAGGCTGTGTAAAAATCACCCCTGCACACGACTTCAATGACTATGAAGTGGGTAAACGTTGCGAGTTGCCAATCATCAACATCTTCAACAAAAATGCTGAAGTGTTGGCAGAGTTTGAATACATCGCAAAAGCGGGCGAGCTAATTTCTAAAACCATTCCTGCACCAGCAGACTATATTGGTTTAGAGCGTTTTGAAGCACGTAAAAAACTCGTTGCTCAAGCAGAAGCTGAAGGCTGGTTAGACCAAATTCAACCGTACACATTGAAGCCACCTCGCGGTGACCGTTCAGGTGTGATCGTTGAGCCATTATTAACAGACCAATGGTATGTGAAGATTGCACCGCTTGCGAAACCTGCAATTGAAGCAGTTCAAGATGGCCGTATCAAGTTCGTACCTGAGCAATACAGCAACATGTACATGGCTTGGATGAACAACATTCAAGACTGGTGTATCTCTCGTCAATTGTGGTGGGGTCACCGTATCCCTGCTTGGTACGATGCGGAAGGTAATGTGTACGTGGGTCGTAACGAAGAAGAAGTTCGTGCGAAAAACGGTATTGCGCCTGAAGTTGAATTGAACCAAGACGAAGATGTATTGGATACATGGTTCTCATCTGGTCTTTGGACATTCTCAACTTTAGGTTGGACTGGCGACGAAGCGAAAGATAAAGAAAACTATTTCTTAAATACCTTCCACCCGACTGATGTATTGGTCACAGGTTTCGACATCATCTTCTTCTGGGTTGCTCGTATGATTATGCTTACGATGCACTTCATGAAAAATGAAGATGGTACGCCACAAGTGCCGTTCAAAACTGTGTATGTACACGGTTTGGTACGTGATGGCGAAGGTCAGAAGATGTCTAAATCTAAGGGTAACGTACTTGACCCATTAGATTTGATTGATGGTGTTGATCTTGAAACTCTAGTACAAAAACGTACTACAGGTTTGATGAACCCGAAACAAGCGGCGAAGATCGAAAAATCAACCCGTAAAGAATTCCCTGAAGGCATTCAATCTTACGGTACAGATGCGGTTCGTTTCACATTCTGTGCGCTTGCTAATACGGGTCGTGACATCAAGTTCGACATGAAACGTGTTGAAGGTTACCGTAACTTTGCCAACAAAATCTGGAACGCAACCCGTTTCGTGATGATGAACTGCGAAGAGCAAGTGATTGGTCAAGAGGTGCGTCAAGACCTTTGGGAATTGCCTGAACAGTGGATTGTGAGCCGTCTACAAAAAGCGGAACAAGCGGTACAAACGGCATTTGATACGTATCGTTTAGACTTGGCTGCACAAGCGATTTACGAGTTCATTTGGAATGAATACTGTGACTGGTATGTAGAACTGACTAAGCCTGTTCTTAATGATGAAAATGTATCGGTTGAGCGTAAAGCTGAAGTGCGTCGTGTTCTTCTTTCTGTGATGGAAGCATCTTTACGTTTGGCACATCCATTAATGCCTTACTTAACAGAAGAAATTTGGCAAACGCTTGCGCCGAAGTTAAACATTTCTGGCGAAACGATTATGCTGGCGCAGTACCCTGTTGCTGACCAAGCGTTAATTAATGAACAAGCTGAAGCTGATATGCAATGGCTTCAAGGTTTGATTGGTGCGGTACGTAATATCCGTGGTGAGATGGGCTTAGGTAATGCTCGCTTGTTGCCTGTTCTGCTTCAAAACACGACGGATAGCGAGAAAGCGCAAATCGCACGTATTGAACCGTTGTTTAAAGCATTGGCTAAAGTTGAAAGCATTACCTTCCTAAGCGATGCTGAACAACCGCCATTGTCATCTTCTTCTGTTGTAGGTCATGTGTCTGTATTCGTTCCAATGAAGGGCTTAATTGACCCTAAAGCGGAATTGGGTCGTTTGCAAAAAGACTTAGACAAAGTTCAGAAACAGCATGACCAAATTGCCAACAAACTTTCTAACGAAGGTTTTGTGGCGAAAGCACCTGCTGCTGTGGTTGAAGGCGAGAAAGTAAAACTTGCTGAGTTTGCTGACCAATTAGCGAAGATTAAAACGAATATGGAGCAGATTGCGGCGCTTTAATTAGATGAATATTTAACTTAACTTTAGTATAAAGGGCTGATTATTCAGCCCTTTATTTTTAATATCGATTGCATTACATATTAAAGCCTATAAAATAACCTCTCTAAAAATTTAATCTAACAAAGAGGCGTATGAATTCAGAATTTATAAAAACAGTTCAAAAATTTTTAGGGATTATTAGTTTTATTTCGGCAATAGTTCTAATTTGTCTTTATTTATTTTTCTCATATCTTCTGAGTTCTGATCCTTTTTCATGGTCTAAGACTTTTTACTCATTAGGAAAAGATGTATCAAATGCATTAATCCCAACTTTAATAATTTTGTCTGTATCTTTATTGCTATTAAAATCATTAACAGATTTTTTTGAAAATCAACGTGATGAAAAATTAATTGATGATATCGCTCGAAGAACATTAGATGAAGTCAAACCATACTTTAATAATGATTGGAAAACTCAAGATTTCTTCAAAAATAAAAATTGGAAACTCTTATTTCAACATCATAAAAAGGTTACGGTCGTCACGCATTATTTTGATTCTTGGATATCTAGTCACTCAAAGACATTAGAGGCTTTTTTAAAAAAAGGAGGTGAATTAGAATTTATCCTTCCCGATGAAAACAATAATGAACATCTTAAAATTATAGCTAGCCGTTTCAATAAGTCTTCTATGGATATAAAAACTAAAATTAACAACTGTAAAACAAAATTGGATGGCATCCATAAAAAAAGTGAACAAGAAAGGAACGATAAAAATCATTTATAGCACCAAATTTCACTGGAACTTCTTTATGCTTTTCGATCAAAAACTACTCATTATTTCCCCCTATGAAGGAAATGTGGATGTTTCAAGTGACTCTCCTGCTTTAGAATTTTCTTTATCTAAGAATGATCAAGTTAAAACATGGATTTTAAAGGAAATTGAGAGTTTACGATCATAGAAACCCTCACTCCAGCTCTCTCCCATAGGGAGAGGAAGCATCATTTGATTTAATATCTACAGGATTTTCACATTAGGGCTCCCTCTCCTTTTAGGAGAGAGTTAGGGAGAGGTAGACTATTAAACTTGATACCCCAACAACATGTCCAACCCACGCTCTTTCCCCATATACATGAGTCTCTGCTTTTCCGCTTTCAGCTGTTTCTTCGCAGCAGACACATCCGCATTAATCTACCAATATATGTTCCGGAGATGGAGAGCTCCAGAACAGAAAGGCTCATTATTTTGACGTATCTGCTGGCTTCATCTCTCCTCGCTTCAATTAAGGAAATGTATAATCGTTATCAAGAACCCACCATTAGAAATTCTTTATTATTCGAGTCCACATAGATTTATTTAAATTTCCATGTGTAATCAACATTCAAACGTGTTTCATCACCAGGACGAAATGCTTGACCTACTAATGGTAGATCACTGCGATAACGTGTATGACGTAAACGCAGATTCAAACCTTTCAATGCTCCTTCATTAAAATGATAACTCAATTCAGTATCTAAAGCTCTTTGCTTGTAATCCTCATCAACTAGTTTTGAAAGATCAATATCAATACCCTTGGAGTAACGAGTCATAAATTTAAGACCACTCAATGGTGTATCTTTGAAGTCATAATCGAAACGTGCGCTATAAACACGTTCATCTTTATTACTGAAATCAGCACTCATCGAGTCTAAGAATACTGCTGGCTCACTTCCAGCTAATGTAGGCATAGCAGTATCACCAAAAGACTGCATATATCCAAGACTTAGAATACCGTTACCTCGCTGGAATCCAAATAAACCGCCTAGATGTTGATTGTCGATTTTACCTGCAAGGGATTGACCAGAATCTTCACTCACAAACAAACGTAGGTCACTCACCAAATGAGCAAAGCCTATATCGTGCTTCATTTTAGTGCCAACAAAGCTTTGCTGATAGACATCGTGAAGATTGGCATGGAAGACCTGAGTATTGATGTTCTCACGCAGCTTATATTCACCACCTAACATATATAAACCCGAAGATGCGGCGGCTTGATCGAAACGACCGTTTGGATTACCTACACGAATTTTTTCAAAGTCAGTTGAGTCACGCTGATTGACGCGATCTACATATAAGCCATGCAGTTTTAAGTTTTCGATTTCATTTATTTGTAGATGTGTACCACGGTAGTTTTGTTGAAATAAACGTGCAGGAGATGAAAACAGCACAGGGAACATCGGGGTTAAGGTACCAGTATGAACCGTTGAATTGCCTACTTTGGCTTTCGCTGTCCAACGAATTTCACCGTATTGATCAATTTTACCAGATGAACTTACAGGTAATAATCCAGAGCCTGCATAGTCATCAGCTCGACTACCCGCCAAATTAAAACCAGCAAGCGCTGTAATATCTAGACCTACACCCACTAGACCTGGCGTGTATCCTGAATTTGCTTTTAAAATAAAACCTTGTGCCCAATCACGTGCAGCATTTACAGGGTCATTTTCTTTATAATCACGATCAAAATAAAAATTTCGTGCAGTTAAGTTTACAGATGAGTCGTCAATAAAAGAATTTGCATGTGCGGTATAGCAAAAACCAGATGCAATCGCCCCTAAAAATAGAACAGATAATTTCATGCTATTTTCCTTAGATTTATAAATTAGTTGAATATTCAAATAATGTTTGTGATTTTGAAGTGTCATCTGCCTCATTGACTTGGGTGATGAACCCCAAGCCATTGATAACTAAACCTTCTTTTTTAAGAATTGATTGCTGCTTTAGAAATGCACAGCGCTTCATTCATTTGAATTTGATTCAAAAATTAAGCTGTCACCAATCTCGCTCTTTTATATTGACGATAACTGATGAGTAACATGATGAATCCAGTACCAAATAGCATTGCTGCAACAAGGTATAGATTTAATGGTGAAATGCCTAAGTCTAAGAAATAGCCTGCAAGTAAAGGTGCCATGATTGCGCCAATACGTCCCATACTGATTGCAAGTCCTACGCCTGTGGCACGAATTTCAGTTGAATATGTAACCGTTGAAAGTGCATATAGACCCGCAATACAACCATTGGCCATCATGCCGATTAACACACCAATCCAAAGTGCATAACTATATACATGAGCAAATGAAATGAAGATCAAGATACTGACTGCAGTCGCAGATAAGAAGATTGCAAGAATTTTATGAATTTGGAACTTAGAACTAATGGTACCCATTAAGATCGCACCAAGAATTCCTCCAATATTTAGGAAGGTTCCCAAATTCACACCTTGTTCAACACTCATGCCAGCCATAGCTAAAATTTTTGGCGTCCAACTCAAAATGAAATAGAAGCCAGCCATGACTGTAAAGAATGCCACCCAAATGCAGATTGTTTGACTTGCCAACTCAGGTGAGAATAACTTTTTGAACGAAGTCTTCTGTTGCGTTGTTGAAATGACAGGCAATTGAGTTAAAGCTGGTAAGCCAATTTTTTTGCTTAACTGATTAATTTTTTCTAAGGCTTTTTTAGGCTGTTTTACAACTAAGTACTCTAAAGACTCTGGCAAAACGAATAAGCAGATCACCAACACTGAAGTGGTAAGTAAACCGCCAAATAAGAATACGCTGCGCCAGCCATGTGAAGCTGTAAGATGGTACGCAACAATGCCACCTAATACTGCACCAAGCGCATAACCCATAGATAACAAACTTACAGATAAGCTTTTCCATCGTTGTGATGAAAATTCATTTGCAACCACACTAGCATTGGTCAAAATACCACCAATACCTAAACCTGTTAGTAATCGGCATGCTGCCAACTGATACGGATTTTGCGTCAGTGCACTGAGTAGCATACCCATGCTACAAATTGCTAAACAGATCAAGATCAGATTACGTCTACCAATTTTATCTGCCTTGGGCGCAATTAAGAATGAACCTAAAGCCATTCCAATAAAACCAATACTCAGCAATAAACCTAGAATTGATCCTGATAATTGCCAATCTGCTGAAACAGCTGCGGCAGTAAAAGCCATGACCATAACGTCATAGCCGTCTACAATATTGAGTAAGATACATAAACCAACAATGAACCATTGATATGCGTTCATTTTTTTCTGTGCTAATTGTGTTTTTAAATCCATCTTCCATTCCTTGAACTATTTTTTTACATCTATGTAAACCTCAGCCTAGCTGAGAAATTCTAGTCATCATTCCATTCTGACAACTAAGTAAACCATTAAGATTTAAAGACAAAATCTTTACGCTTACTTATTTCAGTTCTTTTTCCATACTTTTTCAGCAATAAATACGAAGCCATCAAACAAAGCTCTTGCCGTTCGGATAAACCCACTCCCTTTAATTTTTCCTGTGTGATCTAATCGCAGTAGCACATCAAAATGACCCGATGGGTGTAAGATCGCCATGCGTTTTTCTTTGGTTTCCTGAGGTAATTTCGCGATTCCTTCGGTAACACTTCCGCTCATGGCACAAGCGCTCGCGACGCTGATTGCAGCAAATACACCAATACTGTTATGACATTGATGCGGAATGAAAAATCGCGTATTGATGCATCCTTCAGTCTGTGCAGGAGAAATCAAGCACATCTTGGGAATGGTTTTATGGCTCACATTGCCCAGATTCATCAATTTTCCTGCTTTTAAACGAATTCTTTCCAGTTGTTGCTTAAGATCTTCGTTTCGATCTAATTCTTGTTTACTCTCATAGCCCGTACAGCCCAGATCTGTTGCATTGATCAAAACAACCGGCATTCCATTGTCTATACATGTCACCTGTATGCCATCGATACAATCAATGCGTTTATCTGTAGGTAATAGTTTTCCACAGGTCGAACCTGCGATGTCTTCAAACTCTAAAATGATTTCTGCGGCTGGCTGAGGTACACCATCGATATAAGTCGAGCCAGCATAATCAAGTTCAGCGTTTGGTGTATTTACAGTAACCTTTGCAAATTGTTGAGTATTTTCCATAAATACTGAGACAACAGTTTGACCATCTTGTGGAACAATCAAACCTCGTTCAATTGCAAAGGGCACCACGCCGGCCAGAATATTGCCACAATTTTGACCATAATCTACTTTTGCTTGATCCACACTCACTTGAGCGAACAAATAATCGAGATCTGTATGACTGCGCTCAGATTTTTTGACAATGGCAACCTTACTCGTGAGTGAATTGCCACCGCCAATACCATCAATTTGACGCGTGTCAGGCGAGCCCATTACGGCAAGTAAAACTTGATCACGTAACGCTGGCTCGTCAGGTAAATCTTGCGAAAGGAAATACGCCCCTTTAGAGGTTCCCCCTCGCATCAACATACATCGAATTGGAGTCTGCATTTTTAAACATCCAGATCTTCTAGGCGATCGACATAGCACAAACCTTTTTCTGCTAAACGCGGTCGCATCCCGTAGATATCTAAGCCAAGTTCGCCCTGAGCCATTCTCAGGCGTTTCGCCTCTTCAAGCTCCATTCGCGTTAAACTTTTCTCACAAATGTCTTCAGCCTGTTCTCTTGGAACAACAACGACACCGTCATCATCGGCAACAATGACATCCCCCGGACAAACCAATTGTTCAGCACAAATGATAGGTACATTGACTGAGCCTAAGGTTTCTTTGATCGTGCCTTGCGAGAAAATTGAACGTGACCACACGTAAAATCCCATCTCACGCAAAACCTGACTATCACGAATTCCGATATCTCCGACCAATCCAATGACGCCACGCGCTTTCATAGATGTCGCCAAAAGATCTCCAAAAAAACCGTCTTGGCAAGGTGAACTCGGTGCAACCACAATGATGTCTCCCGGCTTGCATTGCTCAACCGCAACGTGAAACATCCAGTTATCTCCAGGTGCAACCCAAAGCGTTACCGCAGAACCCGTAATACACACCCCTTGCTGTATAGGTCTGATACGGGGTGCCATTAAACCAATGCGCCCCATCGCCTCATGTACCGTTGCGACGCCACAATGTGCCATTTGATCAATCACCGCTTGGGGCGCACGATCAATATGACGAACAACGACACCTTTTAATCCGAGTGATTTCATTCAAGGCTCTCCGTCACACGCGGGAAGATGCTTTGATAAGCCTCGCCATAGATAATATTTTTAGCAGCTGTAATACCAATATTGCGCTTAGCTTGAACCCCACGTTGTAATGCAACACGTGTGTAGTATTCCCAAAGATGTTCTTGACCTTGCATACATTGAATAGCTTTGTACTTGGTGTCCCATACGCTTGTGATGTCTAATAAAACATCTGGCTTCCAATTACATTGCTCAGGTTGATGCGGTTCAAAGCAATAAAATGGTGGTGCAGCGATCACTTTTTCTCCAGGATTATGACCTTCTGCCTGCGCTATAATGCGTGCTTCTTGCGCAAGATGTGCAGCACGTGGATGATCATAATTATATGGATCGTTTAAAGAGTGACTTAAAACAAAGCTCGGCTGGAGACGACGGTAAATTTCAGCAAGCTTAAATAAAATGTCATGATCAGCTTTTAATGGATAGTCCCCTAAATCGAGGAACTCAATACTCGCTCCAAGTACTTCTGCGGCATCTCTTGCTTCTTGTTCACGTACTTTTTTTACTTTATCTTCAGTCATGTTCGGTTGACGCCACAATTTCGCCGACTCACCACGCTCTCCATATGAAAGGCACACAATATGCATTTGAACGCCCTGTTCTTTATGTAATGCAATTGCTCCGCCTGCACGCCATACAAAATCTGCCGAATGTGCGCTAATTACTAAACCTGTTTTCTGCGTAGTCATGATTAATCCTTTGAACATTTCCATATGTTTACATCGTGGCATGGGAAGGTAGGCAGTGAACAATTCAATTGACTTTTCAGCACATGAGTTTTATTTATAGGGTAAGATCACACAATAGTTAGAATTAGATTTTGAAAGACATAAATTCAATAAATATCATGCAAATGCGATTCTTCATTGAGGTCGCTAAACATCAAAATATTTCTAAAGCTGCGGAGAATCTATTTCGGACTCAATCTGCAATAACACGAGGGATACAAGAACTTGAAAAACAATTAGAAGTGCAACTATTTGAGCGTCACCCTCAAGGCGTCTTACTCAGTGCGACTGGGCATTACATTTTGGCGCGTGTGCAAAATGGTATATGTTACTTACAACAGATTCCTGCCCTGCTGAAAGAGAGTTTGAAAGACACGAAAGTTCATGGCTCATCAGAACCCTTTTTCCTTTACAACCAACAAAGACTAAAAATATTTTTGACTCTATGCCTGACTAAAAGCATGCGAAGTACAGCACAGCTCTTACAAATCACGCAACCCGCAGTCAGTGCAGCCATTAAAATTTTAGAACAATCTTTAAAAGTTGAATTATTTGAACGAAGTACAACAGGCATAAAGGAAACTCCGTTATGCCAATTAATCAAAACGCAGGTTCAATTATGTCTCAATGAGTTTAGACCTTTACGAGATGAGATTTCTTCATTTAAAGGTCAATTGCAGGGGGTTGTACATGTTGGCGCATTGCCTTTGATTCGTGCAGATATTTTACCCCAAGTCATGGGGCACATGACTATCGCACATCCAGGTATTCATTTCGTCACCAATGAAAGTGCTTATGAAATCTTAAGTGCCCAATTACGCGTTGGCGATATCGATTTTATTATTGGTGCCATACGCCCTGATCAAAGTATTCCTGATTTCAAACAACATATTCTTTTTTCGGAAGATATGATTATTGTGCTGGGTAAGCAGCATCCGCTATTACAGAACTCACTGAACCATATTCAACTGAACGCATTACTGGAATTTCCATGGATATTGCCACGTGCACATACGCCCTCACGTGAAATGATTCAAAGAAGCTTTGAACAACTAGGTTTTGAGGCACCATTACCAACCGTCGAAACAGGCGATCATGCTCTGATCAGAGGACTCCTTCAAACATCTCATCTCATCGCAATTGTGTCGCGCTCGCAGATGCAACATGAATTACAACATGGATCTATTGTGGAGTTACCAATTAAACTCCCTGATACCGATAGGAAAATCGGCATTAGCTATCGGAAACATGCGATTTTAAGTACAGCAACGCAAATTTTCTTGGATCAAATCTTAACATTTACCCCAAAATATAAGCATGCTTAATTGCGTAATAATTATACTTTCTTTGCAGCAATTTTGACGGCAAATCTTTAAAATCAGAAGTTAATTTTTTGGGGGAGTATATAAGTAAAAATCATACCTTGTTTAACTAATATGATTAGCCATCTCATATATAAAACCCAATAATTTGTTTAATGGAAAGACATATAGGGATATTAAAGTGGCAAAAATTATTGGTGGAATTGGCAGTTCTCATGTACCCACAATTGGTCTTGCTTACGACAAAGGCAAACAAAATGACCCTGCGTGGCAACCTTTATTTGATGGCTATAAACCGATCGCACAATGGCTAATCGATAAAAAAATTGATGCATTGGTATTTTTTTACAATGATCACTGCTCTACCTTCTTTTTTGACTTCTACCCAACATTTGCCTTAGGGGTTGGCGAGTCTTTCCCTATTGCAGATGAAGGGGCTGGACCACGAAACCTGCCTGACATTCGTGGCGATGTAAAACTTCAGGCTCATATTGCCGATTGCTTAGTCAATGATGAGTTTGATTTAACAATATTTCAAAATAAAGCCCTTGATCATGGCTGTGCCGCACCATTACCACTGTTATGGTCACCAACACCAGACTGGCCAGGCGTTGTCATTCCAATTGCAATCAATGTCTTGCAATATCCACTACCTACAGGATTACGCTGTTATAAGTTAGGCCAAGCGATCAGAAAAGCAATTGAGAGTTATCCTGAAGATATCAATGTTGCTGTTGTTGGTACAGGCGGACTTTCTCATCAAATTCATGGTGAACGTACGGGCTTCAACAATACAGAGTGGGATCATGAATTTCTAGAATTACTCGAACATGATCCTGTAGCGCTCACCAAGTTAACGCATAAAGATTATATCGAGCGTGGCGGTGCTGAAAGTGTGGAACAAATCATGTGGTTGGCCATGCGTGGTGCACTTGGAGATCATATTGAGAAAAAACATCTCAACTATTATCTAGCAACAACTACAGCCATGACTGCGGTACTTTACGAAGTTATTTAGATAAGGAATGTTAAATGAATCAACAGCTCAATGGAATTGAAACTGTGCCTGGCACCTATGTATTTGATCTCATCGTGAGTAATCGAAACCTTAAAATTAATACGTTTTTTTGGTATATGACCAAGCTAAATTGGCGTGAACGTTATCATTTAAATCCCAAAGCACTCATGGATGAAGCTGGTCTAACTCATGATGAACAGCAGATGATCCTGAATGAGGATTGGTTGGGCTTAGTACAACATGGCGTAAACTTTTTCGTGTTAGAGAAATTTGCTCGAGTGGCGAAGAAAAGTAATATGGAAGTCTATGCCATTATGCGTGGTGAATCTTTAGAAGAGTTTCTAAAAACGCGTCAGGTTCCTACATTAAAATAAGGGCAAGCCAATGAAAACTAAAATTGTTTTTTTGTCGGGCTTACTCTGTGATCATACAGTTTGGCAAAAACAAATCGAATATTTCTCGCCTCAATATTGTGTTGAAACATTTGAATTTAGCCATCTTTCAAGCATTCAAGATATGGCGAAAAAAGTTATATCTAATTTGCATGACCGCTCAATTATTGTTGGTCATTCAATGGGGGCTCGCGTTGCCTTAGAAGTTTTTCGCTTGGCTCCGCAACTGGTTTCCAAAATAGCTTTAATTGATTTTGGAATACATGCTGTGAAAACAGGTGAAACCGAAAAACGCTTTGAACTTATAGATGCTGTTCGCAGACACGGCATGCAGTATTTAATCCCTCATTGGTTGGAACCAATGGTCTATTTACCTAATATCGCTCAGATTGATATTTTTTCGCCTATGCAGAAAATGGTTTTAGGGCAAACGATTGAGAGCTTTGAAGCACAAATTAATGCTCTTTTGACACGCCCTGAAGTAGTTGATGTATTTAAGTGTATTCGTATCCCGCTTTACTTAGGCGTTGGCCGCCAAGATCAATGGAGTACTTTAGCTCAACATGAGGCCATGCTTGAGATTAATCCAAATGCTGACCTGCATATTTATGAAAATAGTGGGCACATGTCACCACTTGAGGCGGCCGACCAGATCAATACAAGTTTAGATAAATGGATTCTATCAAATGACCAATAATAAACCGACCCTTAGTATTCAAAGTGAAATAGAGCACCTAATTAAGTATTTTGCTTATCTAAATGACCAAAAACGATATAAAGAGCTCATTAAATTATTTACTCCTCATGCAAAATACTCACGGCCTAGCCAACCTAATGAAATTATTATAGGCCATGCAGATATTTTAGATTCTTTCAATAGCCGTCCAAAAAAAATAACTCAACACATTGTAGGCAATGTTTTTTTAAATCAACAAACGGATGATCTCATCTTCGCTGAAAGTCAAATTTTGCTATTTAGTGGTAATGATTCCGAATCATTAGAAATATTTGTTGTCGGTGGATTCAAAGATAAAATTATTTACCAAAACGATCAATGGCTGTTTCATGAACGTAACGGGTTCATAAACTTTGTGAAAAAAATATAAAAGTTATAGAAAATGGTATCAATCTACAACGATTAGCTAATCATTTATTGTAGAAATATATGAATAGTATTTCAGTAATAATCTATTTCAGGTATGACGTCAATTTTTACTTACTCATACCTTTTCTTGACAATAAAAACAGTCTAGGCCTACTCAAGATGTAATTCATACTCAATTCTTCTGATTGTCGATTCCGTAGCCAATTCTCGGCTTAAAGTTACTTTAAAGTAGATTGTTTTACTTAGCATAGGTCTTAAGCATAAAGCTTTAAGTTTTTTCCAGCTCAACATCATATTTTTTTATATGGTCCGCTCAGTGCTGATATTCAAGTTTCAAATTAGTAAATCGCTTGGCACGTAAAATTTGCCACATCAGATGTTCTGCATCTGTGGCGGTGTGGCGCATGGATTTGGCAAATTCTAATAATTGGGGATCTAATTTCATTTTTATTTCCTTCTACCATAGGGAGAGAGCACTTTTCATTGTGATTTTAATTATTGTTGCTTGATTTAAGCTATATCTTAAACTGAATGAAAGGATCTTTATAACCTTGATCAACTTTAAATCCTGCTTGCTTGATCTCCTCTTCTTCTTCCTTACGAGCCAACAAACATTCTTCTCTGTATTTTTCTAGTTTTATTTGTTTTTCATTGATTGATAATTCATCTAGATATAAATCATCAGCACCATAAAAACTCAAAGCACTGTATATTGAAGCTAAGTACCTTATCTCAAATGTGGCTGAGTAATCACGGTTATAAAAAATAGAAATTTCAAAATCTTCCACATAAAAGTAACTATCGAGTGATAAAAAGTCTTCGGATTCTAATACAGATTTAAATTCATCAAATTGAATGAGATCAGGGGCGAGAGAAGTATGATCACCAGAAGCTAGAATTTTGTTGTAATCCTCTTTTTTATAACGAATATCATCTAGAGCAAAATAGTTTTGACAACCTAAATCAAGTAAGTTTTGCATAAAGCGTTTGTAATCTTGGAAAGCATCTTCTAATGAACTATTCGCTTTCGACCACCTTTGCTCGAACTCAATTCCTTCAATGATCTCATTGGTTTGTTTAAGGGAAAGATCATAGACTTTTTCAAATTGGAAACTCTTACCATTCAGTTCTAAATTCAGCTCAATATTCTTTTCATAAGGATCATCACCAAAATTACAAGCATAATAACAATATCGATTATTTTTGGGTTCTTGTACGGTTTCAACACCCTTTACACGATTTTGGTTTTTAAAACGAATGAAACTATCTTGTGCCAATGAGATGACTACTGTTGAAGCATCAGTTAAATCCACTTTAACAAAACCTGACCGACTCTTAGGCTCTTGAATCTCCTGTTGAGCTTCGACAACGGCGCTCTGCGTTAAATTTGAACCAAATAATTTATAAGCTGTGAATAATATTGCAACCACAATAAAAGCTAAGATGATGAAAAAACTCATTTATTCTTTTTCTCTTTTTTGTATGTATAAAAAATGACTGAACATTTAATTTAGATATAAGTCTTGTCATCTTTAAAATAACGTACCTTACTGTACTTATTCAAACTAAAAATAAAAAAACTAAAATATCCCACATTCCAACAACATCCCGATACCACTCTCTTCCGTCATATACATCAACCTTTGCTTTTAAGATTTTAACTATTGCTTTACCCCCCATCTCCTTGCAAAGCATTGCTTCTCATCCCATAGGGAGAGGAGAAAATTATTAGAGAACTCTATGCTCTATCAATATTTCCTCCACTCCCTTTTTATCAATTCTCCACAACTACACGGCCATTCAACGGCTGAATAGGACGATTATTCGGATGACCAAGCAACTTAGCAAAGTCCTCAATCTGCTTGACTGAGGCTGTTTGGATCTCTTTTAAAATTAGCCAGCGAACACCCTCAGAACATGGTGGTGTAGTAAGCGACCCACTAAAACGATAATAATTCAAATTCTTTGGCAATAAATGATTAACAGACTGGGGCTGTTTTAACACAACAGTTTGCCCTTTTAGCTTCGGTAATGAATTCCATATTCTTGCCAACTGCGGATTCTCGGCACCTTGTGCATACATCATACCCACAACAGCCAGCTCTCCTTTGGCATTGGCATGTACAAAATGAATTTCTAACGGATATTGCTTCCCATGAATTTTATTTTCACTCGGGGTATGCAAATGAAATTGTTTGAGTTGAAAACGATCACCATCCAGCATCAACTCTCCGCCCTCTTTAAAGTCGACTTGAACCGTATGACCATTGTTATGAATACGTTGAATCAAAGTTTGATAGCTAAACTGCAATGGTTTCAAATCCGCTTTTACAGAACGCTCAATGTTAATTGGTGACTGATTCTGACCAGAACAGGCTGCAAAATTGGGACTCAGTGTGTTCCATTGTTCAGGGTGGTGATAATCCCAATCTGCACCTGCCCATACACTTGAAGAAAGAATAGAAAGTGAAAATACTTGAAAAAAACTTCTCATCATTAAACCTTAATACGCGAACCGTTCATTAATTTATGTGATTTTTACCATTATTATTTTGATCTATTTGATATTCTCATAGATCAAATGAACTCCACATCTTGATCATGACTGAATCAAAAATGGAACACAGTTATAGAAACTATGAGCAGTTTGAACAATGACGATATTGATCAAAATGATTTTATGAAGGGTTAATACTTATTTTTTAAGATAATTTTTATTGTAAATTTACTGTATTTTTTATTATAATTTTACTTAACGGTATAAAAAAAGCTTCTTCAAGACTAGCAGATATAAATATCGCGTGAGTACTTGAAGAAACTGTCATAAAAAATGATTAAAGAGACGAACGATTTTATTTAATAAAATTATTCACGATTAGATCTTTAACCTCATCTCCTCGACCAGCTAAAACCGCCTTCATCGCATACAATGAAGTCGCCTTCACTTGCTCAAATTTTGGTTCTGGTGGCATCACCAACTCTACAGGGTTGGTATGAATATCGATTAGTGCAGGACCATCATGAGCTAAAAATTTCTGAATAGCTGCTTCCAAACCATGACCATCTTTTTGAGTCATGCCATAAATCCCGATCGCTTCAGCGACTTTGCCAAAATCAGGGTTCGCTAATTTGGTAAAATTATCCAGTAAGCCATCAACTTTTTGTTCAAGCTCTACAAAATTGAGCGAATGGTTATTAAAGACAACAATTTTGATCGGCAACTTTTCCTGTACGATGGTCATGAGATCACCCAACAGCATACTCAGACCACCATCACCACATAGCGCAATCACCTGACGTTCAGGAAAGGCTTTTTTAATCCCGAGTGCTTGAGGCATCGAGTTTGCCATCGTACCGTGCAGTAAACTACATAGCAATTTACGCTTACCATTGGTATCGATGTGACGAAGCATCCATAGTTTCGATGAGCCTGCATCTCCAGTGAAAAATGCATCATCATCTGCATATTTGTTGAGAAGCGCCACCACATATTGCGGGTGGATCAAACCATCTTTACCTATACGCTCTTCTTTCAAACGAGCTGCATCTGCAACTTTCTTTAAATCTAAGCACTCTTGAATAAAGTGTTGGTTCTGCTTGTTTTCAACTAAAGGGATTAATGCACGCAGCGTTGGTGCAATATGTCCAACAGCACCAAAATCTATAGGATAGCGACGACCTAAATGAGTAGCATCGACATCGATTTGAATAATCTTCGCGTGTTTAGGATAAAACTGTGGCCACGCAAAGTCCGTTCCAAGCAGTAACAATACCTCACTATGATTAATCGCATGTAAGGCTGCTTTATTACCATACATACCATTCATCCCCATATTATGAGGATTATCATATTCAATAAAATGTTTCGCACGTGAGGTATGCACAACGGGTGCATTTAATTTTTTCGAAAGTTCAACTACTTCATCGTGAGCATGCTGAGCTCCAATACCCGCATAAATCGTGACTTTTTGATGAGCATTGATGAAGTTTTTAATCTGATGAAGTTCAGCAGGATTAGGCGTAGTTTCAGGCTGCGGATGATGTACCCTGAAATCCAATGATTCCTGAATATATTGACTGCTGATATTGGTTGGCATAATGACCACCGCTACGCCACGTTTATTCAGTGCTGCCTGACAGGCCAATGTCATCACATGTCTGACTTGACTGGCTGCTTTGATCTCCTCGCAATATACAGAACAACTTTTATAAATTTCTTTAAAGTCGACATATTGGGGAAAATCTAAATAGCCTGCTTGTTCGGTTGAAAGTTGGCTTGCGATCAAAACCACAGGCGCACCATTACGGTGTGATTCGTACAGACCATTAATAAAATGCAAGCTTCCAGGACCACATGAGCCAGCACATACTGTTAAATTGCCACTCATCAATGAATCTGCACCTGCTGCAAATGCACCTACTTCTTCATGACGAACATTGATCCATTGAATAGAACTACGCGATAAAGAATCGGTAAAGTGATTAAGCGTATCTCCAACAATGCCGTAACAGTGCTTTACGCCGACTTGTTCCAACACTTCAATCATAATGTCTGAGACTTTTTTACTTTTCATGTTATTCCTAGTTTTAGTTTTTAGAACATTATCGTTATATTATGGTCAACACATCAAATAAATGCGACAAAATACACATTTTATATAAATTATAATATTAATTTTTTAATAATAGGACAATCAATCATTCAGAAATACGGAATGAGTAGATGTCAGTAACAGCTATTTATAGCTCGTATGTTTTGGATTCAAAGAAGTGAATGTTCAATCAAAAATGCTAACCCGGAAGCTTTTGACATTTCCATTAAACGCTGCTTTTCCAATTTGAGTTGTTGTTTTAACGATGAAACATCTTGGTCAATCTGTTGATAGAGCTTTTGAATATTTAAAGCACCTTGAGTTTTTTGTACTTCAATTTTTGCCTTGTTTGACCACACTAAGCTATTAATCAATATCTGGATTTGCTTTTCTAAAGTTAAACTCTGTGCTTGCAATACTTGTTGATAGTACTTCAATTGATCTTGCTGAATAGCTTTCTGTATACCGACTTGAAGTTGCTCGACTTCAAGTTGTAACTTCAATAGCGTGAATAAATCCTCTTGTTCATAAGCTTCATTAACACGTTGTAATAATGCCGTCTTTGCAGCCTTCTTGGATTCATCCGGTTCACGGTCTGGATGAATGATAGAAGCTGTTTTGAGATATACTGTTTTCAGGGATTGATTCACTAACTTTTCTGCTTCGGCTTGTTTATCTTGCTGCCGTTTAAGTTTGGCTTGCTGCCTTGCTTGTTGATACTGCGCTTTGTCCCACAATGAATCGTCATCAATCGTTGAATCATTTTGTTCACCATGAGCATCTGGTGCTTGACTAGATTCGAAGTTGTTCTTTTTATCTTGCTTATTTCGTGGTTGAGCAAACACCTGTTCGAAATAAATATGTAATTTTTCAACTGTCTCAAGTTGAGTTTCATTGAGCATATTTGATTTGCTCAACATTTGGGTCAAGTTAAAACACTTCTCTTCCACAACCTTTTGAGACGACTTATTTAAATCAATTTGACTTAGGCTATTCCATAGACTTTGTAATTGCTGAAACAGCACTTGATAAACATCACGATAGACAGGAATAAGTTTCTTCTGCGTGTAGGTACGAATTTCTTCTTGGGCGTGTTGCCATGCGGATAATTGTAATTTTTGCTGCTCAATCTGATTAATCAAAACCCGTAGCTTATGATCTTGAACAAGTTGTGCAGAAGAACTGGATTGAATTTCGAATGAAGTCACGTCAGGTGTTTAGTCCAATGAGAGAATACTGAGTTTAACAAAATGTGGATGCTTTATTTAAGCATCGATCACAGTTTGATTTCGACCATTGGCTTTTGCTTGATAAAGATGTCGATCTGCTCGTTTAAGAATGGCATAAGCATCAGCATCGTTGAGATCAGTCACACTGACACCAATACTGACGGTCAAAGTTTTCTCTGCCAAAATAACAGCTTGTTCCACCAATGTACGAATTTTCTCTGCCAAAACTTGCGCACCCATCAGATGTGTTGCAGGCAATAAAATTACAAATTCTTCACCACCATAACGTGCCACAAAATCGGTTTCACGCGTTGCTTGATCAAGGATTTTTGCTACTTGTTGTAACACTTGATCCCCTTGATCATGACCATATTGATCGTTGACTTGCTTAAAATAATCGACATCCAATATAAGTGCTGCATAGCCAATTTGATTTCTGTTATGTTGACCAAATAAGTATTCAAGTTGTTCGTTTAAAGCACGGCGATTGTGTAAACCTGTTAATGCGTCATGTCGTGACAATCGAATCAACTCAAGATTAGCCAATTCAAGTGCTCGAGTGCGCTCTTGAACCTTACGCTCTAGAGATTGGTTTGCCTCAAGCAATTGTTGTTTCTGTTCCAATAAGGTTTGCGTCATGCTTTGTAGAGAATGTGATAATCCTTGGATTTCACGGATGCTGCTTTGACTATGAAATGCCGTATGCACGTCTCCCTGTTCGACCGCATAAGCCGATTTAGCTAAAGCCTCAAAGGGTCTGCTCAATTTATTGGCAAGTTGATAAATCACATAAAAGATAAACAGCGAGACGAATAAACCAATCAGGAAGATTTTGAACTGCAAATCACGCATATCTGCCAAAGCAATCGCCAAAGGTTGACGAATTACCACATGCCAACCAATATCACTTTTAGTCTCGGACTCCACCGCAATATTTGCGGTTAAGAAATCCTGCCCTTCATTCCAATCATCAATATAATAAAGTGCATCGTTGACTTTAAGTTGAGGTGGCTTGACTCGTCCAATACTTTTAAATGGATACAGCAGTTCACCCTGTTTGTTTAAGATAAAGACTTCTATGCCACGCTGAGATGCTGTTTGAGATAATGCTTTATTGAGAATATGACGTGCCCACTCCCAATCTGCATGTGCAGCTAACACTCCTTTTAATTTTTGAGTATTTGGATCATAGATTGGTGTTGCGAAATCAATAAAACGCATCGGCTCATGAGGATTTAAAGCTTGAATTTTTTTTGCCAATAACACAGCTTCATGCACATCACCTAAGTATGTACCCTGTAAACCTGCCTTAAACCATGGCCGTGAAGAAACGTTTTCACCTTCAAGAATACCATCCGCAGCAATTTGAACATCACCGTTTAAATCTGTTACCCCCATCCAAGCATAATAGACATACGCATTTTTGACTTGTTCCAAGCGTGTACGAACACGTGGATCATTTAGACTTGCTTCTGAAAAGAATGGAGATTGGCTGAGCAGCACCATTTCGCGCTCGCGTTCGGTAAGAGAAGCTGCCAAGGCATTACTGATATTTTTTGCTGCGACATGTAGGGTCTGTCCACTGGCTTTAGCCAAGTGCTGAGATGCGATATTTCCAATATACAGCGATACGCATATCCCAAGGATAATGGTTAATCCAGCAAATATGAACAGAACGCGATTACGGAATGAATCCAAAATACACCTTAACTCTTGGTTAAACACCGAAACATGCAACCATAAGAATATAACAGAATATTACAAATACATAACAAACATTTCGGATCATTGTAATGAATAAAAAATGCCAACCTTATCTCATATATTCAAAATCCTGATTAACATTAACAACTGTAATTCCACTCCCTATCTTTTAAACAACATGATTTAATATTCAAGTCACGCACCACATCTACATAAAGTCATAATAATTCGACAATAATTCTGTATTTCTTTTTTTTGGCGCTTGATAGCTTAAGTAGAATCACCTAGAAAATTGAGGAACAAATGGATTTTGCTTCTATCTTTTTTTACGACACCACATGGGTATTTGTTTTCGAAATTTTAATCCGATGTGTGGTGATGTATTTACTCATCATTCTTTTTCTTCGTTTGACTGGCAAGCGAGGGGTTAGACAACTCTCCATCTTTGAAGTTGCCATTATTCTTTGTCTTGGATCAATTGCTGGAGATCCAATGTTTACGGAGGATTTACCCTTAATTCAAGCCGTAGTCGTCATGAGTGTGATCATCTTGCTTTACCGCACCACAACGTGGTTAATGATGAAATATCAGCCTTTCGAAGACTTAGTCGAAGGTAAATCCTGTTACATCGTAAAAGATGGCATGCTCGTCCTTGAAGCATTCAAGCGAGGTAATATGTCGCATGATGAGTTCTTTTCGGAAATGCGTCGTCAATCCGTTGAGCATTTAGGTCAAATTCGAGTCGGTCTATTAGAGTCCGATGGGAATTTCAGTATTTTGTTTTATCCCGATGAGCAAGTTAAATATGGCTTACCAATTTTTCCAGATCAAGCTCAATCAATATACAAGGTAAAACCTAGCGTAATATATGCGTGTACACATTGTGGATTCTGTACTGAACTTCAACAACCACTTCAAGATTGTCCGCGCTGTTCTTGCCAAGATTGGACGCAAGCAATGAACAGTCTAAGAATTGGTTAGCAGATGAATAATCTAAAGTCTGTTGGGACGAAGCAGATTATTCATCCTCAGCGCTGACTCAATCGAACATAGGTGGTTGAGATTAATCCAAGACTTTCACCACAATTTTACCAATGTGATCACCTGCATCCATTGCCAAATGAGCCGCTTGAATCTCATCAAAATTAAAAGTTTTATAAATCATCGGTAGACATTCACCTTTTGCCCATAACGGCGCAACATGTGTCTTTAAATCTTGAGCGATTTTGGCTTTTTCTGCTGTGGTACGTGCACGCATGGTTGAGCCAGTAATGGTTAAACGCTTCATCATGATTTGACCTAATTTTACGCCGTCAGCTTTAGCTCCTCCAAGAAATGCGATATAAACCAAACGCCCATCACGACGTAATACATTCAAGTTTTGGGCTAAATAAGGCGCTCCAACCATATCTAAGACAATATCTACGCCATTTTCTTCCGTCGCTTGCTGAATGACCTGTTCAAAGTCCTCCGTTTTATAATTAATTGCATGCGTCAAATCTTGAATTGCTTTTACTTTCTCATCTGAGCCAACAGTCGCAAAAGTTTTTAAGCCAAATGCTTTACACAACATTAATGCTGTTGTTCCAATCCCACTGGTTCCGCCATGGATTAAAGCCGTTTCCCCCGCTTTAGCTTTGCCCATTTGAAAAATATTCGCCCAAACGGTAAAAAATGTTTCTGGAATTGCAGCAGCTTGAATATGACTCACCCCTGCAGGAATATTAATCAGCTGAGATTCAGGCACCACACAGTATTCCGCATAACCACCACCATTGGTGAGTCCACACACTTGATCCCCCACCTGATAGGCGTTTACCTCAGCCCCTACTGCAACGACTTCCCCTGATACCTCTAACCCAGGTACAGGTGTGACCCCTTTAGGCATTGGATATAAACCTTGGCGCTGTAAAATATCAGGACGGTTAATGCCGAAAGCATGCACTTTCACCAAGACTTCATTGTCTTTAGGTTGCGGAATATCAACCGTTTCATAAGCCAACTTCTCAACGCCGCCTGGTTCAGTAATGATCACGTGTTGCATGCTTTGTGCCATAATCAAATCCTTTATTTACAATACTTTTCATTCATTTCAATCAATTTCATCATAGTTGATCGCATTGATAAAGTCCTGTATTACTTATGTATAAGGATGAAAACGAATCATTATTTTTTGGGGAAAATAATATGCGTTACTTGCTGCAATTTATTTTGCCATGCAGTTTTGCTGCCTTGGTCATCATCTGTTGGACTTTTTTGTTAAGTTTTCCATGGGATTCAGCAGTGATTGCGATGACCTATTTCCAAATTGGGCTGGTATTGTTATTACTTTATATTGAGTATGATGCGAGCAAAGTGGATGGAGCGGCAGGTTGGACTTTATTAGTTTTTTGTTTTTTTGAAATGATATTGTTCGTCGCTTTGGGGATCATTCGTGTCATTGTTGGTGGATGGCAAGTTTTAAATCTTTTATTTTGAGCTTTGCCTCAGACACGAATATTAAAATAACTCAATAATACAAACAATGCTTCGTATTCTTCTGATTTACAACGGAATTGTAACCTTAATGCCTTAGATTTTAAGGTCGTCATGGATCGCACACTCGAGAATTTTTAAAATGAAAAAGCAGACTCTAGTTGTCACACTATCGCTCATGCTCGGTTTAGCAGGATGCTCTGGGGAAGATCAACCTAAATCAACCACACCAAGTGCCCCTGAGCCACCCATACCAATTCAGCCTGAAGATCCAGAACAATCTCTACCACCGGATCTCGAACCTGAAACACCGATCAATGTTCCACAACCAAAAACGTATTTAAATCTGGATTTTACTGAAATTTATTCAATACCTTCTGATTGGAATATCCTGCCTTCAAATCCAGGTAGCATTCAATTTAAAGAAGGTGCCTTACTGATTGATGGTCGCAAAGATTTAATCAAACCCACCACCATCATGTTAAGTTCGGATTTTCAAAAGCTTCGCAACTATAAAATTGAGTTAGAATTCGAATACCTTGAGCGTAATAACGGTACTCGTTGGGGAAGTATTATTTATAGAGCTTCAGAAGTGTTTGCTCAACCTGAATATACACCATATTACCAATTTGCTATTCGTGCAGATGCATCTGCTTATAATGGTCTAGAACTCGCACTTAGACGCTCAAATAACACATGGAATGTCATCAATACATCCAAATTTGAATCAAACATTGCTTTAAATACACCTTATAAGGCTACAGTTGTTGTTCATAATCAACGAGTTCGTCATTACTTGAATGATCAATTGGTTTTTGATGGTGAATTACCCATCAACCTAAACCAAGGTGCCATTGGACTTTCAGCATCAGGATTGCTGATGAAGGTCAACACAATACGGGTGATTGAACAACTTGATGCCCTCCCTACTCAAGATCGGATTACAGATGTCATTGATCACAAATATCCAGTTGCAATGGCGCCCGCTTTAGCACAACCAGCCGACTCATTAACAAATGATAACGCTCATACCGCCACTTATATTGCTTACCAACTTGATGAACAATTATTTTTAAAAGATTTCGACAATAAGACCACGATGCACCTTAGAAGTCTTCTTTCTGATCAAACCAAAAGAACACTTCCTCTTCTGCATATCGACTCTGAAAACACACTGGCTGAATTAAGATCTTTGTCTTCAGATTATGATTTTAGTGATGTCACGCTAGTCTCTGATGATCCATATCTATTAAGAAAAGCGCGTGTGGAGATTCCAGAAATCCGTACAGCATTGGATTGGTCTGAAAAGTACAATTTGATTTCAGATCAAAATAGTGTTGTGAAAATTGCACAGGCAACCAATACATCACTTTCTAAAATTGTGATTTTACCAGCGCATTTGGTTCAGTCTAATGTAGTTGCACACTTGCAACGTTTATTGATCACACCTTGGGCAGGTTTTACCTACAATACTTCTGGACAGACCAGTCCTAAGCTTGATGCCTATCAAGCCGCTGAGATATTAACAACAGGAGTAAATGGCATTTATACGCATCAGCCTGAATTATTTCATTCCATCATGCGCTCAATGGCGCCCAACACCCTACTTCGTAAACCGCTCATTACAGGTCATCGTGGAATTCCATCTCAAGTTGATGAAAATACCCTTGAAGGTATTCTTAAAGCGATAGAAGTTGGCGCTGATGCCGTGGAATATGATGTATATCTGACAAAAGATGACCATGTCGTTTTAATGCATGATAAATCGGTTTTGCGCACAACGGGTATCGCAAAAAATATTGAGAACATGACGCTCGAAGAAGTTCGTAAACTAAAAACGACCGGGCAGCGACTTGCCATACCGACGATGGATGAAGTATTGGCTGCAGTAGTTAAAAAGTACCCACATGTCACCAATTTTATCGAGATTAAGAGTGCAAAACCCGAAATAATTTTAAAAATTAAAGATTTACTTGATAAATATGATGCATATGGTCAAGCCATTGTCATAAGTTTTGATGGGCAACAAATTCTTGAAATGAAGAACACTCTAAAAGGTGTATCAACGGGTTTATTGGTATATCCACCAAAGGAACAAACTACTTTTCTAAACATTCGAAGAATTTTGGAAACAACACGACAATTTTCTTCATCATTCAATCCGAATTATAGTGGTTTGAATCAGGACGTCATGTATCTGGCAAGTTTACGTGGGGTGACCTTCTGGCCTTGGACGTTCCGTTTAATAAAAAATGATTTCTATCGTATGTACATTCAAGGTACACATGGGTTGACCACAGATTATGCGCAAGATGCATCTAATTTTGTGATCAAAATTAAAACTCCACGACAAATAACAGCAACTGTTGGTCAACCTTTACAAATCGCTGGGCAAAAATTAACGCAACTGGGTCAATCTAGTTACCAAAGCTTCAATACGATGCTCGTACTACCAGGCTCTGCAAAATATAGTCTAAATGGTCAATCTGTGAGTTTCAGTGAACGTGGTACAGCCTATGTCATGCCAAGCTACCAATACACCATAGCACCCAATTTCACCTATACCATCTATGCAAAACCCGTGACTGTGACCATTCAATAAGCACATCACATTGATATTTGGAGACCAATTCAGTTCGCTGAGTTGGTTTTTTTCGAAAATCGCATTTTCCCTCATCTTTTCATAAGATTTCAACTGGACTTTTAATGATGTTCACCGCTTAAACACGACAGTATTTAAAACTGATGAATTTCATAAATATTTAATATGTAATATTTTTTTTACTTTATGACAAATCCATAGAATTGTCATTTTATGTACTTAGATTGTGTCTCGCTTAGGGACATACTTTTCGAGTACTTTTTAATGATGAAATTTACAACACTGACGTCAGCAATATTATTAACATTAAGCTTAACGGCTTGCTCCGATGATGATCAAAAAAATGCTGTATCAAATCCAGATCAAACAGAAAATCCTAATCCATCTCCAGAACCTGAAACACCAGAAATTGAAGTTCCTGTACCCAAAATACTTTTTGATGAAAATTTCAATGCTTTAACTGCTATTCCAAACGATTGGACTCAACTTCGTAGCAATCCAGGGAATATTGAAGTTAAAGATGGAGCACTATTCATCAATGGTACGGCGCACGATACACAAATGACGACCATCATGTTGCCAAACGAACTACAGCAACATCGTAATTATCGTATTGATATGGATTTTGCGTTCTTAGAAAATAACAATGGCGGGCGTTGGGGTAGCATCATCTATCGTGCCGCTGATCAATATGCTGATCCAGCTTTTACTCCATACTATCAATTCGCATTTCGGGTTGATGCAACCGCTGCAAGTGGTCTTGAACTTTCTATGCGTCAACCTAACAACACATGGAATGTTTTACAGAAATCTGCATATAAAGAGAATTTTGAGTTAAATAAAACCTACAAAGCAACAGTCATTGTACATGGCCAACGCGTACGCCATTATATTAATGATGAACTCGTACTCGATAGCACGCTACCTTACAATTTAAATCAGGGTGGCATTGGCATTTCTACAGCTGGCGCTTTGATGCGTGTAGATTCAATTAAAGTGACTGAGCAACTTGAAGCCCTACCAGAGTCTAATCGAGTTACAGATCTAATCGATCAGCAATTGCCAGTCTCCATGGCACCAGCACTCGCTCAGCCTGCTGGCGCAACTACACTGAACTCAGCTCCATTAGCAACTCATGTTGCCTATCAACTGGATGAGCAACTCAATCTTCTTAACCAAGATCAAAAGAAAATTACTCATTTAAAAGATTATTTAAATGATTCAACACGACGTCATATTCCGCTATTAACGATCAATTCAGAAAAAACAATCCGAAATTTGAAAACGTTGACAGAAAACTATGATCTCGCTGATATCACCTTGGTGTCGGATCAGCCTGAACTCTTACGTAAAGCTCGTGTTGAAATCCCTGTATTGCGTACAGCACTCGACTATTCAAAACAATCTGGTTTAACCAATAGTAAATCAGATATTGTAAAAATTGCGCATAATACCAATTCTTCTTTATCAAAAATTGTCATTTTACCGCCGCACTTAGTGCAATCAGAAGTCGTATCTCATCTACAACGCTTATTGATTACACCTTGGGCAAGCACACTTCATCCAGATCAAAAAGATGGCATTGATGCATTCAAAGCAGCTGATATTTTAAGCACTGGGATTAATGGGATCTATACAAAACAGCCAGATGTTTTCCAAAACATTATGAAGCAGATGGCACCGAATACCCTGTTAAGAAAACCCCTGATCACAGGCCACCGTGGCATTCCAGCTTTAGAGGATGAAAATACTTTAGAAGGAACAATTAAAGCTATTGAGGTGGGTGCTGACGCAGTTGAATATGATGTTTATCTATCGAAAGATGGTCATGTTTTCCTGATGCATGATGGAACATTAACTCGTACCACAGGTGATAATAGAAATACTGAAGATCTTACCTTAGCTGAAATTCGTCAGTTACGAACGATTCCCAATGGTCGCCCAGTTCCAACCATGGATGAGGTTTTGGCTGCAGTCAAAAAATATCCCCATGTGACCAATTTCATCGAAATTAAAAGTGCTAAGCCTGAAATTGTAGCGAAGATTAAAGAACTTTTAGATAAGCACAATGCCTATGATCAATCGATTGTCATCAGTTTTAATGGTGATCAAATCTTACAGATGAAAAATACCTTACCGGGTGTTTCTACAGGCTTCTTAACGAGTACGCCGAACGCACAAAGCAATATTGTAAACACACGTCGAATATTAGACGCGACTCAAAAATATTCATCTACATTTAACCCGTCTTTTGCAGGATTAAGCAAAGAGTTAATGTCGATGGCGAGTTTACGTGGCATAACTTTCTGGCCTTGGACTTTCCGCACCAATAAAGATGATTTTAATCGTATGTATGTACAAGGAACACATGGCTTAACCACCGATTATGCTCATGAATCTTCTGATTTAGTCGTCAAGATCAATACTCCAGGTCAAATTACTGCGAAAGTGGGACAGACTGTTGTTTTTAGTGGAGAAAAAGTTACTCAAATAGGTAAGGCTTCAGCACAAAACTTTAATTCAATGATTGTTCTGCCTGGTTCTGCCAAATATAGTAAAAATGGTCAGTCGATTACGTTTAGTGAAAAAGGCAAAGCCTATGTCATGCCGAGCTATCAATACACGATTGCTCCGAATTATAGCTACACCCTGTACGGTAAACCCGTGACAGTCACGATTCAGTAAGAAACTTTAAATTTACATGCCCAATTGTTAAGTTTAAAGCTTCAATTGGGCATTTCTTATTTTTTTAAATTTTGAATCACTTCGGGTAAAAAAGAACGGTGAAATCCATCATAGGCTTGATTATTCTCAGCCGGACTTAATGGAAATATACGTGTGCCTTGAGAAGCTGCGCCATCAATCCGTATCGTGACACCCGATATAAATTTAGACGCTTCAGACAATAAATAGACGATCGCTGACGACACCTCAGCTTCTGTTCCCATGCGTTGCAAAGGAACTTTCTCCGCCATACTTGGAATCACTTTTTCAGCCATTTCACCAGTATATGTATCCATACCTGATGACAAAATCCATCCAGGTGCTACGGCATTCACACGAACTCCAGATTTGCCCCATTCGACAGCAGCTGTCTTGGTCAGATTATCAACCCCTGCACGGGCTGCCCCTGAATGTCCCATATTCGGCATACCTCCCCACATATCAGCAGTCATGTTGACAATACTTCCACCATGCTTATTCATCCACTGATTGTAAGCTTCGCGCATAAGATAGAATGTAGCGTGTAGATTGTTTCGAATGACAGCATCAAATCCATTGGCTGAGATTTTTTCTAAATGTGCTGGAAATTGTCCGCCTGCATTATTCACCAAGCCATCAATTCGTCCGAATTTTTTAGTTACTTCGCTAATCATGGCTTTCACTTGTGCTTCATCACGATTATCACAAGCGATGCCATAGGCTCTACCACCATCTTCCATGATTTCAGCAACAACTTTATCGAGTTTTTCTTGGGTACGCCCTGTAATAATCACTTGTGCATCCAATGATGCAAGCTCATGAGCTGTACAACGTCCAATACCAGAACCACCTCCTGTCACAATGATGACCTGATTCTGAAATAAGTTTTCCTTGAATACTGAGTTATATGTCATGCCAATCCTTAGGTTGTAATTTTTATCGACTTGCAAAATTATCCCGATTTTTTAACAGTTGCAAGATCATAGAATTTTATAATTGTTGTTTTAAATGCTAATCAAACCTTTCATTCAAGGGCTATGGTATCGTTTTTACAAAACGCATTAAGATTTTTCTTACCACAGGTAAAAATATTAAGATCAATGGAAATGCGATTAACCAAGACATTGCCCACGTCTTTATCCAGACCGCCCAGATCCCATCAAAAAATCCACGATTCATTACAATATTAATTAAAGAAATTGAACCACTCATCAAACATGACAAAATTAACGGCATCAGCCAATTGAGATGTTTGGGGTGAAATTTTGGGAGTGCTTTATTCATTGTAGCGCCTAATCATTTCATCTCATTTAATTTAGCACCAATGCAATCACTATTCCTATATTTTTCAAGTTTCAAGCACACAAAACTAATCCAATATCGTTAAAATTTTGAACCTTGAGGCATGATTTAATAATTTTTCTTAGTAAATGTATATTAAATAGAATGGATTAGTTTCCATCTTAATCAAGACTCATGAGCAATAAAAAAATATTTAACTTTAAACGATGATTTTATTTTTTAGCTTTTCTACTCTACGAAAATGTTTTAAGTTTTTAGTCCAATTTTACCGTTAATCTCAATTCTTTAGATTCGAAGCATTTTTTTTGCAGTTTTTGCATAGCTTCTCTAGGCATAGGCGCTGTCATCATTTGTTGGTATTCTAAACAAGCTTTACTAGGGTGTTTTTGTTGTATCGGAGCATTAACACATGCCGTTAAGAGCATCAAAAGCAAATACGCTACTATTTTCATCATATCTCGAATTTATCGTTAATGTTCATTCTATCTTAGCTCATTAGGGCTAGTGTGGTCGTTATTGAATTTTAAATAAAAAAACCCGCCATCAGGCGGGCTTTTTTAAATCAGTCAATCTTAAAGACGAACCAATTCCACAATCTTCTCAGCCAATTCTTCAGCAGCTTCTACTTCAAAACTTGCATCCGTACCTGTTGCAGTATCAGTAATGACCACCACTCCAGTTTCACGTAATAATGCAACTTGCTCAGCAGTTAAACCAGCTTTAGCTATCGCGACAACACCTTGTTGGATCAATAAGCTTTCTAATACTTGTGCATTCACAATTGCAGCATTTGATACAGTTACCGCAGCAGGTTTTTGACCCAAACGCGCCGCACGTGCTTCTGATGTTACAGGCTCATTATGTGCAGTCCACTCAACTGCCTCTTCAACCATACCTGCACCAACTGTAACGTTGCTTAAGCGGTCAATAAAGATAAATGAACCTGTGTAACGGCTATCTTGATAACGGTCAAATACGACTGGTGCATCAAATTCAATCGTTACATTCGCAATCGCATTCAGCTCTAAGTTTTCAACTTGAACTTTTTCAAGCGTATTTACGTTTGTACGGAAGTTAATTGCTGTTACCTTAGCAGGAACAGTTTGCGTACCAATCTTCACGTTATATAACTTACCAATCGCAAGCGGTTGGTCAGCCATCCATACAACAGTCGCTTGAACAGAACGAGAAATTGCCGGTACTTCTTGGTCTGCACGTACAAGTACGTTACCACGAGAAATATCAATCTCGTCGTTTAACGTTAATGTCACTGCTTGACCGGCAACTGCACGTTCTAAGTTACCATCAAAAGTAACGATTTCTTTAACTGTAGATGATTTACCTGATGGCAACGCAGTAATCGTATCTCCAACGTTGATATCACCTAGGGCGATCGTACCGCAGAAACCACGGAAATCGAGGTTAGGACGGTTCACATACTGTACAGGGAAGCGGAAGTCAGCTTTAGCTGAAGTACGATTAATCTCTACAGATTCAAGCGTACCCATCAAAGTTTCGCCTGTGTACCAAGGTGTATTTGGTGATTTGTTTACAACGTTATCACCATTTAACGCAGAAATCGGCGTAAAGATGATGTTAGATGGTTTACGATCGCCAAGTTGTGCAACAAAGCCTGCGTATTCTGTTTGAATTTCATTGAAACGAGTTTCAGAGAATTCAACCAAGTCCATTTTGTTGATCGCAACAATAATGTTCTTAATACCAAGTAAGCTTGCAATATACGTATGACGACGTGTTTGCGTCTGAACACCGTAACGCGCATCAATTAAAATGATCGCAAGATCACACGTAGACGCACCTGTAGCCATGTTACGTGTGTATTGTTCATGCCCCGGAGTGTCGGCAATAATGAACTTACGTTTTTCTGTAGAGAAATAACGGTAAGCTACATCAATCGTAATACCTTGTTCACGCTCTGCTTGTAAACCATCTACAAGTAACGCTAAGTCAGGTGCATCACCTGTTGTACCGACTTTTTTAGAATCACGTGTCACTGCTTGCAATTGATCTTCATAAATCAATTTTGAATCGTAAAGTAAACGACCAATTAAAGTTGATTTACCATCATCTACGTTACCGCAAGTCAAAAAGCGTAATAAGTCTTTATTTTCGTGTTGTTTTAAATAACCCAAGATATCTTGGCTAATCAAATCTGATTGATGAGACATGGCTCATAGCTCCACAAATATGTTGAAATCGGTGTATTTGAATCCCCCTCGTTCCCCCTTTGAAAAAGGAGGATGACTCCTCTCTTTTACAAAGAGAGGAGCAACGCTGCTGCGCAAGAGAGATTCTAGAAGTAACCTTCTTGCTTTTTCTTTTCCATCGAGCCGGCTTCATCATGGTCAATCATTCGACCTTGGCGCTCAGAACTCGTTGCAAGCAACATTTCTTGGATAATTTCTGGCAAGGTGTTAGCAGTTGACTCCACCGCACCTGTCAATGGGTAACACCCCAAAGTACGGAAACGAACCGATTTCATTTGTGGAACTTCACCTTCTTTTAAAGGCATACGCTCATCATCCACCATAATTAATGTACCACTACGCTCAACAACAGGTCGTTCTGCCGCTAAATACAATGGAACAAGTGGAATACTTTCTAAGTAAATATATTGCCAAATATCAAGCTCAGTCCAGTTCGACAATGGGAACACACGGATACTTTCGCCTTTATTCACTTTACCATTGTAAAGATTCCAAAGTTCTGGACGTTGGTTTTTAGGATCCCAACGATGTTTATCATCACGGAATGAATACACACGTTCTTTGGCACGTGATTTTTCTTCATCACGGCGAGCACCACCAAATGCAGCATCGAACTTGTATTTATCTAATGCCTGTTTTAAACCCTGAGTTTTCATGATATCAGTATATTTCGAACTACCATGATCAAATGGGTTAATCCCAGCATCCTTACCTTCTTTATTTTGGTGGACGATAAGATCGAAACCGTGTTGCTTAGCCATATTGTCGCGGAAAGCAATCATGTCCTTAAATTTCCAACCTGTATCTACATGTAACAGTGGAAAAGGGAGTTTTGCAGGATAGAATGCTTTAAGCGCTAAATGCAGCATAACTGCCGAGTCCTTACCAATCGAATAAAGCATGACTGGATTTTCGAATTCTGCAGCAACTTCGCGAATGATATGAATACTCTCAGCTTCAAGCTGTTTAAGATGAGTAAGTCTTTCCTCATTTAATGACATGGACAACACCAGCTAGAATATGTGTACTTATGACACTTTTGAAAATTTATATTCATTATAGTGATTTAGACAACGGAGCTTTATCTCGTTTTTTTATATTAATATACTCAAATAGAATATAAGCAAAGAGACAATCTAATTATGATAACAATTACAGGCCTTTCTAATATAAAATACCAAGAATGGTTAGCCCTTTGGTCAGCTTACCTTGAATTCTACAAGACCGAATTGAATCCTCAACAAGCGGCTCTGACTTTCAAACGATTATCTGATGCGTCGCAAACCGATATGTTTGGCTATGCCATTATAAAAAATCAAAATGTCGTCGGAATTGTACATCTCATTTCTCACGCAAGCACTTGGACTACACTCCCTTATTGTTATCTCCAAGATTTGTTTATTGATGCAAATTACAGGAATCAGGGCTTAGCCAGGAAATTAATAGAATTTAGCTATGATGAATGTAAAAATAATTATGATAGAGTGTACTGGCTAACCCATAAAAGCAATGATAACGCTAGACTTTTGTATAATCGTGTTGCAACCGAGACAGGATTCATTCAATATAAAAAATCTCTAAATTAGTTATTTTTATCTCCCATGCTTAGCCTTGAATCTCTTAAACAACATTTAGAGCGAGCTCAAATTGCTGGTCATATTTATCAGCATCATCAAATTCTAGTGTTACAAGAACCGTTTACTGAAAATGGTTCTGCTTTAAATATTTTTGTTCAGCACGAGTTAACTGCTGATCAAATTGGCTTACAGTTTGCTGTTGAACATACTGATCAAAAACTAAAGTTCTTGATTGGCGTTACACATAGCAATCAAGATCATAGAAGTGAAATTAGTATTGGTCATTTAAAAGGCAATCAAAAAGCTTTTAATTTGTGCTACGCCTTTTACAATTATCCAAAACACTTTTTTGTAGTTGAAACAGATTTATATGCGAACGCTGAGCAATTTAAAGACTGCTTAGAAAAGCAATTATTCAGTCAGCCTGAGCTTAGTTTTTTAGACACAGCCACTAAAGTAAATCCAATGGGACAGAATTACCCATGGATGAAGGATTATATCGCGCAACTTAGCTTAGAAATGAAAGTTCGGATACAAACAAGTCTCATATAAAAAAAGCCACCTTTTTAGGTGGCTTTTTCAAATGCTAATCTCAGAATATTAACGTCCCAGTTTTTTGACATCTAAAGGTATTTCAATACCAACAGAAGCACCTGCATCATTACCATGACGATCTGAATCTGCAATCCAACCATTAATCTTTAATGGCAAATTCGGCTTCACAAAATGCGTCCAAGTTAAATCTAATGCTTGGATATCATCTTCCTCAGAAAATGCAGCATTGGTATCTCGATTTGATTGATTTACTTTTGCAAATAATACGCGACCTGAAAGTCTATTCATGGCATCAAAACGAATATTTCCACCCAAAGAAATCATCTCACCATCTCCTCCAATCGCATGTGCAAGAGGATAGCCATGTTGATAATATCCATCTGTATAAACACTGTGATTATAAGATATTCCTTGGGCCTTCCCATTTGTAGTGGTGTCTACCCACTCAGCATAAACCTGATAAGGCATTTTTTTTAAAGATGAAGAATAATCCACCCCAGCCTGATACATTTTCTTAGCAGGTAAGCCACCTGCTTCATCTTCCCCCACGTATTGAGCATAGACGCCGATTGGCTGGTTCAATAAATAGCTTAGATTCAAACGCGCATCAAATCCAGCAATCTGGTTAGATGGATTAACAGTATCCCCGTAAACATTATCTTTACCAATCCAAGCATCCCAGAGAGTTCCTAAATCCTCAGGGCGACCTTCACCACCCCATTGAATAATGCGTGATGCACCGAACTCTAAATAAGGTAGTGGTTGTGCGGTCAAACGTAAACCAATAATTTTAGCATCAGGAACTGCTTTATAATCATCTACCTGGCCGCCAAAAGCTTGGTATTGCCAAGGCCCGATCCATGAGAGCCATTTATGATCAAAAGCAGACTGTTCAGCACGCTGTAGAGTGAAACCATATACTGGTCGACTTGCATCTCCACGTATCAAACTACCATCGTGTCCAGGTCCCCAGTAGGTTGGAATATGACCAGCAATGAGCCATTGATTCCAAAGTTTACCCGCAAGATATGAGCCTTCTAGGTTAACGTCTTGCCCATTGTCTATCTGAGGGTCTTTTTCACCTCTAACTTTGAGCTTCGCATCCCAATTTTGCCCCCCAAGATTTAACTCTGCACCAAGCGCATATTGTGCTTTTTGATGATCGGCAAAAGATTGTGGGATTTTCTTTTGATCACTCTCCGCGAAAGCATCAACTTTTAATGTTTCATTTTGCTGCTTAATCGCTCTTTCGACTTCCTGAATAACCTTTTGTTGTTCAATGGAGTTAATTTTAGCATTGGAGAGGGCACGTTGGACTTCATCACCACTTAGCGGCCATGTCGAGGTGCTTATTTGAATCACACCTTGTTGATTCAGCCAATTTAAATCATCTCTCAGGTTTTCATCGTTGAGGAGAATACCATTGGCAAACACCAGTGGACTAGAAAATAGTAAGCTCGATGATAGGATTTTTATAAGTCTATTCGGGTTCATCACAAATCAATTTAGGATTATATCTTATTGATTATTTGAATTTTTAATTTATAAATCCATTAACTTTACATTAAGCATTTAATTAGATACATTTAATAACATTGTATAAATATTTTGATAAACATACAGCTGGTTAAACAGATTAGCCTTAATGATAATTTTCTATATTTTTTATCACCTTAATTAAATATTTTGTGATTAAAACCTCAAAATGCACTCACACTAAAAAACATTTAAATTTAATTTTATGTTAAGAAAAATTAAAAAAGCCCTTCAAAGAAGGGCTTTTTTAATTTCGCTATTACGCATTTTTGTGACGCATATGTGGGAATAAGATCACATCGCGAATACTTGGCGCATTGGCAAATAGCATTACCAGACGATCAATACCAATCCCTTCACCTGCTGTAGGAGGTAATCCATATTCAAGCGCCTCAACGAAGTCGGCATCATAGTGCATTGCTTCATCATCACCCGCATCTTTTTCAGCTACCTGTGCTTGGAAACGCTCAGCCTGGTCAATTGGGTCATTTAACTCTGAGAAGCCATTTGCAAGCTCACGACCACCAATGAAGAATTCAAAACGGTCAGTAATGTGCGGGTTGTCATCGTTACGACGTGCCAATGGAGAGGTTTCCGCAGGATATTCAGTAATGAAGGTCGGTTGACGAAGTTTCGTTTCAACAGTTTCCTCAAATACAATCGTTTGAAGCTTACCTAGACCAAAACCTGGCTTCACTTGCTCTTTAAGTTCATTCTTAACAAACTCAGCTAAGAACTCGCGATCATTTACATTTTCAGGTGTAAATTGTGGGTTATGTTCAAGAATTGCATCAAACATTGAGATTTTCTTGAATGGACCTTTGAAGCTATACACTTCTTCGCCATAAGGTACATCTGTCGAACCTAAGATATCAATTGCTAGTTTTTCTAACATTTGCTCTGTCAGTTCCATCAAGTCTTTGTAGTCTGCATAAGCTTGGTAGAATTCGATCATGGTGAATTCTGGGTTGTGACGTGTAGACACACCTTCATTACGAAAGTTACGGTTAATCTCAAACACACGTTCAAAACCACCTACAACCAAACGCTTTAAGTAAAGTTCTGGTGCAATACGTAAGAATAATGGCATGTCTAAGGCATTGTGATGCGTTTCAAATGGACGCGCAGAAGCACCACCTGGAATCACATGCATCATTGGCGTTTCAACTTCCATATAACGTTTTTCAGTCAAGAAGTTACGAATACCAGCAACTACTTTTGCTCGAATTTCAAAAGTCTTACGCGTTTCTTCGTTCACGATCAAATCAAGATAACGTTTACGATATTTTACTTCTGTATCTGTTAAACCGTGGAACTTGTCTGGAAGAGGACGGAGTGATTTAGTGAGGAGTTCAAAATGTTCAATATGCACATAAAGATCACCTTTGCCTGAACGTCCAATGTAACCTTCAACGGCAATAATATCACCTAGGTCTAAACCTTTAATGGTGTCAAGTGTTTCAGCAGAAAGTTCTTTACGTGCAACATAAAGCTGAATACGGCCGGTCATGTCTTGGATCACCATGAACGAACCGCGGTTCAACATCAACCGACCCGCAACTTTGACATAAACTTTTTCACTGCCTTCAATTTCTTCTTTTGATTTATCAGCAAACTGATCCTGAAGGTCTTGTGCATAATGTTCACGCTTAAACGTGTTTGGCCAAGGGCTCGTACCCTGCTCTTGAGCCTTATCTTGAATCTGTTTTAACTTGGCATGACGCTGTGCGATTAAATCGTTTTCGGAAATGGCTTGTTCAGAAGTCGATTGAGCGTTTTGTTGCGTCATCTCTGCCTCGTAATTTTATTTAAAAAAGAAGTTGCATAGCATAGCAGAATTCAAAGTACTTGAGCATTAGAAAAAATAATCAGCCATTTGAAAAACGCTTAATTTCATCCACTAAAGTCTAGGTCTGAACATTTCTTAGACCAAAAGCTAAGTTGTACTTTGAATACAGCACTCTACAATCATCCTATAAATTGTGGAAAAGTATACTTTCAACAATCATAAAAAATAGAATGGATTTAATGATGACTTATGAACACTCAAGAGCCTAAAGTATTGTTTATGCATGGATTAGATTCTTCAAGAGAATCTACCAAGTTTCAGGCAATTCTTTCTAAAAATAAATATTGCATTAATGTTGATTATCGAAATTTAAAATACGCTGCTGTTGAACGTTTTTATATCGATATGATCGAGAAAATTAAACCAGACATTTTAGTAGGACATAGTCTAGGTGGTTACTGGGCATTAAAGATGTCAAATCGATTTCAACTTCCTGCTGTGATTGCAAATCCGAGCCTAATGCCATCTTTCGATCCAGATTATCCAGCGATTACAATTGAGGAGCTTCAATCCAAAACCTCATCTCAAATCGCTTATATCGAACTTGGTGATGAACTGATTGATATGCATAGTACCTCTGACTTATTAGAGCCATACATGTACGTTGAAAGTATTATTGGTGGCCGTCATCAACTGGAAAACCCTGATCGCCTGAATTACCTGATCGGATTAGTCAGCCACTCAAATCATCAATCACATTAAAAAAGCCTTGTGAATCACAAGGCTTTTCGACTTAAATTTGAGGTTTTGATTTATCGTCCAAAACTGACCAAATATTCATTCCTAAATCCGCGTGTAAGTCTGGTAAATCAAGGAAAATACTCGCCCCTAAAACAGTGTGCTGACATTTATCCATCAATTGCTTAACTGCTTTTAATGTACCACCTGTGGCCAATACATCATCAACAATAATCACTTTTTGAGCCTGTACATCCGCAGACATTTCTAAACGGTCCATGCCATACTCAAGGCTATAACCCACACCAATCACTGGTGGTGGTAATTTTCCAGCTTTACGAACCAACAACAAACCCTTGCCAGTACGTTGCGCCAACAAACTCGCCAAAACAAACCCACGTGCTTCAACAGCAACGAAACTCTCTACTTCTGCCAATTGTTCCGCAGGAATACTTTCGATTAAGGCATCAGTTAAAGGTGCAATGCTCTGCATGAACAAAGGAGTTAAATCAAAGAAACAAATTCCTGGTTTGGGAAAATCTTGGACCGTACGAATGTGTGACCACAATGATGTAGTCAAAGAATTAGACATAGGAGATAAAAATTAGACAAAAGAATGCGTAAATTTTAACGAATTATTGACAAAAAATATAGCAAACATGAGCTAAAAAAAAATACCAACCAATATAACTTATTGATTTTTAATAAACCATTTTTTAATTAAATGACAAGTATAAAACACAAACAGTATAAATTTTATATGAATAGCTGGTAAATCAATACGCGACAAAAGTCTGACAATTTTTTTAAATCATAATACATATAATTTTGTCAAATATTTCAAAGATTTAATGCTCAGCCCTATCATGCATTAGCATAATTAGCATGCGTTTTGTCCTAATCTGCCATTCAGCTTCTCTTTTAGTCAGCTAAACTCCGTTATTTACTTTACTTTCCACCTCGAACTGCGTAAAAATTTGCTTGAATATGAACGATAAAAATTCATATCAATTGAGTCTAGGTGTGAGAAAGATTTTGGCTGACACCAATAAATGGAATTGTCAGTATTTTTGGAGAATCAAATGAAAAAATATCAATGCATCGTTTGTGGATGGATTTATGACGAAGCAGAAGGCTGGCCACAAGATGGCATTGCTGCAGGCACTAAATGGGAAGATATTCCAGATGATTGGACTTGCCCAGATTGCGGCGTATCAAAAGCAGATTTTGAAATGATTGAAATCTAATACAGATTTCCTTTAAAGACCATTTTGATATGGTCTTTTTTCTTATTTACTAAAAAAATTATCAGTATTGGAGAGTACTATGCAACCGATCATCATTGTTGGCTCTGGCATGGCAGGTTACACATTAGCGCGAGAGTTTCGCAAACTGAATGCTGAACAAGCACTTGTTATGATTTGCTCAGATGATGCGGTGAACTATGCAAAACCAACTTTATCTAATGCACTTGTAGGTAAAAAAGCGCCAGAGCAAATTGCCTTAGGTGATGCTGAGAAAATGTCTGCGCAATTGAATATGCAAATTATTCATCATGCGACTGTAACTTCAATTTCTGCAGATCAACATCAATTGACCTACACAAAAGATGGACAAGCTGAAAACCTTATATACAGCAAATTAATATTAGCTGTAGGTGCTAACCCTATTCGTTTAGCCATTTCAGGTGATGGCGCTGATGATATTCATGTAGTTAACTCACTGATTGATTATCGTGAATTTCGCTCTAAGCTCGACCTTAAACAAGACAAGCGTGTTGTCATTTTAGGTGCAGGCCTCATTGGGTGTGAGTTTGCCAACGATTTACAGAACACTGGTCATCAAGCGACTGTGATTGATCTTGCCCCACAACCTTTGGGTCGCCTTCTACCAGAACACGTTGCACATGCTTTCCAGCAAAATCTTGAAGAAACAGGTATTCAGTTTGCATTAAGTACCACCGTAGATCGGGTAAGTAAAAACTCAGACGAAAGCTATACCGTAACGCTTGCAAATGGACAGAGCTTTACAGCTGACGTTGTTCTTTCTGCTGTTGGCCTGCAACCCAATACATCAGTTGCACAAGAAGCAGGAATCCATACCAGCCGTGGGATTGTGACTAACACTTTAATGGAAACCAATAAAACCGATATTTATGCATTAGGTGATTGTGCAGAAGTAAATGGTTTACTGCTTCCGTATGTCATGCCAATTATGCAACAAGCACGTGCTTTAGCTAAAACATTGTCTGGTGAAAATACACAAGTTCATTATCCAGCGATGCCAGTTGCAGTGAAAACTCCTGCTGCACCACTGACTGTATTACCTGTACCTCAAGGTGTAGAGGCAACTTGGGAAACTGAAGAACTCGATGACGGAATGATTGCTAAAGCACTTGACCAAGAATCAACGCTTCGTGGATTTGTGCTACTTGGACCAACAGCAGCGAAGCAACGTTTAACATTGACCAAACTGGTCCCAGATTTAATTCCAGCTGCCGTTTAATTATTCAAAGATTTAGGGTATTTTCAAATGAAAGTACCCTTTTAGTTTGGACACAATAAAAATGAATAACGCACTAGAATATCAAGTTTCACCTTATGCTCCATTCATGCAAGAAAGTAAAGTGAGTCTAGGCAATGGGATCGACCTTCATATTGAAGTTGGAGGCAAGGCTGAACATCCTACGATTATTCTCATCATGGGACTGGGTGCGCAGATGCTTTTTTGGCCAGATTTTTTTTGCAAATCTTTAATAGACCAAGGTTTCAGAGTCATTCGTTTCGATAACCGAGATATTGGCCTCTCAACAAAAATTAAGCACAAGGGACCTCGCCTCAATACATTTAAACTTATGGGTCGATTTGCTTTTGGTCTAGGAAATCAAGGCTCTCCTTACAATTTATATGATATGGCTGAAGATGTAGCGTTACTCATTGAACGATTAGGTCTTGAAAAAGCGCATATTATTGGTGCATCAATGGGGGGAATGATCGCTCAGATATTGGCAGCAAAATATCCAGAAAAAGTGGATAAACTAGGATTATTATTTACCAGTAATAATCAGCCATTTCTTCCGCCACCATTTCCAAAACAATTATTTAGTCTTATTGGTCGCCCTGCATCGAATGATGAAGATGGTATTGTAAATCATAGTATTAAAGTCATTCAGACGATTGGTTCACCTGGTTACGTCAATCAATTAGAAGTTATTCAAAACGCGCGTAAATTATATAAGCGTAGTTATCATCCAGCGGGTGTACTTCAACAGTTTTTAGCAATATTATGTACAGGCTCATTAGTTTCTATCGATAAGCAAATTCAAAAGCCAACACTGGTTGTACATGGCTCAAAGGATCGTCTACTCCCTTTTAGCCACGGCAAGGCAGTATCAAAAGCAATATCAGGCGCAAAGTTTGAATTAATCGAAGGAATGGGGCATGATATTCCTGCGCATTTCATCCCACAACTGAGTGGTTTGTTTGCAAAACATTTTAAATGATAAACACTAGGACACTATGGCTGCATTACCATCCCTAAGACAGCTGTCATATCTCGTGACTCTGTCTGAGACGTTGCATTTTACAGAAGCAGCACGTCGCTCATTCGTTACTCAGTCTACGCTTTCTGGCGGGATTATGGAGCTCGAGCGTTTATTGGGTGGCGTTCTCGTTGAACGTGATCGCCAAAATGTACGTTTAACCCCTCTCGGTGAGCAAGTGGTTGCACGAGCACGTGTCCTTCTTGCTGATGCTCAAGATCTCATGCGACTGAGCCGTGAGATGAGCGAACCACTTACTGGTGATCTTCATTTAGGAATTATTCCAACGATTGCACCATTTATTTTGTCGCAATTGTTAGAAGAAGTTCATAAAGAGCTGCCTAAAATTCAACTACATCTTCATGAAGCACAGAGTGAACATTTGGTTGAAAAGCTAGAACATGGCAATTTAGACATGATCATGTTAGCGCTCCCATTCGACACACGTGGCTTAAAAGTCGCTGAAGTTGCGAAAGAGAGTTTGTACTTAGTTGCAAACAAAGCTGACCACAAAACGGCGCAAGCTAAATCTCTAGAAGACCTTGATTTGACACACCTCATGTTGCTTGAAGAAGGTCATTGCTTAAGAGACCATACTTTAAGTGTATGCCCTATCGGTGAACGCAAGAATGATCATCGCCTTAAAGCGAGCTCATTACCAACCTTGGTTGAAATGGTGAGTTCTAATCTGGGCTTTACATTACTACCTCAGATTGCGGTAAATACACATATGCTGAAAAATAATGATCAATTGGTGATCCGACCAATTGAGAATGCCCCTTCACGCATTCTGTCATTAGTGACGCGTAAAAGTACGCCATTGCAAAGCGAATTTGATGTCCTTTTACAAATTCTACAGCGCATTACTGCTGATATTTGCTAATAAGTCATCACAAAAAAGGAGCCATTTGGCTCCTTTTTTTATAAAAATCATTTAAGATTTAAAGAGTTCAAGCAATTTATGTTGCGCATTATGAGGAGTCTCACCTTCATCGCATTGCGCACGTGACCAAGTTCCATCACCATTTAACAACCAAGCTTGTTGATTATCTTTCATATAATTCAATAAACCATGTTGATAAATGTGCTTTCTCAAAGTTGGATCCTCAACAGGGAAACAAACTTCAACACGATTAAATAAATTACGATCCATCCAGTCTGCGCTTGAACAATACAGTCGTGGTTGCCCTGCATTTCCAAAATAATACACACGTGTGTGCTCTAAGAATCGTCCAACGATAGAGCGCACACGGATATTCTCAGAAAGCCCTGGCAAACCTGGTCTTAAACAACAAATTGAACGTATGATTAAATCAATCTGCACACCAGCTTGTGATGCTTCATAAAGTTTATTAATCAGTTGCACTTCAGTCAGCGCATTCACTTTCACAATAATCTGAGCTGGCTTACCCGCTTTGGCGTGAGCAATCTCTTCATCAATATAACTAATTAACTGTGTATGCAACGTAAATGGCGCATGAAGTAATTTCTTCAATTTTGCCATTTTGCCCATTCCAGTCAACTCTTGGAATATACGATGCACATCTTCACAAAGCTCTTTGTCCGTTGTCATCAATCCGTAATCGGTATAGATCCGGGCATTGGTTGCATGATAATTCCCTGTACCTAAGTGCACATAACGAACCAATTTATTATTTTCACGGCGCACAACGAGAATCATTTTTGCATGTGTTTTATAGCCTACGATGCCATAAACCACCACAGCACCAGCCTCTTGCAAAACATTTGCTACCGCAATATTTGACTCTTCATCGAATCGCGCTCGAAGTTCAATGACAGCTGTGACTTCTTTACCATTACGTGCAGCTTCAGCCAACACTTGAACAATCTCAGAATCAGGCCCACTTCGATATAATGTTTGCTTAATCGCTAAAACTTGTGGATCTCGTGCTGCCTCACGTAATAAATTAATAACTGGAGCAAATGATTCGAATGGATGATGTAAAAGAATGTCCTGTTTCTTCATCGCAGAAAAAACATTTTCAGACTTCTTTAATACTTTAGGAATGACCGGCGTATGTGAGTCATATCTCAAATGCGGACGTTTAAAATTAGACACTAAACGTGCCAAGTTCACAGGTCCATCAACTTTATATAATTGTTCTTCATGCAAGTCGAATTCGTTGAGAAGGTAATCATAAATATGTTTTGGGCAATTTTCTGTCACTTCTAAACGGACAGCACGTCCAAATCGACGAGAGTTTAACTCCCCTTTTAATGCTTTTGCCAAATCTTCGACATCTTCATTAAGGGCTAAATCCGCATTTCGCGTCACACGGAATTGATAGCAACCTGTCGCAGTCATTCCTGGGAATAAATCAGAGACATGCTCATGAATAATCGCTGACAGCATCACGTGGTGTTCTTTACCATCGGTTAACTCGTCAGGTAAACGAACCACACGTGGTAAAGAACGTGGCGCAGGGACAACGGCTAAATCAATCTGTCGTCCAAAAGCATCTTTGCCTTCTAGCGTGACAATAAAGTTGAGTGATTTGTTGACTAAACGCGGGAATGGATGTGCTGGATCTAAACTAATTGGAGTAAGTACTGGCGCAACTTGTTCCTGAAAATATTTTTTAATCCATTGGGATTGAGCTGGTGTCAACTCTCCACGACGTAAGAAGCAGATATCTTCTTCACGTAATTTTGGAAAAATTTCATCATTCAAAATACGATATTGACGCTCTATTGCAGCATGCGCAGTCTGTGAAATTTTCTCAAGAACTTGCTTTGGTGTTAACCCATCTGGACTACGGCTTTCATTACCGAGCTCCAATTGCTCCATAACACCCGCAACACGAATTTCAAAGAATTCGTCCATATTTCTTGAAAAAATCAATAAGAAATTCATTCGCTCAAGCAATGGATGCAATGGATCAACCGCTTGTTCTAAAACACGAAGATGAAAATCTAAAATTGAAAGTTCACGATTGATATATCGTTCATTATAAGTATATTCAGTTGGAGTATTTGTCATCGCGGTATTCATACCACAAAACCTGCATGCTAAAGATCTGTCTTAAGTATGCTTCAAATTTATGACAATTTCATAAAAAATGCACATGATCACTGTGCATTTTTGATCTCACGAAAGTTTTTTAGACAATTACATCTCACGGAATTCTTGAAGCATTCATGTAACGCAAAATAATTCGCTGTTTATTTTTGAGTTTACGATCTTGACGGTGGTGTTGATAATAACGCGGATTCGGCAAGATCGCTGCCAAAAATGCGGCTTGCTCACGTGTTAGACTGCTTGCCGATTTTCCAAAATAATGACGTGCTGCAGCTTCCACACCAAAAATATGATCTCCAAATTCAATGGAGTTCATGTATACCTCAAGAATGCGTTGTTTTGACCACATACGCTCCATCATGACAGTAGCGACAGCCTCTTGTCCTTTACGTAAAAAAGAACGCTTATTAAATAAAAATAAATTTTTGGATAATTGTTGGGAAATGGTGGATCCACCCGCAACCACTTGTTCTTTTTCTTTATTTCTTTCCAAAGCATGTTTTATGCCGTCAAAATCAAAGCCATGATGTTGCATAAATTTAGCATCTTCAGCTGCAATAATCGCACGTTTCAGATGATCACTGATATTCTCATAATCACGCCATTGATGCTGAATAGGCTTCGAACTGTCGGTCCAATATGTCCAACGCATGAGCATCGTTGTATCAACAGCATTGGTTCTCCACCATGCAAGACTTGAAAAAATCCATAGTTGAATTACAAGGATGATACTGACAATGACCAATAAAGTTCGAACAATAAATGCTTTCATGTCAGTGTGTTGCTCCTTTTGTTAGCGTAGTACATGCTTGACCTTAATCCATATCATTATCACAGAATACAATGACATGACTGAAATGCAACCACCCCAATTTCAAAGCCAATCACGTCTACCCTTAAGTCAGATTACGTTTTTAATCATTACACTGAATGTTGGACTTTTTATCTGGCAAATCTTTAGCGGGGTGGATATATCAAACCCAGCAACAATAGATGCTTTACGCTGGGGTGCTGATTATGCACCGCTGACTTATCTAGAGGAACCCCTCCGAATCTTCAGCAGTACATTTTTTCATTTTGGTCTTATTCATTTAATGCTCAATATGTGGGCATTGTATCTCTTTGGCAATGTCGCTGAGAAAACGCTTGGGCATGTTTATTTTCTAGGCTTGTATCTATTAGCAGGCATTATGGGAAGCTTGGTCAGTGGGCTGATTGACATAAGGAATAGTTACGAGCTATTGGAGCATATCAATCATGATTTATTTCCACGTGTATCCGCAGGTGCATCAGGTGCCGTTATGGGTTTAGGTGGTGCTTTAACGCTCTTATCTCTTTTTCCCCCTTTACCACAACAACAATTTCTCTTTGATCGTAAATCGCTGCTGATCATCTTGGCATTAAATATTGGTATGGGATTCATGATCCCTGGAATAAATAATGCAGCGCATATTGGTGGAGTGTTGATGGGTGCAGTCATGGCTTTATGTTGGTACATCGGTCAACGATTTAGACTAGGCTTCACCACTACCATCGTGGTACTTCCTCTAGGCATCTTCTTATGTTGGTTCATGTATCAATATAACTTAGGCTTAGTGAGCGGAATACAACCCATTTGGGCTGAAATGTTGCAGCAAATGAAAATGCAATTGGCGTATTAATTCCAATTGCATTTTTTAGACCTCATAAATTTTATGATTGATTGAGTTCGCGCAAGCTTTTTAATGGAGGAATCTCAGTTAAGTAGCTTAAACGATAACGACCAATCAGCGCACATAAGATCGTCATGCTCATAGGTAGAATCACCCAGATTTCCCAATGCGGTTGTATTGCGAGATCCATTTTATAACTGGCGATCGCACCGATGACCTCAGCAAAAAAACACGATACTAAGCCAGCCATAAAGCCGATAAATCCAATTTCTAAACTCAGCATATTTTTCAAATTGGATTTTGAGCTGCCAAATGATCTTAAAATCGCGACTTCTCGCTTTCGCTCATCCATCAATAAATTAATGCAAGCAATCAACACCAAAAAACCTGAAACACTGACGAGAAGCGCAAGAATGGTAATAATCTGAACCAGAACAGATACTAAGTTTTTAATTTCCTCTAAAATTAAGGAAACATCGATAAATACAGTATTTGTGAACTGCTGAATCAGATTGACCAACTTGGATTTTTCATCTTGAGGTACAAAAAAACTTCCTAAATAACTTCCAGCATTTTCATCCATCGTATTCGGTGCAAAAATGAAGAAAAAATTTGGACTGAAGCTTTCCCACTCGACTGTTCTTAAATTTACAACTTTGGCTTGAAGTTCACCTTCTGGCAAGCTAAAGCTGAGTTGATCACCCACTTTTATCCCTAACTCTTCAGCAAGATTTGCTTCAACAGAAACATCTCCCACCTGCTGCAATTGTGGCTGCCCACTGACAATGACATTATCTTCTGGATAGCCTTGAGCTTGAGTCAAATTCAACTCTCGTCTGAGTGAGTTATTTTGCGCTCTTAATGATTCCGAAAATGGCTGACCATTATGTTTAATTAGGCGTCCGCGGATATTCGGATACAAGGGTGAACTTGGCCAACCTTCTTTTTCGATCTGAGCTTTAAATTGCTCAACTTCAAATGGAGGAAGACCATAAATAAATTGATTTGGCGTACCTTTAGGTAACTGTTGCTGCCAACGATCTAATAGATCCGTCCTTAATACTACAAGAACTGTAATCAGGCTCAGACCTAATGCAAGTGCAGTAATTTGAAATGCTGTTTGATTAGGTACACGTACATAGGCTGACCATCTATTTTTCAAAGATTTGATCATCTTTAATAGCAACCAAACTATGCTGAACATACTTGCACACAATGCGAGGATCGTACCGATAACGAGCAATGAGAGCTGTATATTTTGAGTGAGCAAAATACAAAATAAAATAAGACTTACAGCTCCCGCTCCCAATAAGGTTAAGAGAGAACGCGTAGATTTAACATCCTCACGGATAACACGAATTGGAGGCGTATTTAAGAGCTGCATCAAACTTGGGACAATAAATCCAAACATCACAATGACACTGGTGAATATTGCAATCGGCAAAGGACCCAAAACCAAATCAAACAAGCTAAATTGGATGTCTAAATGCGGAATTAGTTGTAACATAAACTGCAATAAAATATAGCCTAGACCAATCCCTAATCCAGTACCGATGAACATCGCAATTGCGACGGCAATCATAAGTAATGCAATATAGTTCTTAAGAATTTGGAACTTTGCAGTCCCCATACATCTCATTAAAGCAACATGATCTTGATTTTGTTGAACGTACCGTTGACTGGTCAACGCAATTGCAATACCGCACAGTAAAATTGTAAGAATGTTTGCAAGCTGTAAAAAAGTATCTAGATTTTCAATTGGACGCATCAGGCGGGTATTCGCCTCATCCGCAGTTCTCAAGCGAATTGAGCTTGGGGTTTCCATTGCTTGCTGATCATCTGCATTTGGTTCAATCATTTTTTTAGGATGGAGCTGATCAAAATAAGCCGTAAACTCATTAAGTCTATTCGGCTCACCAGACATAAGCAGACGATATTCGATACGACTTCCAGGCTGAATCGCATTGGTTGCCGCAACATCAGATTGTGAAATGATCACTGTAGGTGAAAAGGCTGAAAATCCGAGTTCTTGGTTAGAATCCTTTTCAATGACTCCTGTGACTGTAAAACTCGCATCTGCGATTTGAACCCTCTCCCCTATTTTAACATTTAATAAATCTAAAGCACGTTGACTCAGCCATACCTCTCCTGACCGAATAGCAGTCTGATCAGGTTGAATAATGAGTTCACCACGTAGCGGAAAATTGGACTCAATCGCTTTGACATTCACCATGACAAATTGTTCATCGGTATGTGCCATTGAGCCAAAAACCGTCACTAGGGACTGTTGTAGATTGAGTTGACTTGCCTTCTTTTTAAATTTTTCATCGAGCGGATATTGATCACTTAACACTAGATCTGCAGCTTGAAGCTTAGCAGCCTGCAATGAAACAGCTTGTTGAATCTGATCATTACTGAACTTTAAAGCGGTTGTCGCACTAATCGCGAGACTCAATGCAAAAATGAGCAAATAAATCCCTGTACTAGCAAAACTTTGCTTCAACAAAGGTTTAAATAGCGCACTCATACACGCTCTCCAGATCTTGAAGCACCTTGTACTTTTTGTAATTGACCATTGATCAATTCATAATGCGTCTCACATTTTTGTGCTAGCTTTTGATCATGGGTGACTAAAACCAATGTAGTGCCCAGCTCCCGATTCAAATCAAATAAAAGCTGTTCAATCTCCTGGGCTGTCGTCCCATCTAAATTTCCCGTTGGTTCATCCGCAAATACAATTTTGGGCTCAGCAATTAAAGCGCGTGCAATTGCTACGCGTTGTTGTTCTCCCCCAGACAGTACTTTAGGTGTTTGAGTACTTTGACGATCTAAACCCACTTTGTTCAACCAATAAAGGGCTTGTTGTTCTGCTTTGGCATAATCAAAATTCTTTTGAATTCTCAGCGGTAACATGACATTTTCAAGCGCAGATAAAGAAGGTAAAAGCTGAAAGGATTGAAATACAAAACCAATATTTTCAAGTCTAATTTGAGCGCGTTGCTCTTCGCTTAATTGCTCAACTGCTATACCATTAATCGACAATGTTCCTGAACTTGGCTGATCTAATGTCGCCAGAATTCCCAACAGTGTAGATTTTCCAGAACCCGATCTGCCTGTGATTGCGACTTGCTCGCCAGGATAAATTTGTAGATTTAGATTCTCAAAAATCGTCAACTTTTTTTGTTGGATCTGTATCGTTTGTGTCAATTGCTGTGCAGAAATTAACGCTTGTGGCATGATTGAAGAAGTTGAGTCATTACGAACCATAGAAAGCCTTTATGCAAATCAGTCAAAGTTTAAATATTGTTACGTTGAGAAAAACTGCCTTTTTATTTATCTGCAGTTGTCTGTTTCTTTTACCGATCAATAGCTTTGCAAAAACTATCCTTATTCTTGGTGATAGTTTAAGTGCTGGTTACGGCGTGCCTACCGAGAAAGGTTGGGTCAATCTTTTGCAAAAACGTCTTGATCAACAGTATCCGAAACAACATCGAGTGGTCAATGCAAGTGTCAGCGGTGAAACAACCAGTGGTGCATTAGCACGTTTGCCCAAATTGCTTCAAACACACAAACCAGATATTGTCGTAATTGAATTGGGAGGTAATGACGGTTTACGAGGTCAACCTCCAAAAATGATTCAACAAAACCTAACTCGATTAGTTCAATTGAGCCAAAAATCTAATGCCAAAGTACTCATATTTGGCATGAAGATTCCTCCAAACTATGGCTCAGCCTATAGCAAAGCCTTTGAAAATAATTATAGGGTTGTGAGCCAGCAATTTAATGTGAAGTTGCTCCCTTTTTTTCTAGAAGGTGTTGCTGGAAATAATAAACTCATGCAAAAAGATCTGATTCATCCTAATGAACAAGCTCAACCTAAACTCTTAAATAATGCATATCCTTACATTAAAGGCGCTCTATAAAGTTATAGACATAGAGATCCATAAATCCCAATCAATAAAAAAGCCAGCTTAAGCTGGCTTTTTTAAAATGCTGATATTAGAAGTCAAAGAATGTAACTTCACCTGTTTCAAGTGAGTATTCTGCACCTACAACTTTTAATTTACCTTGTGCAATCAAGTTTTCCAACACCGCAGAACCATGGCGCAACTGGTTAACTGAAGCAAAAACATTTGAGCGAACCGCGTGTACTGAAAGCTTTTTCAAATCATCTTTTAACTCAGTTTGCATTAAAATTTCGACTGATGGACGTACGCGATTGACAATAGACATCAAATTAACAGATGGCGGTTGTTGAGGATTACGTAATGCTTCAATCGTTGAGTCGATTGCGCCGCAATGTGTATGACCCAATACAATCACTAAAGGACAATTAAAACTTTCGGCTGCAAACTCCACACTTCCAACTTGAGATGGAGCTACGATATTGCCTGCTACACGAATAACAAATAAATCACCTAAGCCCTGATCAAAAACCATTTCAGCTGGAACACGTGAATCAGAACATCCTAATACAATCGCAAATGGCTCTTGAGTTTCAGCCATCTGAGCGCGCTCATGATGCGTCAATAATCGTTGATGCTTGGTTTGACCTTCAACAAAACGTTGATTACCAATTTTTAAACGTTCTAAAGCTTCTTGTGCAGTTAGCATCTTGTATCCATGGTTTATCAAGGTTTGAGGTAATTTTAATACTGTGCTTTTTGATTGTCACTGACAAAATTTAAACTCTGTTACAATTTTTGTTAATTGCTAAAAATATCTTCAATTTCTTCAAATCTGATGATTATGATCATTCCTTACTGAAACACTTTAGCAGCTGATTCAGCGCTTAAATTTATGTTTATGAAGTAAAACTTATTTAAATCGAGAACCAATTATCACAAAAATAGGATTTATTTTTTTACTTTTAACTACTACTTTATAAAAGTCACTTGATTATAATGTCGCCCTGTTTTAAGGGATTTCACCTGCATGTTTGTTCATCTTCCTTTACCCACATTGAAGCATCAACATTTATTTTCCATTTTACTCGCGTTAATGCTCAGCCTCGGTATCTCATCTACTCGAGCAAATACTGTTAAATTTATCGACTATCAAAAAGTTTTAAATGAAGAACGTGCTTGGGCAGGACTATCCAATAAAACGATTCGCGTCGGAGATGTTGTGTGGTCTTATAGCGAAGGTGGTCCTGCTGATCGACCTGCCTTATTACTAATTCATGGTATAGGCATGAATCGAGACAGTTGGAATCATGTCGCTCGGAATCTCACACAGCAATATCGTGTCATTATTGTTGACTTGCCTGGAAGTGGACAAACGCTAACACCAAAGGGATTTGACTTATCACTTCCTCATCTGACTGAACAGTTACGTCGTTTTGCAGAAGCATTACGCATTGAAAACCAGCTTAATCTAGCGGGTCACTCTGTCGGTGGATCAATCGGACTGATGTATGCTGCTAAATATCCTCAAGAAATGAAAAGTTTATTTCTGATCAGTGCCGGTGGATTATTCAGAAGTAACAAAACATTCTTCCTCAATAACCCAATTTATTTAAAGCAGCTTTTAATCTCACAACCTGGAGACTTGAATTATGTTTCTAGGAGAGTTATGCATAAAGCTCCCTTCGTACCCAGTTTAATCAAGAAACAACAAGAGCAAGCACTTATTCAACGCGCGGCGGATACATCTGAGTTGATTCATCAGCTTGTTAAACTCAATCAACAGTACACCGTTGAATCATTTGCTCAATTGTTAAAAAATATTGAGGTTGAAACATTGATTTTGTGGGGAAAACAAGATCAGATAGTAAATGTTGAAGTTGCACATGAATTAGGGACCGCCTTAAAAAAAGCACATCCCCCTATTCTATTAGATCAAATTGGTCATACACCTATCGTAGAAACACCTGATCTTGTGGCGCAACATTACTTAAGTTTTTTAAATAAGATGAATACCGTTAAAACGTCATCGTCAAATTAAGGATATTGAGAATTTTCATGGAAAAAAATCCTAAAATCGAACAGTTGATTGAGGCACATTTGGCATTTCTTGATCATGAATTTTCTCAAGATGACACCATTGAAAATGAATTTTTATATTTTTATCAATGGTTTCGAAAACAACCTTTAAAGCAAATTTGGTCTTTCGAGGCGATTAGTGCACTGCTTCAAAAACAAATTCTAAATACACCTACAACTGATTCTCTCGTTCAACAGATTGCGGAGCATATTCGATTTGCGTTGGTTCATCCGCTTAATGAAACGACTCAAATCGAAGATATTATCTCGGTTCACACCATTGATCGAATTGCACTTTATATTTCATCTAAAAGTTCTCACCGCCAAGCTCTAATTAAACGTATTGTGAACAATCCCGCATTTTCGAGTATGCTCACCGAGTTAATCCATCATTCTATTCAGGATTATATTGATAATTCAGTGATGAATAAAAAAGTACCCGGTGTCGGCCGCTTTATGAAAATGGGGAAATCAGTTCTTGAAAGTGTCACTGATTCAAATCTTGATGATACGGTCAAACATTATCTTCAAAAAAATATTATCAAGATCAGTCAAATTAGCGAACAAGTGATTAACCAACACTTTGATGATAATAAGCTATACCACTTTCAAGCCAATCTTTGGCACAAAATAAAGCAAGTCCCACTCTCTGCTGTTAAAAACTATGTTGAAATCAATGATCTACCAAATACTGTGGCAATGGGACATGATATTTGGGACAACCTCCGTCAAACTGAATATTTAAAGCAACAAGTACACGATGGTATTTACACGTGGTATTGCCATAATCAAGACCGCTCTTTTGATCTGATCATGCAAGATATCAATATCAACGAAAGCCTTGTTCAAAATGAATTAAGTGCTCTACTCTGCCCCGTAATTAAGCATATGATTTCTAGTGAACACCTTAAACAACGTGCACGTGTATATCTTGAAAAATTCTACTATTCTGAACCAGCACTAAGTATTCTCACATCTTAATTAGAAAACCGCTCCTTAGAGCGGTTTATTAGAAATATGTCGTCGGTATTTGAATCTGAATTTGATGCTCACTCAGCCATGAATTGAGACGTTCTATTTTACGTACGTCCTTTGATTCTCTATGCTCGCTTATAGGATAGATATAATGGCAATTCATCAATAAAAATATACTCTCAACAAGTAGTTTTAAATTTTGCTGAAAACAAGGAAGGTGATGTAACTGTTGAAAAGTTTTAGAACCAGTTCTTAAACTTTCAATAATGGCACTGATCACCTCCTTCGGAGCTTGAATTGGGCCAATTGATGTTTTTAAATTAATATTATCCAATCGCTGATTGTTAAGAATAAGATCTAATCTAATCTTATGTAAAATTCCTAAATGGTCTTCAAAACGGTAATTCACTGATTTTTTTTGAAACAAATCCATACGTTGCTTTGAATCCCGAGCAATATCTTTTAGATACTCTTTTGTATTCGAAATATTCACATCTGATATCAACTGTTGCAAGTCGATTGGAATGCTAAGCGAATCTAAGTTTTCAGTTGGAACTGCACTCCCAATATATGATAGATCAGCTTCGATCTTTAAAATCTCATGTACATCTACACTATAAAGGGGTTGCCAATAATCAGTTAAAAGTTCGTGAGCAAGATAATTGGTATCATTTTTTAATGTATTCACAATTCCTTGTATTTTGTCATATCCAATAAAAGCGCCTCTCCGATTTAATTCACTCACTAGTGCTGTAGACAATTCAATACTTTGAGCAGATTGCTGAGACGTATTTTTATCAACCAAGTTAAAGATTTTTTGAATAGGCTGTAAAGTAGCGGATCCAGGAAAGCACATATAGTGTAAATAGAATAGCCCTTGGTCCTTTAAAGATTTATCTAGAATCTGCCTAATAAAATATTGATTGTGTTCAGAAACCCAAGAATACACTCCATGACAGACAATGAAATCAAACACTTCATTATTATTTTTGTTAAATTTTTCAAAGTCTATATTTAAGAATCTTATATTGCTTAACTGTAAGGATTGAGCAAGCTCTGTAGCTCGTTGTATGTGTTTGTCATTAAAATCCACTCCGACAAACTCAGCGTGCGGATTTGCAATTGCTGCCACAATCAAGTTAAGACCACAACCACAACCTAACTCTAAATATCGAAAATTTTGAGATATATCTGGCGCTATATAACCTTGAAATTGGCTGATTGTACTCAGCCAAATTGGCTGCATCTCTGGATAAAAAAACATAGGATAGATGGTGTCAACCACATAGCCATCGACGCGCTTCATTATTATCCTTCTAAACTCGACTATTCAAAGCTTGGAGTCAGATTCTCGCTCTCACTCCAAGCACAAGACATTAAAACTTATAATTCAAGGCAAAGCTGTAACGTCGACCATCAAGCACCCAATCATTTCCATCTTTCAGTACATTTTTGTTTGCAACATTATATACACCAGTAGATAGCTGGAATTGGTCACTATACTTATACACAGCTCCAACATCTACAAATGTATAAGCTGGTGTTTTATCTCCATCGGTATCACCCACTGTTTTGCCACGATAATTCAATTGAGTCCATAAATACAATTGATCATTAAAGTCCCAATCTAAGCCTGCATTAAACATATGTTTAGGCAAATTATTCAATGGTTTACCTTCATACTGTCCAGATTTTTGCTCACTATCTGTGAATGTATAAGAGTGTCTATATTTTAAGTAATCTGTGATGTTGTAATCTGTGGTCAGTTCAAGCCCTCTAATTTCGGCTTTATCAATGTTATAGTTGAGTGTATAACCATTTGCGTTATATGGCAGATTAGGGTTGGACTGATAGAAAGCACTGCTATCAACGAAATCATTAATTTCAGATTGAGTGTAAGGCGGCTCACCGTCATTTTTTGGGGGAAGTCTACTACCATCTAAACGACCAGATCGAGTAATTTTATCGTTAAAGTCAGTTTGATAGACCATAAGACTTGCAGATAAACCCAATTCAGGATGAGTGAATGCAAAACCTGTTTCATACGTTAAACTGGTTTCTGGCTTTAAATTTGGGTTTGGCATAATTGCCCCGCCCATTGAGTTCAGCATGTAATCTGGAGAAGAATTACGTAAGCTCGGCGCTTTATAGCCTGAAATTACACCTCCTTTTAAAGTCACGTTGTCTGTAGCTTTATAAACTGCATATGCCTTTGGACTGAAATTATCACCAAAAAACTCATTTTCATCGAAACGACCACTTAAGGTTAGTGCTAACTTATCACTGACATTCCAAGTATCTTCTGCAAAAATTGACCATTGATATCGATCCATTTTAGTGACTTTACCAGCCATCGCTGCATTTTGGTTACTTGTACCATCCTCAAGATTTTCTTTTAAATATCGCCCGCCAATGGTCAGACTATGATCTTCGAAAAAGTACGTTCCTTGTGTATTGGCTGTGATAGTCTCAAATAAAATCCCCCCTGGATTTTGAACTTTACCCACAGTACGCCCTGTAATTGCATTATTTTTATCTTTATCATATTGCAAGTAAGAAGTGAGTTTTAGATTGTCGTACTCACCATCATGAGTAAGGCTAAAATTATTTTTTTCTAATTCTGAGTAAGTCCCTGTATTCGGTACGACATCTGAACGATAGATTAGCTCACCATCATCATTACGATTATTCGTATTATATGCTGGATAATAATTTCCATTAGATAGAACGAAATCTTTACCATCAATATCAACTTTAGGACCCGTTACTGAAACATACTGGGTATAACTTTTACCTGGGTTGTGTGTACGCTCTTGTTGAGTTCTTACATATTCAGCAGTGAGTGTGTTTTTTTCATCTGGTGTAAAAACAAACTTTGTACCTAGATTTGTTTTTTGAAAATCTGGTTCACTCTCACCTGTTTCGGCTGTATTTTTTTGTAATGAACTTTCTTCAATCGTTTGAAGACCAGCTGTAACTTGAACCGAAAGAAGCTTATCAATTAATGGTGCATTTACATACAAGCTGGTATTGGTTGCGTCGTTGTTAACGTCATTCGATTTACCAGCTTTGATATATTCTGTTCGAATACTTGCAGTCAAACGATCTTGATGCTTTTTAGTAATGATGTTAATTACACCACCCATTGCATCAGAACCATATAGAGAGGATGACGGGCCTCGAATCACTTCAATACGTTCAATCGATTCTATTGGCGGTAAGAAGTTTACTGATGCTCCTTGAACCCCCCCATTTGTTGTTAAAAGACTACCATCATTCATTGGACGTCCATCTACTAAAAATAGGGTATAAGCTGATCCCATACCCCGAATGGAGATCGTCTGGTTCGTTCCACCGCCTTGTACAAATACACCTGGAACATTTTTCAATGCATCAGTTACATCACTATAAGATTTTTTTTCTAATTCTTCGGCAGTAATCACTGAAATCGTAGCAGCAGCATCCGCTATATTTTGCTCATAACCACTCGCTGAAGTTACGACAATTGTTTTTAACTTAGTTGTATCTTGTTTTGCATTAGTATCTTGACCAATTTGCTCTTGTGCAAAACTTGAAACCGACATGGTGGTTAAGACAGCAAACGCTAACTTAGATTTTAAAAATGTCTTTTGCATTGTGTAATTACCAAAGAATGTGTGGAGAGATCTTGTTCGAATTGTGTCGCATTGTAACAAATGATAATCACTTTGCAATAGATTATGATAACTATTCTCATTTATAGTTTTTGTTTTTACATTTCAATTTTATTGATATTACTCATTTTGTTCAGTTTTCATAAAAAAAGCCCCCTTTTAATGGGAGCTTTTCAAATCAACTTTTGTAAATTTAAAGGCAACTTATTTCATATAAGCGCCTTCTGATTGGCTGTGGTCTGTCTGGTCCACAACACGTTGTAACTCTGGGATATGCTGTTTTAGCGTAACTTCAACACCTTGTTTAAGTGTCACATCAATTGCTGAACACCCTTGACAGCCACCACCAAATTTCAAGACCGCTGTTAAACCATGCTCAGCATCTTCAACCACTTCAACCAATGCACAGTTTCCACCATGCCCTGCTAAACCAGGGTTAATTTCCGACTGTAATACATAGGTTATACGTTCTTCAATCGATGCATCTGGACCTACACGTGGCACTTTCGAGTTAGGTGCACGGAAAGTCAACTGACCACCAAAGCGATCTTTGTTGTAATCAATCACTGCATCCAATAAGTATGGGATTGATGGTGTATCAATATATGCAGCAAATTTTGGATATTCTTGTTTATAGTCGGTTGGAACGACTTCATCTGGTGCACTATATGCCATGCAGCATTCAGCACGTGGTGTACCCGGATGTTCTACGAAAACACGTACCGCGATACCAGGAGTATTTTGCTTCTCTAAAAGTTCAAACAAATACTCTTGCGCAGTTGGTGTAATTAATAAATTTGGAATTTCTTCAGCAACTGCAGTGCTGGTGTTCTCAGTCGACATAACAATTTTTCCTCAAGCTGAAGACTCTATTTTAACTGAAGATCGGGGGTAATATTTAAAATTCAACTAAATTTGTCAGAATTATTATATTAATAACAATTAAATTTAAAAAAATGGCATGATGAACAGAATTAAAGCAATTTATTCAATCTTATCCATATGCTTGATTTACCTTTTAATCATACTGTCACCATCGTTTTAATTACGGTTGCCGTTTCACTGGTTGCATTTTCCAATCAAAATATTATGAATCGTTTGATTTTTTGGCCTCCAGCCATGCAGAAAGGTCAATACGATCGATTTATCACGCATGGTTTTATACATGCAGATGGAACACATCTACTGTTCAATATGATCACACTCTTTTTCTTTGGAAGTGTAATTGAGAGTTTTTATCGACAATACTTATATGAACTCGGATTTGTTCTGTTCTATTTAGGCGGTTTAATCGCGGCAATTATTCCAAGCTATTTAAAACATAAAAATGATCACCGCTGGGCAAGTCTAGGTGCCTCTGGAGCAGTATCAGCAGTCTTGTTTGCTTATATTTTATTTCAACCATGGAAACTGATATTTGTCTTCTTTATTCCAGTTCCAGCCATTATTTTTGCCGTGCTTTATATTGCTTATAGTATTTGGTCAGGTAAACGTGGAAACAGTAACATCAACCACAGTGCACATTTATGGGGTGCAGCCTACGGTGTCGTAGTTACGATATTGATTGAACCTCGAATTATTCCACATTTCTTCAGCAAGTTGCTTCAACTACCTTTCTAATCCTTTGATCATTGCGGAGGGTTAAAACACTCCGCACAAATACCCTTAAATTCAAAATTGATGCTGTTAAATAAATCAAAAACACAAACTTAACAATGATAATGATTATCATTTATACATTCATGTTAAGCTTTTATCAAACCACGAGGTATTGATATGACTTACATTAAACTTCCATTGGCACTCATTCTTTCATTCAGCGCCTTTGTTTCATATGCTCAACCTGATCAATTCACTTATCTAGATCAAACTATTCAACTTCAAAATACACCACAGAAGCTGGCCGTTTACGAACTATCCGCGTTGGATACACTGAATGCTTTAGGTATTCAAGCATCAATCGTACCCGAAACTACTTTTGTTGGTGCTTTGAAAAAATTTAATGACAAACAATATTTAAAAGCTGGATCTTTATTTGAACCCAACCAAACCTTATTAAAAGAACAAAAGCCAGATCTCATCATTGTCGGCGGGCGTTCTGCTGCAAAATTAAATGAGGTCAAAAAAATTGCACCTGCAATCAACCTCTGGCCTGATACTCAAAACTTCAATCAAGACCTGAAAAATCGCACACTTTTTTTAGCAAAAATGTTTAATAAGGAACAACTCGCACAATCTAAATTAGATCATGTCTATGCCCTTCAAGCACAACTTAAACAACTCACTAAAGGCAAATCCGGCCTGATGCTTTTTGCCATGGGTGATAATTTTATACCGCATGCAAAGAATGAAAGATTTGGATTTACCTATGATATTTCTGGCTTAAAGTCAGTGGTACCGCCTGCAGCACCTCAAGCCTCAAGTGCTCGACCTGCTCCAAACTCACCAGAAGCTCTTGCTGCCGCGCAACGCAATTTAGAGCGTCTAGTACAAGCAATTAAACAAAATCCTGATTTCATCATTGTGTTAGACCGTGGTGCTGTAAACACGCAAAACTATGCTGCGAAACAACATATTCAATCACATCCATTACTCAAGAATAGTCAAGCAGCCAAAGAGAATCGTGTCATCTTTATTAATGCCGATGCCTGGTATTTAACGGGCGCTGGCTTAGATAACACTGCATTTATGTTAGAAGAATTGATCAATGGTATAAAAAATACTAAATAATTGATTTTGTTTATAAAGGAAGCCTTCGGCTTCCTTTTTTAGAAATATCTCGTAATAATTCAATCAATATCTGGTAATTAATGCCACCTAGATCATTAATTTTGTCAGGATAATGTAGGCATCCGCGAATTTATTCATTTTTTTTTGAGATTTTTTGCATGTCTAATCAACCTGATGGTTTACAATTTTCCTCTAACACGTCCTCTAAACCCAGCAGTTCAAAATCAGGCCAACGCATCGTCAGTGCGGCATTACAACAGATTCAGCCAGAATACGCTGATGCAGTTATCAATGAAAAGAATTGGCGAAAATCCTATCCGATTCATTTTAAACGGTTGGTAGAATGTGGGCTCTCATCACCTGAAGCTGCGCTGCGCATCGCTCAAGATGGACTTCAACAAGCTTATGAAGAATTTAGTTTTCAACGTGATCAACATACACATGCATTGAATGAAGTGATGAATCTTAAATCAAAAGATTTAAATACCTACACACTTCAAGGAAACTCTAATGCTGAGCCGCAATGGTTTGTACCTTATCAGGGTAAAAATTTAGAAGGTCAAGCCCTACTCGACCAAATTCAACTTTGGTTAGACCGAGGTATTATAGAAGCATCACATGCACAGGCACTACAAGCGTGTGTGCAGCATCCAGAGTGGTTTGACCTTTCGGATCGAACAATGGTGCTGTTTGGTGCAGCTTCTGAAGCAGGACCTTTACCTTGGCTGGCGAAATGGAAAGCCAATATCGTGGCGCTTGATTTAAATCATGAGCGAGTATGGACAAAGATTTTGAATACTGTTCTGCAAGGCAATGCGACCTTATACGCTCCAAGTGTCGAATCAATAGATTCATCTGCATCTATACGTGAAGCTGCAGAGCGTTTAGGCGTTAACTTATTAACAGATACCCCTGAGATTGCACATTGGCTCACCCAGTTTGATCGAGACTTAGATCTTGCCGCGATTGCGTATTTAGATGGCGAAAAGCACGTTCGTGTTTCTATGGCGATGGATGCCATTATGCAACATGTCAGCCAACAAAAATCCAATACCAGTTTAATGTATATGTGTACGCCCACTGACGTCTACGCTGTACCACAGGAAGTTATTCAAGGTGGATTAGATAAGTTTAAATCACGCTCTAAACTTGAAAATATTCTGTCCAAGAGTATTTCGACTGTCTCTCGTGATTATTTTTTCAAACAAAATGAAGAACGCTTATTCCAATGTCATGATAAACAGTATGGGATCTGCGACTGTCTTGTGGTTGAACAAGGTCCAAATTATGCGTTGGCGAAAAGGATTCAACAATGGCGCGCTACGTTAGCACGGTCACAAGGTCAACGTGTCAGCATTAATATTGCTCCATCGACCACTACACATTCGGTAACCAAAAACCCATTATTAAAAGCTGCTTTCAATGGTGCCAATTTGTTTGATGTTGAAGCATTTGAACCGGCGACGACCAATGCGATTATGGCTGCGTTGTGGATTCATGATTTGAGAAACCCACAGTCGGTTGCCAATCCTGACATCGCCCTCAATCATCCATTAGACTTAATCATGCATGGTGCTAATCATGGTGGATTATGGCGTGTAGCATATCTCGCACGCACCGCCCTACCATTTGCCGCATTATATGGTTTTGCTGAGGAAAAACTCCCCTTGAAAAAACTTTGGTCTAAATTCCAAAAATAAGCGTCATAAACAATTGATCATAAAAAAAGCGCTGATTGTTCAGCGCTTTTTTAGTCTTTAAGTATTGAATTCAATCAGGTGAACTGAAGGAACAACCAGAATAAACCACCTGATAAACAGATTGTTGCTGGCAGTGTGAAAATCCACGCTGATAAAATTGTGCGAACCATTTGGAAGTTTAAGCCCGACTTATTCGCAACCATCGTACCTGCTACAGCAGAGTTTAAAACATGTGTTGTTGACACTGGCATACCAAAGCCATCAGCAGCAGCAATCGTTGACATTGCAACTAACTCTGCAGACATCCCCTGACCATAAGTCATGTGTTGTTTACCAATACGCTCACCAACGGTAACAACAATACGTTTCCAGCCTACCATCGTCCCTAGACCTAATGCCAATGCAGTCGCAACTTTCACCCATGTTGGAATGTATTGAAGGAATGAATCTAAGTTATCACGGTAGTTGTCCACTGTTTTTTCTTGCGCTTCAGTCATGGCAGGTAAAGCTTCTGCTTTATCTAAACGCTTGAATGCAGTCGTGCTGAGGTACATATCATTACGGAATTCAGCCACTTGATCTTCAGGAACATCTTTAATGGATGTGTAGCTTCCTACTTTTTCACCTAAATGATCCGTTAAACTTGCCAAAGCTGGCACAACTTCAGGCGTGATTTCTTTGGTTTGGATATATGACGTGATAATTTCACGCGCTTTTTCATCTGGAATATCTTGGTGATTTGGATAAATCAAATCAGCAGTTTGAGCAGATAACTGACCAAACGTTTGGATATGTTGTTGATCTAGACTCTTGTTTAAAGAGTATGCCAATGGCACGATCCCGATCAGAATCAACATAATCAGACCCATACCTTTTTGACCATCATTTGAGCCGTGTGCAAAACTTACACCGGTACACGTGAAAATCAAAATGGCACGAATAAGTGGCGGCGGCGGTTTATTCCCTTCTGGTGGTTGGAATAATTCCACTTGTTTCTTAAAGATTTTTTTAACCAATAAGAACAATACAGCCGCAAATGCAAAACCGATTAATGGTGAGAATAAAAGTGCTTTACCCACTTTCATCACCTGTTCCATGTCTACACCTGACGCACCATTACCTGCGTTTAAGATGTAGTTCATGATGCCCACACCTAAAATCGAACCGATCAGTGTATGAGAGCTAGAAGCAGGGATACCGAGGAACCAAGTTCCTAAGTTCCATACGATTGCGGCAATCAACATGGCAAAGACCATGGCAAAACCAGCACCTGAACCGACGTTCATAATCAATTCAACAGGCAATAGCGCGATAATACCGTAGGCAACTGCACCACTTGCGACCATTACGCCAAGGAAGTTACAGAAGCCTGCCCACATTACAGCGACAGGTGCAGATAAAGCGTTGGTATAAATGACCGTTGCCACAGCATTGGCCGTGTCATGGAAACCGTTAACGAACTCGAAACCCAATGCGATAAACAATGCCGTGGCCAACATGATCACAGCATAAAGATTTAAAGCAGGCACATGAGATAAATCAGCAGCCAACTGAAAACCAATGTAAATCAAGGTTGAAACAATCAGTGTAAGGAACACTGGCATAAAGAATTTCGGCGTTGGCACGTGAACATTCGTCGACTGCATAGGCGTTGACGATTGTGCTGAATCTGAAACTGGAGTTTGATTAGAATTCATGCAAGCAGAGAAAGAGGATAAATATCCCCTCTATTGTTCAATTTAATTATTACAATTATATGACAAAGAGCTGTCATATAAGTCATCCAAACGACACTTATTTAAGAAAATTAAACTTTAAAAGCAACCAATATTCAAAATTTAACAATAATAATCAGATAGTTAATACAAAACCCTCGTCTTTAATCTTTATTTCAATCGGTAATTAAATAGATGAAATAAAGATGACATCACTGTCACATTTGTTACAACGGCAGTTATTATTACATTAGATTATGACAACATGATGAAATATAGACAGTTACAGTTTTGATAGGTTGATCATCGTAGTCGATGGATGAAATTCATCCTTAATTTTTTGGGAATAGGTTCATAAATTTTTATTTATCAGAAAAGTGGACGTAACTCTGCTAAAATATTGCACCATTATTTGTGCAGATTTTTGTGAGAGTCATTTGATGTCTACCCTCGCCACCTTAAAAGCGCTTCTTGCCAAACGTATCCTGATTATTGATGGTGCAATGGGTACCATGATCCAACGCCACAAATTGGAAGAAGCTGATTACCGTGGTGAACGTTTTGAGGATTGGGCCTACGACCTTAAGGGTAATAACGACTTATTGGTTCTAACTCAGCCACAGATTATTCAAGGCATTCATGAAGCTTATCTTGAAGCTGGTGCAGATATTATTGAAACTAACTCGTTCAATGGAACACGTGTTTCAATGTCTGACTACCATATGGAAGATTTGGTTCCTGAGATTAACCGTGAAGCAGCTCGAATTGCCAAAGAAGCATGTAAAAAATACTCAACACCTGAAAAGCCACGTTTTGTCGCGGGCGTATTAGGACCAACGTCACGTACCACTTCAATTTCACCAAATGTAAATGATCCGGCATTCCGTAACATCACCTTTGATGAGTTAAAAGTTAACTACATTGAAGCGACTAAGGCATTGATTGAAGGTGGTGCAGATATCATCTTGATTGAAACGGTCTTCGATACCCTAAATGCCAAAGCTGCGATCTTTGCAGTGAAAGAAGTGTTTAAAGAAATTGGTTACGAACTGCCAATTATGATTTCGGGCACCATTACCGATGCATCTGGCCGTACACTCACAGGTCAAACCGCAGAAGCATTCTGGAACTCAATGCGCCATGCAGAGCCTTTATCGATTGGCTTTAACTGTGCACTGGGTGCAGATGCGATGCGTCCACACGTCAAAACCGTGTCTGACGTTGCGGATACTTTTGTTTCAGCGCATCCAAACGCAGGCTTACCAAATGCCTTCGGTGGTTATGATGAAACTCCTGAAGAAACTGCAGCATTTATTAAAGAATTTGCTGAAAGTGGCTTAATTAACATTACGGGTGGTTGTTGTGGTACGACGCCGGATCATATTCGTGCGATTGCGCAAGCGGTTGAAGGTATTGCACCGCGTCAAATCCCTGAAATTGAACCTGCATGTCGTTTAAGTGGTTTAGAGCCATTCAACATCACCAAAGATTCATTGTTTGTGAACGTCGGTGAACGTACCAACGTGACAGGTTCTAAAAAATTCTTACGCCTGATTAAAGAAGGTAACTTCACTGAAGCTTTAGATGTGGCACGTCAACAAGTTGAAGCCGGTGCGCAAATCATCGACATCAACATGGATGAAGGTATGCTCGATTCGCAAGAAGCGATGGTGCATTTCCTGAATCTGATCGCGTCTGAGCCTGATATTTCACGTGTGCCAATCATGCTGGATTCTTCTAAATGGGAGATCATTGAAGCAGGTTTGAAATGCGTCCAAGGTAAAGCGGTTGTAAACTCAATTTCCTTAAAAGAAGGTTATGACGAGTTTGTAGAACGTGCTCGCCTATGCCGTCAATACGGTGCGGCAGTGATTGTCATGGCGTTTGATGAAAACGGTCAGGCGGATACTGCTGAACGTAAAAAAGAAATCTGTAAGCGCTCTTATGATGTCTTAGTCAACGAAGTGGGTTTCCCATCTGAAGATATTATTTTTGACCCGAACGTGTTTGCGGTCGCAACAGGTATTGAAGAACACAACAACTACGGTGTGGACTTCATTGAAGCAACCGGTTGGATTAAACAAAACCTTCCAAACGCGATGGTGTCAGGCGGGATCTCAAACGTATCGTTCTCATTCCGTGGTAACGAACCTGTTCGTGAAGCGATCCATGCGGTGTTCTTATATCACGGCATTCAACAAGGTTTAACCATGGGGATCGTCAACGCAGGTCAGCTTGCGATTTATGATGACATTGATGCCGAATTAAAAGAAGCGGTTGAAGATGTGGTGTTAAACCGCAACCAAGGTGCAAGCGGTCAAGAAGCAACAGAAAAACTCCTTGCAGTGGCTGAAAAATACCGTGGTCAAGCAGGCGCGCAAAAAGCTGAAGAAAACCTTGAATGGCGTAATGAACCTGTTGAAAAACGTCTTGAATACGCGCTTGTAAAAGGTATTACGACTTATATTGATGAAGATACCGAAGAAGCACGTTTAAAATCAGCTCGTCCACTTGATGTGATCGAAGGTCCACTCATGGCAGGGATGAACGTGGTTGGCGACTTGTTCGGTGCCGGCAAAATGTTCCTACCTCAGGTGGTGAAATCTGCACGTGTGATGAAACAAGCCGTGGCTTGGTTGAACCCATTTATTGAAGCAGAAAAAACCCAAGGTGAAGCCAAAGGTAAAATCTTGCTTGCTACTGTTAAAGGCGACGTACACGACATCGGTAAAAACATCGTGGGTGTGGTACTTGGCTGTAACGGTTATGACATCGTTGACCTTGGCGTGATGGTACCTTGTGAGAAAATCTTACAAACTGCGATTGATGAAAAAGTTGACATCATCGGTTTATCAGGTTTGATCACACCGTCATTGGATGAAATGGTATTTGTTGCCAAAGAAATGCAACGTAAAGGTTTTAACATTCCACTCATGATTGGTGGTGCGACCACGTCTAAAGCACATACCGCTGTGAAGATTGCACCGCAATATCACAATGATGGTGTGTACTACACTGCCGATGCATCTCGTGCAGTCGGTGTTGCAACACAACTTTTATCTGCTGATATGAAGCCACAATTGGCAGCGGATTATGCGGCGGATTATGAAAAAATCCGTACGCGTCTTGCCAACAAACAACCGAAAGCAGCAAAACTTTCTTATGCTGAATCGGTTGAAAATGGCTTCAAAATTGACTTTGAAAAGCATGCGCCAGTAAAACCAAACTTCATTGGTTCTGAAACTTTCACCAACTATCCATTAGAAACTTTGGTTGAGTATTTTGACTGGACACCATTCTTTATTTCTTGGAGTTTGGCGGGTAAATTCCCGAAAATCCTTGAAGATGAAGTCGTCGGTGAAGCCGCACGTGATTTGTTTGAACAAGCACAAGCAATGCTCAAAGACATTATCGAAAATAAACGTTTCGATGCGCGCGCTACTTTTAGTCTTTACCCTGCCAACCGTGTTGCAGCGGATACTGTTGCGGTAACGGATGAAAATGGCAATGTGACGCATACCTTTGAGCATATTCGTCAGCAGTCTGACAAAGTCACAGGTAAAGCGAATTTCTCACTGGCTGACTTTGTAGCGCCGAAAGACGTGGCGCAAGATTATTTGGGTGGTTTCACTGTATCGATCTTTGGTGCGGAAGAACTTTCGCAAGAATACAAAGCCAAAGGTGATGACTATAACGCGATTATGGTTCAAGCCTTGGGTGACCGTTTTGCAGAAGCATTTGCTGAACACTTGCACCAACGTATTCGTAAAGAGTTCTGGGGCTACCAAGCGGATGAACAGCTTTCAAATGAAGAGTTGATCAAAGAGAAGTATGTGGGTATTCGTCCTGCACCGGGCTACCCTGCTTGTCCTGAACATTCTGAAAAAGCGCCGCTGTTTGATTGGTTAGGTACGACTGATAAGATCGGAACTTACTTAACCAGTAGCTTTGCAATGTGGCCACCTTCATCAGTCAGCGGTTTCTACTACGCCAACCCTGAAACAGAATACTTTAACGTGGGTAAAATCTCTGGCGATCAGTTGGAAGATTATGCGAAGCGTAAAGGTTGGACCTTGGATGAGGCAAAACGTTGGTTAGCGCCGAATTTGGATGATTCGATTGTTTAATTGATGCGAGAATCCTCTTTACGAAGCAATGCTTCTCACCTCCTTTAATAAAGGAGGGAACTAAAAATCCCCTTGTATAAGGGGATTTTTTATACTTAAATTCATAGTTTTATGATAGATAGGATAATCAAGCGAATGGAACTTTCAAAAGTTGAAAGACTCAGTTTAATCCATCAATATTTAATATTAGAAAAACTCTATCCAGAATTACAACAACACTATGCCGAACTAAGAGAAGCATTAGAAGATGGTTATAGTTTACATTACTCGTGGTGTTTCGAATATTTGAGCCAAGATATGCCTAAAGAGGAATGTCAGAAAGTTTTAGATATATTAGATATGTATAGAGCTATAACTTTCAGTTCCGAAAAAATAGATTCTCCTAAAATTTCTGCTCATTACAATCTAACTTTCAGAGGTTTCGATGGAAATGAAGAAGGTCAATATATGAGATACACGAATTTTTTTATAAAAAAATTAGGGCGTTTTGATGAGCTTTTATATGGTAATCCCAATCATTCATTTAACTCACATAGTAAAATGCTTGGTAGATATCTAAAAATGTTGACTGTATGGAGGGATGAAATGCATAAAAGCTATGAGTTAACTGAAGAACAAATATTAAAGATTCTTGAAGCATAAAATTATGGAATTAGATACTGGCTTGACGATAATTTCTCTCATTTGTACGATTTTTACTGTTATTTCCACTTTGAAAGCTAAAAAATATTTCACTACTGTTAAAACATATTTTCAGATAGTAAAAAAGCAAGAAATACATAGTTGCTTGAGAATAGCTGTTGGAGACATGCAAAAGTTTGGCTCAGGCTGTACTGAGTCAAGCATAAAGGGGTTAACAGCCAAATCACACTCCAATACTTGTAAAAAAGTACAAGATTTGGTCTCAGCGTTACGCCGTAATAAAAGTTCTCTCAACATTAAATATCTTAAAATAGATGAAGTTATTGAAGAGTTGGATAGTTTATTGATTCAGTTTTCAAAGGCTACTGTTATAGACACAGCCGCTTTAATGTCCAAAGGCAAACCTTTGTACGATAAACTCAATGAATTAGAAAATCACTTTGATCCTTCAACATCTATTCCATCTCCATAAAATAATTTAATCCCTCCTAACCTCCCTTTAAAAAGGGAGGAACACACGAATCCACAACCGGAATCAAATTCGCACAAAGCCCCTCTTTTCCAAAGAGGGATTTTAGGAGATTCTTTAGAAATTTCTTTTAAACAAAACTGATAAACTACTTCCACTACACCATCAATCAACACCACTACCTGCCCATTATCAAATCTCAGCACTTTAAGCCCAAGTTGAGCCAAAGCTTCATCCCGAATCCGATCTGCTTCTAAACCATCTTCCGTAAAATGCTGACTACCATCACACTCAATAACCAAATTCACAGCAGGACAGTAAAAATCTACGATGTAATTTAAAATTGGCTTTTGCCGATAAAACGGCAAACCCAATATTTGCTTATTATTAAGCAATTAAAACTTCAAAAAATTTTTTCATATAAATTTCCAAATCGGTCTAGATGCTCATAAATAGTTTCTCGACTTGAGGCACTCCTCCATTGTCTTAAATATTGTTTATGATAATGATACTCATGAACCTCCGTACCAAAATCAAAAGATCCATAATCATATTTCACCCTCAAAAGAAACTTTTCACCACTGAATACCAGAATAATGATCTCATTGTTTTGACCTATTTCGATCACTAAGTTGAAATCAACATGAAATCTTTTCCCATTAAATTCCCTAATAATAATTTCTTTGTTTCGAGCTATCTCGATCGTTAAATTCAAATCGATATATTGCTGAGCTAAAACATCAAATAGTTCTTTACTAAAATGATCCTCAGAATGCATAATTTTTTCTCTAAATCATTATCTGTATCTATAAAATATGAGTGTAGGCTGTAAAAAATTTATAGTTCAAATATCTTTCATTTACATACTTCAAATACCATTACATCTTATAATACGAAATTAATATTCTCCCAAATTAATATATCCTGGTGTTTCAATGAAAAAACTCATCAACCACCCTGAAAACTTGGTTGTCGACATGTGCAAAGGCTTTGTCTTGGCACACCCAGAACTTGCATTCACTGAATCACACAAAATCATTTCAAGAAAAGAAAAACATAACAATGTTGCTCTCATCAGTGGTGGTGGTAGCGGGCACGAACCTGCACATGCGGGCTTTGTCGGTAAAGGCATGTTAGACGCTGCGGTATGTGGCGATGTCTTTGCATCGCCTTCACAAATTCAGGTCTATAAAGCACTGCAACACGTCGCAACCGACAAAGGCGTGTTGATGATCATCAAAAACTATTCTGGCGATATGATGAATTTCCAGAATGGTGCAGCCTTAGCCGCTGAAGACGGAATTCAAGTCGACTTTGTGAAAGTTGCAGATGACATTGCGGTTAAAGATAGTTTATATACCGTCGGTCGTCGTGGTGTCGCAGGCACAATCTTTGTCCATAAAATTGCAGGCGCAGCAGCATCAAAAGGCTTAGAGCTGAGTGAAGTTAAAGCGGTGGCACAGAAAGCGGCTGACAATGTCATCAGTTTAGGTTTTGCCTATAGCTCATGTACTGTTCCCGCCAAAGGTACACCAACTTTTACCCTTGCCGATGATGAAATGGAATACGGCGTCGGTATTCATGGTGAACCAGGCATCCGTCGTGAAAAAATCTTGCCAGCAAAAGAACTGGCACAACGTATGGTCGATGACCTGTTTTTAGATCGTCCAGACATGAAAGAAGTTGCAGTATTGATCAATGGCTTTGGTTCTACCCCAATGCAAGAACTGTATCTGTTTAACCATGATGTATGCGCACAACTTGCACATAAGGGCATTAAAATTTACCGTACCTTTGTCGGCAACTACATGACCAGTATCGACATGAATGGTGCATCCATTTCATTACTTGAATTGGATGATGAACTCAAAACATACTTAGATGCAGAAGCTAACACCCCTGCCTTTAAACTTGATGGTTCACCTGCTTTAGCCATTGAGTTTGCGATAAAAGATACGGCTACCCAACATCAAGGCAATAGCGAAGTTGAAACTGCAGCAGAACATGCTGAAATTCAAAATGAGCAATTCACCATTGAAAACATGCGCTATGTGGTCGATGTCATGGCTGCCTGTATTATTAAAAATGAAGTGCCATTTTGTGAGTTAGACGCACACGCAGGCGATGGTGACTTCGGCATGAGTGTGGCTAAAGGCTTTAAACAACTCAAGAAAGAATGGCAAAGCTTGATCCAAGCACAGCAGATGGATGAATTCTTACTCAATAGCTCCATGATCATCATGGAACATTGTGGCGGTGCATCAGGTCCCATCTGGGGTTCTGCATTTCGTGCCGCAAGTAAAGCCATTCAAGGTAAAACCACGTTAAGCGTGGCAGATTTTGCCGATATGCTGCAAGCCTCAGTAAAAGGTATTCAAACCACAGGTGAACGTTCATTTGGACGTGGCGCGGTAGTGGGAGATAAAACTCTCATTGATGCGCTCGTGCCATGCGCAGATTCATGGTCAGCCAACACCGACAAAAGCTTTAAGGAAAACTTTATCTTAGGTGCTCAAGCTGCTGTTCAAGGCGCAGAATCGACCAAAGAGATTGTTGCACGTATGGGTCGTGCAGGTACTGTCGGGGATCGTAGCTTAGGCTATCCTGATGCAGGTGCATATGGTTTAGGTGTGATTTTTACCGATATTGCTGATCATCTAAAATAACATCTAAACATGACATAAATGATTGATTAGTTATGTAAAAAAGCCCTGATGATTCAGGGCTTTTTTTGCTTTTTATTTTTTAAAACTTGATAATAATGCGCTGGTAATCGCCTGATTATGTGATGCCACACGAGACTTCTTCGCTTTCGCTGACTGGTCAGCTACACGTTGAATTTTGACAGCTTTTAATTTACCTTGATTTTCAACAACCTGAAATTTGACTCGGTCATTGCGTTTTGGCTCACCTTCATCTGCAGGAAAGTCAGAAATGTGGAAAAAAATATCCTCACCTGCACCACCAATAAAACCAAAACCTTTATCGGCATGATAAATTTTAATTTTTCCTTGCTGGACTTCAGACTTCATAACATTCCCAAAAAACGGTATACAATTTTCAATATTATACACGCATCTTAAAGCGCATCATCTTTGCTGATTACTTTAAATAATCATGCAAGTGCTGTTGGACAATGACGCGTTTGTGTCCTTTACTTTGTTGTTCCGATAACAATGATTCCGCATCTAAGACCACCACTATGTGACCATCATCCTGTAGACGTTTCACACCTTCAAATAACATTCGAGCACCGACATCATGGATTAAAGTCAGATGTGTAAGATCAAGCACTACTTTATTTTTACCTACAGGCTCATTCTGTAACTCACGCAAGAACATTTCAGTCTCTGTAAATTGTAAGACACCACGTAGCTCATATACCACCATGCCATCATCATACTCACGGCGACTTTGGATAATGGTTTGTGCTGAAGGGGTTCCCTCCATCAAATGTAATCCCATATCACTTGATAGACGTTCAAAGATTTCCACACCTCGAACACTGTTGCCATGGCTGTCTAATTTAGGCGAAAAAACCGCAATTCCAACCTGACCTGGTAAGACACCAATGATCCCCCCTGCCACACCACTTTTGGCAGGAATACCAACGGTGGTCAACCAATCTCCAGCTGCATCGTACATACCACACGTCATCATGACGCTAAGTACCTGACGACATACCTGACGATCTAAAATACGTTTTCCCGTAACAGGGTCTTTTCCGCCATTCGCCAACACACTGCCCATTCGCGCTAAATCTTTCACGGAGACTTTAATCGCACACTGTTGAATATAACCATGAACAATCAGTTCTGGGTCTTCTTCTAGCACGCCGACGGTACGCAACATATATCCAATCGAAAGATTACGAAATGCTGTTTTGAGTTCAGATTGATAGACTTGCTCATCAAAGGTTAACTCACGCCCACACAGTTCACTCAAGAAACGTCGTAAATGTTCTGCACGAGAAACAGTCTTTTTATGAGGTAATAAAGAATGTGTCGTAATCGCACCCGAGTTAATCATTGGGTTCTTAGGAATCGATCGTTCTTTTTCTAATGAGATTTGATTAAATGCTTCCCCCGAAGGTTCAACACCAACTTTTTCTAATACCTGAGCCAAACCATGTTCTTGAATCGCTAATGCATAAGCAAATGGTTTAGACATTGATTGAATCGTGAACTCAACCTCATCATCCCCTGAAGAATAAATCGTACCATCAATGGTTGAAAGTGCTAAAGCGATACGATTTGGATTGGCAGCTGCCAGTTCTGGAATATAGTCAGCCAATGCTCCTTCGGTATTCGCATGACATTGGTCCAATACATGGGCAAGATAATCAGGTACAGGTGTCTTCATTTTTATTCTCTTGGTGATCAATCGAGACCCAAAATAAGATCTCAAATTTCAAATTCAGCTGTCGATATCGTGTCACATCTGACTTGATTACGACCATTCTGCTTTGCAAGATATAGTGCTTTATCCGCTGCACTATAAATCCTTTGCTTTACTTCGTCTGTGTATAGATGTGGTAAATTTTGTGACATCGCCACGCCAAAGCTTGCGGTCACTTGAATAAAAGTCGCTGGGCTAATCTCAATTTTTTCACTTTCGATCGTTCGACGGCAGCGTTCTGCGATGATTAATGCTTCGTCGATATCACCATCTTTAAGTACTAGAACAAACTCTTCACCACCGAGTCGTCCCACTATATCCTCTTCTCGTGTTTGCTGTTTTAAAATGAGAGCAATACGTTTAAGTACAAGATCACCAACATCATGACCATAATTGTCATTAATCTGCTTGAAGAAATCGAGATCTAAGATGATGAAAGCAAAGCTGCGATTTTGTTGAATTAACTTACTAGTAAACTGATTGATGTAACGACGGTTATAGAGGTTGGTTAACGCATCTTTCTGACTTAGTATTTCAATCTTACGCTCACGTCGTCTCCACTGCGACAAGATCAACTCAAAAAAAACTGCTGAGCACAACAGTATGGGTAAATATAGTACCGCCATACTTTTCAGCCAAAAAGGATTGGCATACAAATTAGATTGATTCAGTGCATCACTAAATAATGGTGCATAAGTCAGTTGACCATTGGCCGTCAGTACTGCCAACCACACGATAATACAAGCAATAATAAAAGAGACGCTATAGATGATGCGCTGTTCATATAACACAAAACCAATTAATACAATATTGACCGTTCCCGCCATCACCGCAGGACTATAAATCCCAACCGTGTATCCTGAAAAAATGACAATCAATCCATAAAATAAGGGGATTAAATAGCCCAAGATTCGGCGAGCAGTAGCATTTTTTCGAAGCACTAAAGCGATCGTCAGAAAACACGTGGTCAAAATCACTTGTAAACATGTGGTCCATGTCCGATGAGGATAATATTCTGGATCTAACCAAATTTGATATTCTGAATGGAAAGTTAGGTAGTACCACAACCAATGACCAATGAGCATCAACAGCCCAAATATAAGTAACAGAATCCCTTTATTAAAGTTGGACCAGTTAATAATAGAACGATCAGATTCTAACAAGACATATTTGATAGCTTGCAATAAACTGCGCTGTTGTTGTACTTCATTCTCTCGAGTCATCATCTAATTGTATTATCGAATATTCATATTTATTTTTATTAAAATTTGGATGTATTCAGCGATCATGTCAATGCGCTTTAAGCATTAAAAAGACTGCTTTATCGTTCAGATCAATTTATGGTATGAATTTGATGATCACTGACCAAAACAAAAGCATTGCTATAAAAAAAACCTAAGCGTATGTTTCTCTATAGTTAGTAGTACCAAAACCGAAATTTAATCATTCAACTAAGCTGGCTGATATAACTGTACCTGATTTCGTCCGCTTTCTTTGGCAATATATAAAGCGTGATCTGCACAATGCGTAATGACGTCTTGATCAGATAACTCATGGGATAGTGCAATACCAAAGCTTGCCGTCACATTTAACGAGGTTCCATCATCCAGCACAATCGGCTGCTGTGCAATTGCGTTACGGCAACGTTCTGCGATATCAACCGCTTGATCACGACTGAGATTGTCCAGAATTAATATAAATTCTTCACCGCCATAACGTCCAACCGTATCACCAATACGAACATGATATTCCAAACGCGTCGCCACCTGTTTCAGGACTTCATCTCCTGCTGCATGACCATATTGATCATTAATTTGTTTGAAATGATCCAAATCCAATAAGATCACAGCATAATCAGCACGATCCTGCTGAAAATGTGATAACACTTCATTGATCTGACGACGGTTATAAACGTTCGTCAGCGCATCAAATTTACTGCTGGTTTCGAATTGTTTTTCACGACTGCGCCATTGGGTGAGTAAAATCTCAAAGAATAAAACACTCATAAGTAAAATGGGCACGTAGAGCTGTACCATGCTCATGACCCAAAAATCATTTTGGTAAACGATACTTTTATTCAACTCATCACTAAACATAGGTGCATAACGAATTCGATCGATATGCGTCAAGTAACACGTTAATAACGTGTATATCGTAATTGGAATTGCAATCCCATAAATAATTTTACGGCTATAAAATACCAACCCGACCAATACAATACTAATGAACCCTGCCATTGTTGCAGGACTATAAATTCCAATCGAATACCCTGAATAAATCATGGTCATTCCAAAGAAACTAGGGGCAAAGTAAGCAATGAAGGTTTGAAACTTAGCGATATGCTGAAACTTGAAACAACTCCAAAACAGGACAAGATAAATCACGGAGGTCACCAACAATTGGGTAACACGTAATTCAAAATAGTCAGGATTTAACCACTGTGCTTTTTCAGGGGTATAAAAAGCCACAATTAACCAGCGAGCGACCTCAAGTTGGCTTAGAATTCCAAAAAAGAGGATAAGCCGTCCCTTTTTAAAATCACTCCAATTGATCAGCATATTTTGAGGATCAAGGATGTACGTATTGGCCATACGATACAATCGCTTAATCATATGTTGAATCTTCCTGATTAACTTCATTCTGTCCTTTTATCTTTTATATTGTCTTTTTAAGCAGCGTGAACTCGCTCTACAAACAAGATCCCATCAAGATGGTCAATTTCGTGTTGAATAATTCGTGCAGGGAATCCTGAAAAAGTCTCAGTAATTTCCTGTCCTTGCATATTACGATAACGGACACGGATTGATGAAGCTCGAGCTACTTCCGCACGTCGATTCTCTACACTTAAACATCCCTCTTCTCCTAAAACAACATGATCAGAACGCTCCAATATTTCAGGATTAATCATGTAAATAGGCTCCATCTCAGGCGCATCGGGATACCGTATATTGGGTTTTGAAGCGACGATAATAATCCTTTTAGAGACATAAACTTGTGGTGCAGCAATACCGACACCATTGCGCTGTTGCATCGTAAAATTTATTGCTTCAACCAGATGCGTTAACCAGCTACTACTAAACTCAAGTTCACTTACCGGCGATGCAACCAATTCAAGGATCACTTCACCTTTTTGAGCAACGGGTAGTATCGTCATAATACGTTCATCTCAATTATGATAAGAATTTGATCTTCATAATTTTTTAAATTTTAAATCAAATATTTGATTAATAGTCAACCAATCTTAAAGCATTTCAAGATGAAGTAAAACTGATTTAAATGACGAATTTGTGACCTGATAATTTTACTGCTCAAGTTTCACTTTTTTGTATGACATCAGCATCCTGAAGTTCGTAGTAGTGTCTAACCTGATTACGACCACGTTTTTTTGCTAGATATAATGCTTGATCTGCATGACGAATCACCGCTTCTTTATTTAAATTAAATTCAGAAATGGCTATACCAAAGCTTGCTGTCACTCTGATCGTCGTACGTTCATCGATATAAAAGAGCTCATTTTCAATTTCTTTGCGACACCGCTCTGCGACCTCCATCGCAGCTCTGAGGTTTTTATTCTGCAACAGCATCACAAACTCTTCACCACCAAATCGCCCGACAATATCTGTATCACGTATATTTTGACGTAGTACATTGGCAACACGCTTTAAGACGTTGTCTCCGATATCATGACCATAGTTATCATTAATACTCTTAAAATGATCAAGATCTAACAGAATGAGAGCAAATTTTCGTTCTTGTAATTGAATTTCATTGAGTTCTAAACCTATTTTTCGACGGTTATAAATCCCCGTAAGCGGGTCCATTTGACTCATTAAATTAATTTGTTTTTCTCGATTTCTCCATTGCGTCAACAAAATCTCAAACAATACAAAAGTCGCAAAAAAAATAGGCACGTAAAAATAAAGTTGTGAATAAACCCAGAATTCATTAAATACCATGACTGAATAATTGAGCTGATCACTAAAGACCGGTGCGTAGGTCATATAACCCAATGCACTACTGACAATTGCAATGAGCATATATACAGTGACTGGTAAAAAAAGCAGATATACAATCTTGCGTTCAAATAAAACCAGACCAACTGTTAAAATACTGATAAATCCCGCAACGGTAGCAGGACTACTGATACCAACCGAATAGCCACCATAAATAAAGCTTACGGAAAATACCAAAATAATAAAGTAAGGTAAATATTGTATCACCCATTCTTTATGACGCCATATGACACAAGGAATAATCAGTAAGAACTGTAATACACAGCACAGCAACATCCGTGATAGGTGAAAATAATAATAATCAGGATTGAGCCAATGATGTAATGCAGGATGATGAAATGAAAATAAATACCATGTAATCCAGGTGATATGTGCAAGCCCGCCCAATACCATGACCAGAATACATTTATTTAAGTTACTCCAATTCATCAACACACTTTGATTCATAAATGAATGAAGTGTATAGGGGCGAAAAATTCGATTGAATAGTCTTAACATAATGAACTAACTCAATTGAAACAGCTCATCAAAATAAACTATATTTTCATTTAACTCTGTAATCATTAAATCTATTTCACCCCTACAAAATATAGTGAATAAAATCACATATTTTTTATTATAATTGCACTTATTATCACAATCTAACCTTAAGATTAGGATTTATCAAGGTTTTTTTACCATTTATTCTATTTTTTTTTAAAGCTTTTTTTGCTTAAATCCAGCTAAGGATACGCTCAAGCATTTTAATTTGACTCAGCTAAAAATTGCTAAGCACACTCCTAACTCTTAGAGATCGAGTTCTCGATAAATAACTTTAATTTCTTGTGCAATGTGAATACTGACTTGATGATGCAAATATTGAATCAAAATATCAAATTGCTCTGCACCATCGTCTAATCCAGTACAAAAATATTCAGTATGAGGAGGAAGCGTTTTTAACCACTGACTTTGATAAAAATCGGCAACGGATTCAAAATTAAGATAACGATGAGGATGCTGTTGTAATGATTTTACAAATTGCAGAAATCGAGCTTCCCAAAAGTGGATAATCATACATCTAAAGTCTACTGGTTAAATTCAATTTCATTGTTACGTCGATCTGCTTTATTTTGCAGATCGAATCATTCAAATCAATGTCCAAGGATGTAAATTTTTCAGAGTGAGTAGACGGTTTGCTGTTGAACTTGATATTTTTTCTTCCACTGAAGATAACCTAATAAGGCTAAAACAATAAATGCGCCATAAAGACCAGCCGTCAAGTATAGATCTTTATACATAAACATCATGACATAGATGATATCCACCGCGATCCAAGCAGGCCAAATTTCCAAATATCGTTTAGACGTCCAATATGTAATGAGCAGACTTAAACTTGCCAATTGAGCATCTAAATAAGGAATGGAAGCATCCGTAAAATAATCCAGACCTAAACCAAAAATAAGTCCTGCACACATCGTAAAAAACACATGTTTGATAATTCTCAACCCTTGAATACGATTGATGGCAAGTTGCTCTTGCTGTTTAAACTGAGCTTTCCATATCCACCACCCATACACACCTAAACCGATAAACACGCATTGCAATATCGTTTCACCATAGAGTTGATAATCATAAAATAACTTTGCATATAAGCCATAAGCCACGAGATTCACAGGCCAACACCAAATATTACGGCGAATAGTGAGGGTTACACCCAATACACTCATCAATACTGAAATAATTTCTAAAAGGCTCATACACTACTTAAAATGATCGTGGTTTATTTGATACGCCTATCCTAACGCATATTGAATGGCACCATACATGATTCTTAACGAACACGACTTAGCCCTGTTCAATTTGAACTGCACAGTTTTGACCTAACCATTAAACTCCTCTAAAAATAGAATATCCTCAATGGAAAATAATAATGATGAATACAACTCAAACGACCAGAATAACCATTGAAATTCGCAATCATCTGATGTTGATTGGTTTAAACCGTGGTGCGAAGCGCAATGCATTCGACAGTCATATGATTGATGAACTTTCACAAGCACTTACCACCTATGAAGACCAGTCTGATTTACGCTGTGCTGTGATTTATGCACATGGAGAGCACTTTACGGCAGGATTAGATCTGGTTGAGCTTCAGCCGCGTATGTCAGATGGTATATTTTCGGAAGATATGAATCTGATTAACCCATGGGGCACGACTGGTCGTAAACGAAAAAAACCAGTCGTTGTCGCTGTGAAGGGGTATTGTTTTACTGCTGGAATAGAATTGATGTTGAATGCCGATATCTGTATTGCCCATCAAAATACCCAATTTACTCAACTTGAAGTGCAACGTGGCATCCTCCCCTTTGGCGGAGCAACTTCACGCTTCGTTAAAACTGCAGGTTGGTCTAATGCAATGCGCTACTTATTGACGGGGGATTTTTTTGATGCTGCAACTGCATATCGACTTCATTTGATTACTGAAGTAACAGAACAAGATCCGCTTGACCGTGCCATTGAACTTGCCGAATCCATCGCTTCAGCTGCTCCACTCGCTGTTCAAGCCACCTTGACGGCTGCTCACGAAGCGATTTCACATGATGAGCAGTACGCTTTTAATCAGTTAAAGACTCATCTTCTTCCACTAATACAATCTGAAGATGCAGTCGAAGGTATGCGAGCAATGAGCGAAAAACGTCAACCTCGCTTTAAAGGTCAATAGTTCAATATCGGGAAATATAGACATGCAAGCTATTCCAAATGTGAACCAGATGCCAAGAAGCATCAATAAAACTCAAGTTCAGTTTCCTGCCTTAGATAACTATATGCTCACCGGCACTCGCTACCTATCATCTGGTGTGAAGACTGTTGCACGTATTATTGTGGCTTCAGCGACAGCGGTTCCCCAACCTTTTTATCGCAGATTTGCAGAGTATGCTGCAGAACGTGGTTTTGAAGTGCTAACCTTTGATTATCGTGGTGTGGGGGCATCATCTCCAGCACAACTCAAAGGTTTTAAAATGAGTTATTTGGATTGGGGGAAACTTGATCTCGCTGGTGCCATTGAATACTTTTCTAGCGATACTTTCCCCTTATTTGTGACTGCACACTCTTATGGTGGTCAAGCCTTGGGACTTACCCCTAATCATCATCAAGTCAGTGCCATGTGTTGCTACGGTACAGGTGCAGGTTGGGCAGGATATATGCCGTTCAAAGAAAGATTCAAAGTATCCGTGATGTGGAGTATTGTGTTTCCACCCATTGTCGCAGTCACAGGTTATTTACCTTGGAGTAAATTCAATATGGGCTCTGATCTGCCTTTAGGGGTATATCAACAGTGGCGTCGTTGGTGCAAAAATCCGTTATATTTTTTCGCTGACCCCGAGCAACAAGATTTAAAAGCACAATATGCAAGTGTTAAAACCAAAATTTATGCTGTTTCAGCATTAGATGATGATTGGGCTCTCCCAAATTCGAGGCAAGCCTTTATGCAACATTATCGTTCTGCTGATATGCGCTACATTGATATCACAGCCAAACAGTATCAAATGCCTGCAATTGGACACATGGGATATTTCAAAAAAGGCGCAGAAAAAATTTGGGATGACATGCTCCAAAATTATCTCAATTTAGTTAATGATTAAATTCTAAATTACTGAATAAAGTCAGATTGATGCTCTACCCCTTGTGCGTCAGTATGTCGATACATGATGCCATATTGACTCACATAGTATTCAAGGGATTGATTACGATATTCCCATAAAATCGACCACTCACCTAAATCAAATTGATTGATCTGACATAAAGTTCGTGATGGCATCTTGTTCAAAAACTCATATTGAATTTGCTGAGCAAACTTGATATCACGATGATTTACACGTTTCTCAAACAGTAATTTTGCAACCTCATCAAACATACGAATATCTTCGACAGAATCCGTATCATACACCAAGCGCGCCGGCTGGCTGAGATCAGTAGGCTTGAGGAGTTTTGTTAAATCAAAGTGCCTCTGCGTATTCCCCATAATCAATTTAGGTTGTAATAATAGTCGCCATACGGCATAGCAACTGACCAAAGCAAAACACACCACGATTAGCATCATATTTTTTACTCATTCCGATGATTATTCATTGAATCGTTCATTACAGAAATGATTATTTCTTTATTTTTATTGTTAATTTTCTTGGTGTTATTAAGTTTTAACTTTTAAAATATTAACTTAAAAACCAGTAGAGCGATGGCACGAAACGTAACAACTCATTTCAAAATCCACATGTTATGTAAACCGTGTAAATCTAGGTAATTTTACTTAATCAATATCACTTAAAAGCATATTAAAAGGTCTCATTAAAATAGGGTTTAAAATCTTAGTGTTCTAAATCATTACGACATGTTTTGTCGTTTAACTTGATACGCATCTACACTATTCATATCTCAAATTTTATAATTTAACCATGAACTATTCCCGTAAACGCAAACCCATTACCAGTGCATGGCCAGTTGAGCATGATTGCTTCCTCATTGAAAACAGTCATCTTCAACTCGAAGCATTGCAACAGACGCTTCCTTATTCTGCTCAAGAAATTCAAGATCGCCAAGAAATCTTGGGGCTCACGAGACGTCGTCGTCAAATGAAAAAATTAGGTCAATTTTAATTTTCTAATGAAGCTAAAAATAAAATCCCAATAATCCATCAAGTTTAAGTATTTTTTGTTTAATAAATTAACCCTCGTGCCCTCTCTGACAATGAATCAATTTCGCCATATTCTTGGATGGTGATTTGCCATCATTTTTGCTCAAAAATAATTATTATTTAAATGCTCTCTCAAAAATGGATCCAAAATATTTATTTTTAAAGATTATTATTGACTTTTTATCTAAAAAATAGAATTATTGGATCCAATTGATAAGGAGATCAACTCATGTTTGTAAAAAATGCTTGGTATGTGGCGGCACGACCTGAAGAAGTACAAGATAAGCCTCTAGGAAGACAAATTTGCGGTGAAAAAATGGTTTTTTATCGTGGAAAAGAAAACCAAATACATGCCGTTGAAGATTTTTGCCCACATCGCGGTGCACCTTTGTCATTAGGCTTTGTTGAAGATGGTCAACTGGTCTGTGGTTATCATGGGTTAGTGATGGGATGTGACGGCAAAACGGTTTCAATGCCTGGGCAACGTGTACGTGGCTTTCCTTGCAATAAAAGCTATCGCGCAATTGAAAAATTTGGCTTTATTTGGGTATGGCCAGGAGACCAATCGCTTGCAAGTGAAGATCAACTCCCAACTTTAGAGTGGGCTGAAAATCCAGAATGGGCCTATGGTGGTGGACTATTCCACATCAACTGTGATTACCGCTTGATGATTGATAACTTAATGGATCTCACTCATGAAACATATGTTCATGCAAACAGCATTGGTCAAAAAGAAATTGATGAAGCTGCACCAACCACTCGTGTTGATGGTGACCACGTTGTGACTGAACGTCATATGGAAAACATTTATGCACCTCCATTTTGGCAAATGGCTCTAAAAGGTAATAATCTCGCTGCAGATGTTCTAGTAGACCGTTGGCAAATTTGTCACTTTCATGCACCTAGCAATGTTCATATTGAAGTTGGTGTTGCCCACGCAGGACATGGTGGTTACAACGCACCGGAAAATAAAAAAGTGTCTTCAATCGTTGTAGATTTTATTACCCCTGAAACGGAAACGTCTCACTGGTATTTCTGGGGTATGGCTCGACACTTCCAACCCGACAACATCGAATTAACTAACCAAATTCGTGTGGGACAGGGCAAAATTTTCTCGGAAGATTTAGATATGCTTGAACAACAGCAACAGAATTTATTGAGACATCCTGATCGTAAATTGCTGATGCTGAATATTGATGCAGGCGGTGTTCAATCTCGAAAAGTAATTGACCGCTTGATCAGCTTAGAGCAAACGAATGATGAGCAGAAAATTACAACTTTGAATGTTGTTTAAAGTAAACCCACATTTTATCAGTTTTTCATTTTACCAAGGAGCGATACTCACATGGATGTGACTATTCAGAAGATTTATCGTCATAATGAACACATTTTATCTTTCGAACTGGTAAACACCCATGGTGAATTATTACCAGTTTTTCAAGCCGGTGCACATATTGATGTGCACTTAGGTAATCAATTAATTAGACAGTATTCTTTGGCAAATTGTAGTTCAGAGCAGCACCGTTACGTCATTGGTGTCCTGAATGATCCTTTATCACGTGGTGGTTCTAAATTTATTCATGAACAACTTAGTGAGGGTCAGCAGCTCAAGATTAGTGAACCACGAAATTTGTTTGCCTTGGTTCCTGAGACAGAATATGCATATTTGTGTGCAGGTGGAATCGGTATCACTCCTATCTTAGCAATGGCTAAAGAGCTTAAACGCAATAATCAGTCCTTCCAATTACTGTATTTTGTGAAAACGAGAGCTTCTATTGCATTCCAACAAGATTTAGAGGGTCTAGGAGATTCCGTCCACATCCATATTGATGATGAACCTGAAACACATATTCTTTTGAATACAGTCTTTGCCTCTCCTCATATCGATCATCATATTTATGTATGTGGCCCAGATGGTTTTATGAACTATGTGATCCATACCGCAGATACGCTCTCTTGGCCTAGTCATCAAGTACATAAAGAGCATTTCAGCGCACAAGCTATTGATACCAGTCAAGATGGCAGTTTTGAAATTGAGATTTTAAAAACAGGGCAACGTATTCATGTCGCAGCTGATCAATCTGCAGCACAAGCTTTAGAACATGCTGGAATCTGTATCCCTTTATCTTGTGAACAAGGTATTTGTGGCACTTGCTTAGTAAATGTTGTTGAAGGTGAAATTGATCACAGAGATATGTATTTAACTGAAGAGGAACAAGCTGCAAATGATCAATTCACACCTTGTTGCTCAAGAGCCAAATCTCAACGAATTATCATTGATGTTTAATTTGGATCGATAGATTTTCAAGTGTAGCCCTTCATTAATTGAAGGGTTTTTTATATAGACCCATCTGTATGAAATATTGAACGCATAGTCTCCCCTAAAGTAACCACATGACTATGCTCACGCATTAAACTTTCAGCGCGTGCTGAGTCTTGTTGCTTTAATGCATTGAATATTGAGCAGTGTTGGATATGCGCATATTGCAAACGACGAATTTCAGACAGCGCATTATTTTTATCATAAGTCAGTGCTTGTGCAGATGCCATAGGTAACTGATTGTTTTTACTGAGTGCTTGCACAATTGCGATATTATCCGAGCCTTGAATAATAGTATTGTGAAAAATAGTGTTGTAATGATGGTAGGTTTCTAAATCATCACTTGTTAATTCTGGTTTATTGAATATGGAATCAATTTGGGTAATACAATTCAAAAGTGTTTGATGTTGATCTATCGTCATGCCTTTTTCAGCAAGCGTTTTTGCAGCAAGACCTTCTAAAACGCCACGTACATGCAAAGCATCATGAACTAATTTGGATGAAATTTCTCGAACAGTATAGCCTCGAGTTGGATTTTTAACGAGTAAGCCTTCTTGCTCTAAAAGCCGAAAAGCCATTCGAATGGGTTGACGTGATACACCTAGCATTTCAGCAGTCGGAATTTCAGCCAAACGAGAACCTCCTGCAATCTCCCCAGAAATAATCATTTTGCGAAGTTCAATTAACACTTGCTGCCCTGAAGACATATAACTACTCAATTTTTTTGATCATGATTGATCCTAACGAGTCAGATTTGGAATATCAATCTCTGTTGACTTAAAGGACTCTTTTAGGCCGTAAATTCACTATTCTATTTTTAATAACTGAGGTGATTATGAGTTCGTATCATCAATATTTATTTTTTGAAGATTGGTTGCCATTAACTCTAGATTGTTTCGAATTAAATAAGCTAAATGGATATCTACCCCATCTAACATTTTTTGTTCTATCTCATTAACAATGTTTCGACATTGTTCGAGTTTTTCAAATCCTTTAGGCGTTACATTAATTAAAATTCTTCGTCCATGTGAGGGATCTGAAGCTCTACTGATCCAATCCTGGTTTTGTAAATCTTGTAGAATTTTATTGGTAGATTGCGGTTTAATAAATGAACGTTCTGCAAGTTTTGCATTAGATAGATTGCCTTTCGCAGCGATAACTGACAATGCTGTAAACTGAGATAAGGTGATATCTAAGTCTTTTAAACGTTCAGTTAAAAGTTTACTCACAATACGATCAACCCTTGCAATTATATAGCTCAGTGTCGGAATCGAATGATTAACTTCTGACATTTTATATTCCTTAATAGATGAACAAAAGTATGACTACTGTCGTAATCATACTTTTAACATATGTTTAACGTGTAGTTATATTTAGAACAGCATCAGACTGCTCTGCTCGTGGCTTGCGTACAAGCATTAATGCCGCAACAGCTGCAAATAAAATCAGTGGAATACTTGCACCAATGACCATTGCTGAACTAGAACCTAACGACAGTAGCATGCCAGCAAATAGGGGCCCTGCAAAAGATCCTATACGCCCTACTGCGACTGCAGCGCCTACACCCGTGCCACGCATTTCTGTTGGATAGAACATCGCTGCCAATCCATAGAGCGCTGATTGGCCACCTACAATAAATAGACCACAACCCACAGCAGACAATACAAGTAAAGCAACAGTTGGAGATATTGCAAGACAGCACAGTGATAACAAGATGCCAATATATATAAATTTAATTACAGTACTCATGCGAATCTTATCAAGTAAAGTTCCCATGAGAATCGACCCGAAGATACCACCGATGTTGTAACCAATTTGAACATAGTTCGCTTCTGTTTTTCCTAAACCTTGTGCACCCATCAATAGTGGCAACCAGTTGAGTAAAAAATATAAAACAACTAACGTAAAGAAAAAACTGATCCAAATTTGAATCGTGGAAAAACGCCGTTCTTTTGCAAACAACACTTCAAAGAATGGGGTAGAAGTTTTATTCTTCGTCGCTGTTAAATAGTCTTTAGACTCCGGCAAATACTTCATTAGCAAAGGGATTAAAAGAATTGGAGCGAAGCCACCAATGTAGAAGATATGTCTCCATTGCGCATCACCAGCTAAACCCATTGCCACGAATGATGTCAACATTCCACCAAATGGAATACCGCTATACATAATACTGACTGCAATGCCTTTATGTTTCTCTGATACTGCCTCAGATGCCATGGTGATCATCATTGGTAAAGCGCCACCCATCCCTAAGCCAGTTAAGAAACGAATGATTAAAAGCAGTGTATAATCAGAAGCATATGCCGTTAGAACTGACATCACTCCAAAAATTAAAATACTGGTCAATAGAACTGCCTTACGCCCAATTTTATCAGCGAAACGACCTCCTAATAATGCACCAGGTAAAGTACCCAAGATTGCCGCGCTAAATGCCCATGCCATTTGAGTATTATCTAAGCCAAACTCTGCTCGCATCCGTGGTGCTGCTACGCCCATTGATTGAAGATCGAAACCTTCAAATACAGCGATAGCGAAACACAGTACGAGTGTAAGCGTAGCTTTAGTCTTACTACTTACACTTTGTTCCATTTTTTATTGTCCCTTTTAGAGCTTTTAAAATACTTTTAAAAAAATACACATCCTATGTATTGCCTCCGTCCAGGCAACTCAAAAAATATCACCCAAACTTATAAAATAATCAATATTTTTTTTTAAATAAAATTCATTTAAAATATTATTTTATTAAATATCAATAGATTATAAAAATTTTATAAAAAATTCAAAAAAACACTTGTATGTAAGTTTAACTGATATTATCTTAATTCCAACAGGACATAAAACAAACACTAAGGAGCTTATCATGTCTTATCAAAATCGCTGGTCCACTGTAGATGTAAAAGTTGAAGCTGGCATTGCTTGGGTCACTTTAAATCGCCCAGAAAAGAAAAATGCGATGAGTCCAACCTTAAATAAAGAAATGATTGATGTACTTGAAACGCTTGAACTCGATCCAGAAGCAGGTGTTTTGGTACTCACTGGTGCTGGGGATTCTTGGACAGCAGGTATGGACTTGAAAGAGTACTTCCGTGAGGTTGACAGCCAGCCAGAAATTTTCCAAGAGCGAATTCGTCGTGATGCATCACGTTGGCAATGGCATTTACTTCGTTTTTATTCAAAACCAACGATTGCAATGGTAAACGGCTGGTGCTTCGGTGGTGGATTCTCACCACTAGTCGCATGTGATCTAGCCATTGCAGCAGATGAAGCTACATTTGGCTTGTCTGAAGTGAATTGGGGAATTCCTCCAGGTAACTTAGTGAGCAAGGCTATGGCTGATACAGTTGGTCATCGTGCTTCTATGTACTACATCATGACAGGCAAAACCTTCTCTGGTGTTGAGGCTGCAAATATGGGCTTAGTGAACAAGAGTGTTCCACTTGCTCAATTACGTGCAGAAGTAACTGAATTGGCAAATAATTTGCTTGAAAAGAATCCAGTTGTACTGCGTACAGCGAAGAATGGTTTTAAACGCTGTCGTGAACTGACTTGGGAGCAAAACGAAGATTACTTATACGCCAAACTGGATCAATGCAACTACCGTGATGATGAAGGTGGTCGTGCACAAGGTATGAAGCAATTCTTGGATGACAAAACAATCAAACCAGGTCTTCAAACTTATAAACGTCCTGCTTAAGCAGAATCTACTTTTTTCGTCATGATGGACATGTAAGGAAACATTCACCATGCAAAACGTACAGTTACTTATTCACGGCCAATCTGTTGCAGCAAGTTCAGGACAAACTTTTGAAAGAATCAGTCCAATTAATGGCTCAATCGCATCAACGAGTGCAGCAGCGACTTTAAGCGATGTTGATCGTGCAATTGAGTCAGCGCATGAAGCATTCAAAACTTGGTCTGTTCTATCACCAACAGACCGACGTTTAAAATTGCTTAAAGCTGCAGATTTGATGGATCAAAAAACTGAACAGTTTATTCAAACTGCAATACATGAAATAGGTTCAACTGCGACGTGGTATGGCTTTAATGTCCATCTTGCTGCCAATATGCTGAGAGAAGCGGCAGCCATGACTACACAAATTGATGGAAATATTATTCCATCAGATGTTCCTGGCAATATCGCTATGGGTGTTCGCGTTCCATGTGGTGTCATCGTTGGTATGGCGCCGTGGAATGCTCCTGTTATCTTAGCCACTCGTGCCTTAGCGATGCCTCTGGCTTGTGGGAATACAGTCGTACTTAAAGCATCTGAAGCTTGCCCTGCAACACATCGATTAATTGGGGAAGTACTTCATGAAGCAGGTATTGGCGATGGTGTTGTCAATGTCATTACTCATGCTCCGCAAGATGCTCCACAGATTGTAGAGCGTTTAATCAGTCATCCATTGACTAAAAGAATTAATTTTACAGGTTCAACGCATGTAGGACGAATAATTGCACAAACTGCAGCGAAATACCTCAAACCAGTGTTGCTGGAACTTGGTGGCAAAGCACCGGTCATTGTATTGGAGCAAGCGGACCTGGACGAAGCCGTTAATGCCATCAGTTTCGGCGCTTTTTTCAATCAGGGACAGATCTGTATGTCGACAGAGCGTGTTCTTGTGGATGAAAAAATTGCAGACCAATTCATCGAAAAATTGATCAATAAAGTTCAGAATATCAGAGCAGGAAATCCACTTGAGAGTCAAGAACCCCTGGGCGTTCTAGAAAGTTTAAAAGCTGCAACAAGAATCAAAAATTTAATTGAAGATGCACGTGAAAAAGGTGCATATTTACCACTAGGTTTAAGCATTGATGGTGCTATGATGCAACCTACTATCGTAGTTGACGTCACAAAAGATATGCAGATTTATGCCGAAGAGTCTTTTGGTCCTGTGTGCACCGTTCAACGTTTTAAAACTGTTGATGAAGCAATCGATTTAGCAAATGACTCAGAATTTGGATTATCTGCAGCAGTTTTTAGTCAAGATTTATCCCTAGCTCTAGATGTTGCTAAACGTATCGAATCAGGTATTTGTCATATTAATGGTGCAACCGTTCATGATGAAGCGCAAATGCCTTTTGGTGGCGTGAAACAAAGTGGTTATGGACGATTTGGGAGTAAAGTCTCAGTTGCAGAGTTCACTGAGCTGCGTTGGATCACCATGCAAACCAAAACTCGTCACTACCCTATTTAACGAATATTTCAAAGAGTTGACATGAAGTCAGCTCTTTTCGTTGGAAAAGAATAGCTAAAAATACATGGAGTGAAAACAATGTCGAATATGACGGTTCATACGCATAAATATCCTGAGCGATTTGTTAAATTAGGCAGTCACGAGATTGAGTTTCAATCTAAAAATAGCACTTTGTATATTTCCCCAAAAGAACAACTTAAACCATACCCACAAAAAATTACTGACCGTTTAATTCAATATGCTCAAACACATCCCGATCGTGTATTCGCAGCAAAACGTGGTCATGATGATGAATGGATTAAGCTTACATACGCAGAAACATTAGATCGAGCATGGCGTATTGCACAAAGTTTGAAACAATATTCACATCTTTCAACTGAACGTCCTATTGTCATTCTATCTGGAAATGATCTAGAGCATCTTACTTTGTCAATGGGAGCAATGCTTGCAGGAATTCCATTCTCTGCAATTTCTCCTGCCTATTCACTTATTTCTAAGGATTTTGGCAAGCTCAAACATGTGTTTGATGTTCTAACACCAGGTTTGGTTTTTGCTAATGATGGTCAAGCTTTTGCTAAAGCGATTGAACATTGCTGTGATACAGATGATATTGTGATCGTTACGAATTCTGGAAAATTTGGTGAGAAAAATTGCCTTGCTTTCTCTTCACTCCTCTCCTCTGAAATTAGTGATATTAAAGATCATTATGAGACCATTGATGAACATCAAATAGCGAAATTTCTATTTACATCTGGCTCAACTAAAATGCCGAAAGCGGTACCTACAACGCATCTAATGCTATGTACCAATCAACAGATGCTGCTTCAGACCTTCCCTGAGTTTGAAGAGACCCCCCCAGTATTAGTTGATTGGTTAGCATGGCATCATACTTTTGGTGGCAGTCATAATGTAGGAATCGCATTATATAACGGCGGCACAATTTATATTGATGACGGCAAGCCAGTTCCAGGAAAGATGGAAGAAACCATCAGGAATCTTAAGGAAATTGCACCTACTGTGTATTTAAACGTTCCTAAAGGATGGGAAGAAATAACCGTAGCTCTTGAACGAGATGCTGAGTTACGCGAAAAATTTTTTAGTCGAGTTAAAATTTTGTTTTTTGCTGGTGCTGCACTATCAGAAGCTGGTTGGAACAGACTTGATCAAATCGCGCAGTCACACTGTGGAGAACGTATTCGTATCATGAGCGGTTTGGGGATGACTGAGACTGCACCATCATGTGTGTTTACAACTGGTCCCAAAGTAATGGCTGGGTTCATTGGATATCCAGCTCCAGGTTGTGAAGTGAAATTAGTTCCTTATGGTGACAAACTTGAGTTTTGTGTTCGTGGTAAAAATGTCATGAAACATTACTGGCGTCTGCCTATGGAACAACAAGCTAATATCTTTGATGATGAAGGCTTTTATCGCACTGGGGATGCAGTGAAGTTAGTGGATCCATCCGACCCGAGTCAAGGACTCATGTATGATGGCCGTATAGCTGAAGATTTTAAGTTGAATACAGGTACCTTTGTCAATGTTGGAACTTTACGCAATAAAGTTCTCATTACAGGTAATCGACTTATTCAAGATGTATGTATCACCGGTTCTAATTTAAGTGCGATTGGATTTTTAATATTTCCCAAAATTGCAGATTGCGCTGAGTATGCAGGATTAGATTTAAGTCTAGTGGATACTAAAGAGGTGCTTCTACACCCTAAAGTTCAACAGTGGTTTAAGCAGTTTTTAATTGATTTCAACAAAGATGCGACAGGTAGTTCAAACACTGTTTCAATGCTTTACCTCATGATTGAACCTCCACTTCTTGATGCAGGAGAAACCACTGATAAAGGCAATCTCAATCAAAGTGGTATCTTGAAACGTCGCATAGCAATGGTGGAAGAGTTATACGAAAAAAACATTAATAATCCTCTCATTATTCGCATTCCACCCCTTAGAAATTAACTCAACTTTTTTATTCAGCAGCGTTTAGTCAAACGCTGCTTAGACAGTTGCATTCAAAATTAGGATAACGCTATGCAGAAAGATAGTGATTTTGAGCTGTTTCGGGACAATTATCGACGCTTCCTAGCAGAGTTTGTCGCCCCATATTATGAGTCATGGGAAGAGCAAGGACTCATGCCTCGACAAGTTTGGGATCAACTTGGACAAAATGGATTTTTATGCGTCGATGTGCCTGAACAATATGGAGGTTACGGCGCACCGATATATTATTCACAAATGATCGTTCAAGAAACGGCTCGAGCGGGCTTCTCTGCGTTAGCCGTTGCAATCGGTGGTCAGAGTGAACTTGTTTCACCCTATATCCAGAATATTGGAAGTGAAGATCAAAAACAATATTGGTTACCTAAAATGGTATCCGGTGAAGTTGTTACAGCTATTGCAATGACTGAAGCCAATGCAGGTTCAGACCTACAAGCCATCCGCACTCAAGCCTTATTAGATGGCGATCATTATGTGGTAAATGGCTCAAAAACGTTTATATCGAATGGTCAACATGCAGATCTCATAGTTTTAATTGCTAAAACTGATCCTCAAGCAAGAGCTAAAGGTATTTCGATTTTATTGGTGGATGCTCATTTAGATGGAGTAAAAAAAGGTCGTGGTCTAAAAAAAATTGGACTTCAATCTCAAGACACTGCCGAATTATTTTTTGACCAAGTCAGAGTTCTTAAAGACCAATTATTAGGTCAGGAAGGTCAAGGCTTTAGCTATCTCATGCAAGAACTTCCACGTGAGCGTTTGAGTATTTCTCTCATGGCATTAGGCGCTTTGCAAGGTGCTTTAGAAATTACTCAAGAATATGTCCTCGAACGTAAAGCTTTTGGACAATCAATTGCACAATTTCAAAATACTCGTTTTGTAATCGCTCAAGCCAAAATTAAAACTCTAGCAGCCGAAGCCTTTGTCGAAAAATGTAAGTCGCTTTATCAACAGGGAGTATTGGATGTAAGCGAAGTTGCGGCATTGAAATGCTTCATCACTGATACCCAATGTGAAGTCATTGATCAACTTCTGCAATTGTTCGGGGGATATGGATACATGCGGGAATATCCAATATCTCGATTTTATGTCGATGCACGTGTTCAAAAAATTTATGGGGGAACCAATGAAATTATGAAAGAAATCGTTGCAAGAGAACTTTTAGGAAAATAACACAAAGATTACCTCTATGTATTAATACTATTTCAGGATGAAATAAAGATGAAAAAAATATGGATCACACCACTTCTATTATGTACCGCTCCAGTATTTGCAAATAATTTTATCGACCAAAGTAAAGTCGAATTAACTGCACGTAACTTCTACTTTGACCGTGACTTTAAAGTTGAGAATAGATACCCCGCATTAAGAGACTGGACACAAGGATTTATCTTTAAAGCGCAATCTGGATTCACCGATGGAACGATTGGTTTTGGTTTAGATCTATTAGCGACCGCAGGTTTTAAACTGGATGCTGATGCTAAATATGGAGGCACAGGAAACTTAATTCGTTCCTTGGCAACCAATGAGCCTGCAGATCAATATGGTGAAGTTGGAGTCACTTTAAAAGCTAAAGTTTCTGAAACCGAGGTACGTATAGGGACTCTTCAACCCATGACCCCTGTTTTAGTCGGCTCTCCAGCACGACTTTTACCTCAAACGTATCGAGGTGTTGCAGTTCAATCTAAAGATATTCAAGGTCTGGATCTCCAAGCATCCTATATTGATGAAGTCAATCAACGTGATTCTACAAATTATGAAGCTATAAAGATCTCTGGAGTAAATGGTCGTTATATTTCTGAAGAAACAGATTATTTGTATTACTTAGGTGGACATTATGACTTGACTCATAATCCATTGCGGTTGACTGCATTTCATATGGATGTTAACGACTTATATCGCCAATCGTTGTTAGGCATAACCTATAAATATCCAATCTCAAATCAATCCACTTTTACAACACAGTTGCGTTACTACATTAGCGATGAAGATGGGACTGCTAAAGCGGGTTTAGTTGACAATAATTTACTTCATAGCCATTCAGAACTTCAACACCAAAACCATAAGTTTATCTTTTCTACATTTCACCACTTTGGAGATACTGCTTTTCCATACTTAACTGGAGGAGAAACTGGACTAGCAATTGATACTTGGACTGGTGAGTTTTTGAATGCGAAAGAGCGTGTTTATAGCCTGCGTTATGAATACGATTTTAAAGACTATATCCCAGGTCTTCGTTTTATGACCCGCTATACCCATGGTAGCAATATTTACGCACCACAGTTGGGTGGTACAGATTTTTCGGAAGATGAATTGGATTTTGATCTAGCTTACATAGTTCAAAATGGCCCACTAAAAAATTTAGGTTTACGCGCGCGTTACGCGATCTACGATAATGATATGCCAATTACCGCCAATATTAAGCCGGCCAATGAAACTCGTATCAATATTGATTACACGTGGAAATTTAAATAATAACAAAAGGGTTCTTTACTGAGGAACCCTACCCTCTCTAAGGATAATAAGTATGAAATATTTAATCGGCTTATTGGTCTATACCACCACTACATTAACTTTGGCAAATACCCAATATTCACCACAACCCATAAAACTTGAACCCCTTGCGACATTCAATGTTGAACTCACATCCCCAGTTTGGGAACTAGGTAAAACTTCAGATTTAGGGCAAAGACGCATTATCCCAATCACTGGAGGAACTTTTTCTGGACCAAGTTTGAAGGGGCGTATTCTTAACAATGGTGCAGATTGGCAAAAGGTCGATAGCAAAGGTTTGGCATATATAGATACGCGCTATTTATTAGAAACTGATGATGGTGCTCTGATTTATTTACAAACTAAAGGTTATCGCCATGCTTCACCACAAGTACTAGAACAATTAAGTCGTGGCGAAGATGTTAATCCCACTCAATATTACTTCAAGTTAACCATGCAGTTTGAAACTAGCTCAGAAAAATATGCATGGTTAAATCAGACAATTGCAGTTGGAAGTGCAATGCGTCTCGGAAAAGCCGTGATCTATGATGCATTTGCAGTGAAATAAATATTAAAAGGAGTACTTTTCAATGGATGAACAAGTTTTATCTAATTTACCTCCTATTCATCATTTATTGGGTGGTCATCAACTTCACTGGGACAAGGAAAAGCGAGAAATTTCAGTTCAATATACTGCTCTTGAAAGTTTTACTAATCCTAGGGGAAGTGTTGAAGGAGGCATGGTCTGTGCCATGCTTGATGATGCAATGGGCATTTTAGCTGCCTTAAATCAAACAGAAAAACCAGCTGCCACAATTAATTTAACAATTGATTTCTTCAGACCATGTGAAGTTGGTGAAGTATTGGCAAAAGCGTGGTTCATCAAAGAAGGACGTAAAATTTTAAGCATTGAAAGTGAAGCTTGGCAGCATGGAAAGTTAGTGGCAAAAACCAGTGCTGCATTTATGGTTCTATAAGGATTAAAAAAAGAATGGATATCTTAAAATTAAAGGACTGTGTCGATAACGACAAAATAAGTTCATATCAAAAATTCGTCGTTTTTTTCTGTTTTATTTTATACATTATCGATGGATTCGATTTCATGATAATGGCTTATTTGGCAAGTTCAGTTGCCAATGAGTTTTCATTAACTGGTACTAATATAGGAACTTTAATTAGTGCTGGTTTAATTGGTATGACCGTCTGTTCATTTTTACTTGCACCTCTCGCAGATAAAATCGGCAGACGTAATTTAATTAACCTTTGTCTATTAATCTGTGGTTTGAGCATGTTTGCATCTGCATTTGCCACCGATTTTAAGCAATTGGTTCTGTGGAGATTTTTCACTGGTGTTGGTATTGGTGGTGTTCAAATCAGTGCTATGATTTTGGCCAGTGAATATTCTCCGACTAAATATAAAAGTTTTAGTGTTGGGATATTATCTGCCGGTTATGGGATTGGAGCAATTAGCGGAGCACTACTTGCTGTATATAGCTTAGAAAGTATCGGTTGGAGACAAGTATTTCTAATTGGTGGATTCGTTACTACATTTGCTTTTCTGTGCTCATTGAAATTTTTACCAGAATCGATCGATTATTTATTACTAAAACAACCAAAACATGCTTTGGAAAAATTGAATCAAATTTTCTCTAAAATGCATAAAAAACCAATTCTCACACTCCCCAAAGCATATGTAGAAAATCAAAAGTCTTCTTACGTAGAAATATTTAACCACAAGTATTTAGTTAAATCCCTTGTATTATGGGTTTCTATATTCTTTATTCTTTTTGGTTTTTATTTCGTGATGGGCTGGACACCTAAAATTCTCAATAGTTCTGGTCTAGATAACTCATTATCTATTAAAACTGCCATGATGATCAGCGTGGGTGGTATTTTAGGTAGTTTTATCATTGGTGTTCTTAGTTCTAAAGTCAGCGTATACATCAATCAAATTGCCTTTTTAATCCTCACGTACGTATGTATTTTATTGTTTGTGAACAATACAGATAATTTAAATATATTAATCATCGTTGCCACAACGCTAGGATTCTTTATTAATGGCTGTTTAGCTGGAATCTATGCCATTTCTACACAGCTCTATGAGGCAGATGTACGATCAACAGGCGTGGGGATTGCAACTGGTGTTGGTCGTTTTGGTGGTATTTTCTCTCCAATCATTGCGGGATACTTTTTAGACCTAGGAAACTCGCCTTTAGAATTGTACGGAAATTTTGGTTTTGCATTTGTTTTAGCAGCTATTGCCATTTTGATCATCTATAAGTTAAAACAAAGATCCGTAGTAAATACACCATATGTCGTTTTACAAAAAGAGCCTCAATAATTTATGCTCACGAATATATAACTTTGTATTGTTAAGATAAGTTGTTTCATCAAAATCTATTGATAGAAACAACAAAAGGTCAGTGAAATCACTGACCTTTTTAATTTCTTGTTTAAAGTTTAAATATCAAAGAATACAGTTTCATTTTCACCTTGAATACGAATATCGAAACGATAAACGATCTGACCATCACGCTCTTCACGCTTAGCAATGAGTGTTTGACGACGTGGCGCCCACTCAATACCATTCAAAATTGGGTCTTTCGCATTCGCTTCAGCTTCATCCTCGAAGTAAACTCGAGTATGTAAACCTAAATTGATACCACGCGCAAAAATAACCAGCGCGATATGTGGTGCTTGCTGTGAACCCTTACGTCCAGGAACAGCACCTGGTTTGATGGTATCAAAGCTCCAAAAACCAGTGTCAAAATCCGCACCCGCTCTACCCCAACCTAAAAAGTTTGGATCTGGCTGCTTCCCTTGCGTATCCTGCTGACTTGGATAAACACCATTGGCATCAGCTTGCCAAATTTCTACGAGTACATCGCGAAGTGGTAAACCCAAACCGTCAAAAACTTGCCCTTCGAGGCGAATACGTTCACCTTGAGTGCCATCTTTCACCATTTGATTATTGAAGCTATGCTCAAATACTTCTATACCAGCTTGATTAGGCATTAATCCAATATGGACATATGGACCACCTGTTTGAGATGGTGTTTCATGTAATTCTTCAAATTTCCAGCCATTCATCCTGATGCTCCCTATCAAGTCAAATCATTTTCAAAATATGTCGCACGACGACCACGTAAAGTAATGTCAAAACGATAGCAACGACTATCTGCTTCAATAAAGTTGCTCTTGTCTTCGAGCGCAATTAAAGCTCTTCGCTGTTGTTCTGAAGGAACAGTTTTTAAAATTGGACAGCTATCAATTAATGTATCGCCTTCAAAATAAAACTGGGAAATCAAACGCTGTGCCCAGCCATCTGCCATCACAGAAAAATGGATATGTGCTGGACGCCACTCATTGATACGGTTACGCCACGGATAAGGTCCTGGCTTTATCGTTCTAAAAATGAAGAATCCATTTTCATCTGTGAGCATTCGACCGCAACCACCAAAGTTAGGGTCCATAGCTCCCACATACTGATCATTTGGATGGCGATAACGTCCTGAGGCATTTGCTTGCCATACTTCAATCAGAGCATTTTTGACAGCACGACCAAATTGATCACGTAAATAACCATGAATAATGACGCGTTCACCAACAGGTAAACCATCTTTTGCATAATTTAAAATTAAATCATTGTCTTTAGGACCCAATAAGTCTGCGCTAAAGTGAGGTGCAGTAACCTCGGTTAATGTTTGCGCAATCGAAATCAGTGCATTTTTCGGCGAACGTAATACACTGGTTTTATATCCCGGTGCATATGCTGGCGGATGATCATCTGTATTTCGCTGTGCATAAGCACCCATCAGAATTTGAGACATGAATCTCTCCTTATTCAATTTAAAATATCGTCCGTTTATTTAATTTTCTCAGGCGAAATGCCTAACTCTGCAAATACTTCTTCTGCCATATGCATTGCAGCATTGGCTGCAGGAAGTCCTGCATATAAAGACGCATGCAAAAATAATTCTTTAAGATCATCTTTGGTAACGCCATTGTTGAAACAAGCACGAATATGCATTCTGAGCTCTGCTTCACGCCCCAATGCAAGTAAGATTCCAATCGTCACCAAACTACGTGTGTGTCTTGGCAGTCCTGGTCTTGACCAAACCTCACCCCATGCAAAACGACTAATAAAGTTTTGAAAATCAGCATTAAATTCGTTTAAATTTTCAAGTGAACGCCCGACATGGGCTTCACCCAAGACTTCAGTACGGACTTCTAGCCCCTGCTTATAACGTTCTTCATCATTCATGAGGTTGTTCCTCTTTAAAATTGAAATTATTTGATGTTCAGATGTGCTTAAGACTGAATAAAAGCAAGCAATGCTTGGTTAAATTCAACTGGTCGCTCAATATTGGATAAATGCGATGCATCTATGACTGCAAGTTGACAGTCAGGTATATGTTGTTTTAAAAACTCACCATCATTCACTGTGGTCACAGGATCTAAGCCGCCACATAATGCCAAACAAGGCACAATAATTTTTCCAAGTTGATTGCGTAAATCCGTCTGAGCTAAAGCACGACAAGAGGCTGCATAGCCTTTAGGCTGAGTGACAGACAAACTCTGAATGGTTTTTTGAGCTGTCACATCGTGTAAATAATCAAATTGTTCACTAAACCAACGCGTATGTGTAGTACTGACGATATCAGCCAAACCATTTTGTTCAACCACATCAGCACGACTCAACCATGCCTCGGCATTTCCAATTTTTGCTGCTGAATTTGCAATGGTAATAGAGTTAAAACGCTCTGGTGCAATTATGCCTAATTGAATCCCAGTAACTCCCCCCATGGAGATACCACAAAAATGCGCTTTTTCTATAGAGAAATGATTGAGTACATCAAGGACATCATTGGCTAAATCTATGATTGTGGTATTTTCAATGACACTACTTCTTCCATGACCACGTGTGTCGTAGCAAATCACATCATAATCTTTGGAAAAATAATCAATTTGGGCTTGCCACATACCATGATCAGTGCCCAGTGAGTTTGAAAAAATGATGCTTGGTTTTGTATCGTCACCAAAACGATAGACCGCAAGCTGCTGACCATTACGATTATTGATTAATGTCATTATGGTGTACTTCCTTGAACGCTCTCTAGTACCGCATCTATTTGTGCTTGAGTATTTCCTAGATAATGTTTCGGATTAAAAATCTGACGGAGTTGATCTAGATCAAAAATAGCTAATATTTCTGGATTATTTTGTACAACATCGAGTAAGTGTCGTTGTTCGGCAACTGCTTGCTTACAAGCAGCTTCCACAAGATGATGTGCATTCAATCGACCCATCTGAGGTGCGAGTGACATCATCAGTGCTTCAGCCATGATTAATCCTTGCGTGCACTCTAAATTTCTGAACATATTTTCAGGATCTACTTCTAATCCCGTAAATACATCGATTGCTCTACTTAAACTGCCCGCCGTCAGTTGAAATAACTCTGGTAACGCTAGCCATTCAGCATGCCATGCACCTAAACTTCGTTCATGTTCTTGTACTAAGCTTTGGTAGATACTTGACATTAATGCAGGGACGCGATTTGCAGCGGCTAGAATTGAAGCAGCTGCAACAGGATTACGCTTATGAGGCATCGTCGATGACCCTCCACGCCCAGCACCACTCGGTTCAAACACTTCTGCAATTTCTGTTTGCATCATGAGTGACCAGTCACGGGCCATCTTGCCCAAGTTTCCTGTAATCGTTGCAAGTACATGTGCAATTTCGGCTACACGATCTCGCTCCCCATGCCATGTACATACGGGTGTATTTAAACCAAGTTTTTGTGCGTAGGTACTCACTACAGCCGAACCATATTCAGTTAATGAAGCTAAAGTACCTACCGCACCACCTAACTGCGCTGTTAAGACATGTTGCTGTAACTGCTGAACACGCTTTAAATCTCGATCTAAACTAGAGAGCCACCGTGCTGTTTTATGTCCAAAGGTAAGCGGTAAACCTTGTTGCAACCATGTACGTCCGATCATCACCTGATCACGGTATTGAATCGTCAGTTTTTTAGTTGCCTGAATAGCCTGGATAAGTTGCATTTCGATCAGCTGTAACGCATCTTGAGCTTGCAGCATAAAGGCCGTATCAATGATATCTTGGCTGGTCGCACCCCAATGCACATAACGAGAAGCATCTTCATTGATTTTTTTCACAGCAGCAGTGAATTGCTTTACGAATGGAATTGCAATATTGCCAGCGAGACCACTGGACTGTGCCAAATGATCAAAATTAATAATGGAATGAATTTCTTGTTCTGCAACACGTTGAATCGTTTCAGCAGCAATTAAGGGAATAACTCCAACTTCAGCTTGAGCTTGAGCCAGTGCAACCTCTGCACGCAACATATATTTTACGAGTGCTTCATCACTAAATATGATATTTACATCATTCTGATAAAACAAACTTGCATATAACTGACTCATAACTTATCCCTATTACGCTTCATCATGTGTTTCACCATAAAGCGTCTGTCCAAAAATTGCTGTTAAACTTTTTCAATAATTAAAGCGATGCCTTGACCCACACCGATACACATAGAGCACAATGCATATTTGCCACCAGTTGCTTCTAGTTGGTTGAGAGCA
>NZ_JBWYIX010000003.1:0-258285 GCF_056779935.1 Acinetobacter sp. ANC_7512 | reverse complement strand
GTAACACAGGTGAATCTCAGCCAGAGAGCTTCGAGGTTGACACAGTAGCGCCTGAATTAACCATCGATGAGCTTAAGCCAACAAACGATACCACTCCTGAAATTACTGGTAAAACAGAACCAGGAGCGATAGTTGATGTTGTGATCAAAGACAAAGACGGTGAAATTGTCTCTGAAGGTAAAGCAGAAGTTGATCCAGAAGGTAACTGGACGTATACACCGACTGAAGAATTACCAGAAGGTCATTACGATATTGAAGTAACTCCGACTGATAAAGCGGGTAACAAAGGTGATACTTCTAAAGAACAGTTAGAAGTTGATACAACACCTCCTTCTGACATTACTATTGATCCAATTGGTGGTGATGATTTCGAATCGAATGATCCTCAACCTGAAATTACAGGAACAGGTGAGAAAGGTTCGCTAGTGGATATCGTGATCACCGGTCCAGATGGCTTCGAAGAGAAGGCCACTGTTGAAGTTGGAGAAGATGGTAAATGGTCGTATAAACCAGAAGCTGAGTTGGAAGAAGGTGACTACAAAATCGAAGCTACTCCTAAAGATGAAGCTGGAAACGTAGGTAATCCAACTGAACAAGATTTTGTAATCGACTTGACACCACCAGATATCGATATTGATCCGTGGGAAGATGATAATGATCCTTGGTTAGATATCGATCCTTGGGATGATGAAGAAGCTGCATGGGATGTGAGTGAAGCTGCATCTGTACAGGCAGTATCATTAGCTGCTGAGCCTCAAATTGCTGCATTCTCTGCTTTCGCTGCACGCTCATTATTTATTGCTGAACCAGTAGTAACAGCATCTCAAGTAACGGCGGTTGATCCAAGTATTAATTATACTAATGATCCACAACGTACGATTAGTGGTAATACAGTAAATAATCCTAAAGAGGTTGCTGTAGAGATTAAAGATGCTAACGGTGCTGTGGTATCTAGTGGTTTAGCAGTGTTGTCTGCAGGCCGTTGGAGTTATAAACCAGCAGAACCTTTAGCAGATGGTATATATACACTTGTAGCCACTGCACGTGATGCTGCTGGTAATACTAGCCGTACAGTTTCTTTAAAATTTGGTGTAGATACACTTTCACCTGATTTGTCAGTTGAAGAGTTATATCCTACAAACGATACTACTCCAGCAATTTCTGGTTCAACTGAACAATATTCTAAAGTTCAAGTCGTGATTAAAGATAAGAATGGAAATACTGTTGTAGATGCACCAGCTTCTGTAGATAGCTCAGGCAATTGGACATTTACACCGCCAAGAGATTTAGCGGATGGAAATTACACAGTTGAAGTAACATCTACTGATTTAGCTAAGAACAAAAAAACTGAAACTCAGCAATTAACAGTTGATACTCAAGCTCCTGATGCTGTGATTATTAATCCAATTACAGATCCAAGTGACTTGAAACCAGTATTAACAGGTAAAGCTGAAGCGAATACTACTGTCGAATTAGTGATTAAGGACTCTACAGGTCGAATTATTGATTCTGCACTTGTTCCTGCTGATCAAAATGGTAATTGGACATATCCAATCAACAATAATTTACCAGAAGGTACAATTATCGTTGAAGCTAAAGCGATTGATGAAGCTGGAAATGTCGGTCCTTCATCAAGCATCGGCTTCGATTTGGATGTAACTCCTCCAGATGCTCCAACGGCAACATTTAATGCAGATGGTTCATTAGTAACAGGTACTGCACAAGCTTTATCAACTGTTAAAGTAAAAGATGCAAACAACAACGTGATTGGTACAACCACTGCGGATAGCAATGGAAACTACTCAATTAAGTTGATACCAAGTTTGAACGATGGACAAAATGTATCTGTGACTGCTTCTGATGTAGCGGGTGAATCTGCACCACGTCAAGTGACTGCTCCAAACATTCCGTTGGATGCCATTGATAATGTTGCTAAAGCTGGTATCGAGTACGAGTATCCTGTTACAGAGAAATTCATTAAAGATGCGATTTCATATAACTGGTTGATTGGTTTCCTCGGAATTACGCTTGGTAAAACGAGTGGTGCTACAGAGTTTACAATTGGTGCAAACAAAACTGCAGATGTGCAGCTTCAAGTAAAATCGGCATCATGGGGAACATTATTAGACTCAGTATCAATTGTTCTTTACCAGCAAAATAGTTCTGGTAAGTGGGTACCAATTGCCGATAATAAATCTGCAGGATTATTTGATTTCATTGGCTTATTTGGAGAGGTTGCTCATATCAATTTAGATGATTTACCTGCAGGTAAATATCGTATTGAAATGAGTAATGGTAACCTTGCTTCTTTACCAGGTTATGTACAGACTAATTTAGTAATTAAAGAAACTGATACAAGTACAACGCCTGTTGTGAAGTCAATCACTGAAGCGAAAGGTAATGTGATTACTGATCTTGATGCTGTACATGGTAAAGATCTTGTAGTTGCCGGTGCTGTTGTGAAAGCTGTAAATGGTGTTGCGATTAATGGTGCAACAACAATTAAAGGCGAGTTTGGTACATTAACTATCGATGCAAACGGTACATACGCTTATAAGCCAAATGCAAACCTAAACGCGATTGGTAAAACGGATGTCTTTAAATACACGATTACTGATCCTGTAACTGGTAAGTCTGATACAGCTCAATTAGTACTTCAAATTGATTCTAAATCAGGTTCACCATTGGCTTGGAGCAAATTCACACCAGAAGCAAATGCGAATGATGCTGATGCATTGGCGAATGAAACAGCAGGTAAGTTTAATTCTACTTACTTGAATGAAACAGTTTCTGCTAAAGGTTTGGATAAGTTGATCTTTAATGTGTTAAATGACAACAGCCATAACGGTGGTAACGGTGTTGACACAATCAATGACTTCCAATTAGGCAGCAATGTGAAGATTGATGTTTCTGAGTTGTTATCTGATAGTGCAACTGCTCAAAACATTGATAAATTCATCTTTGTCGAGAAAGATGGAAACAATACGAAGTTAAGTATTGATCGTGATGGTGCAGGTACAACTTATAACAAGGTTGACCTAATTACTTTCAACAATACTGATGTTTCACTTCAAGACTTGTTGAACAAAAACCACTTGTTGTTCTAATAGACTAATGTGAAAAAGAGGAACTTCGGTTCCTCTTTTTTTATTCTTGAAAAAAATGGGACATTTAAAATGTCCCATTCATTGTCTATAACTTATTTGAGTAGATTAAGAAAATTTAAATAATGTTGTACGAGGATTTGTTCTTGTTCCAATATTGGTGTATGACCTACACCTTTTAAGATGATAGGCTCTTGAGCATTTTTCAGTAATCCTTTCAGTTCAGCTGCAGCTTCTACATTAATAATTTGATCACGATCTCCCCATATGATGAGTGATGGTTGATCGATTGAACGAGCCGCTAGCGCAAATGTTTCAGGTGTAAATGATTTGGACATGAGAATAAGTTGCTCGACGAGTTTTGTGTTATTCGTAACATTGGATATCATGAGCTTTTCTTGTTCGACTTTCAGTTCGTTCGGTATAAATGGAGGTTGCTGCGTAGCAATTTTAAATAACCGATCAAAATCTCCAGGTCTAGAAACGATAAAATTTTTGAGTAAGTTTGGGTCTTTTAAGTAAGGCGTATTGGCTGATTTAAATACACCTGCACTGTTAATGAGTAGTAATGATTTAGTATCGATTGGATACTGAGCTGCATAGAGTAATGCTACAGCACCGCCCATGGAGTGACCGGCAACATTTAGATTTTGATCAACATGAATGGCTTCCGCAAAGCGACGTAATTTTTCGGTTAGATTTGGAATTGAATAATCAAAATCTGCAGCTACTTTACTATCACCTTGTCCAGGTAAATCAGGAATAATGACGTGATAATGTGGTGTCAGATAGCGAGCGACTCGATTCCAATTATCCCGACTGCCTGCAAGACCATGCACAAGCATAAGTACTGGTTTGCCTTTAGTTCCACCTTCACTGTAAGCCCAATCGATGTCGGAGACTTTAATGCGCTTGGTATTCAGTCCAGCCCAAGCACGTTCTTGTTGTAAAATATTTTGTATATTTATACTGCTTGGCGCGGCTTGAGTTGTCGATGTAATAGAGATTGTACCAACTGCAATTGAAGCAGCAAGTAAGTGTGAAAATATCCTTTTCATTGTATTTCTCTGTGTATTGTTATTGTGCAAATTTAGATTAAGTGAGTCTGTTATGAAATGCATTTGCTCAAATCAATCATCCGATAAACTATAGGTCAATTATTGATGAATCGATCAGTATCAGCGGAAATGGCACAGTTGATCTTGGCCACAGTGTCACAAATTCCTTATGGGAAAGTAGCCAGTTATGGCCAAATTGCTGCGATGTCAGGACTGCCTAAACATGCCCGGTTGGTTGGTCGTGTTTTGAATCAATTAGATGTGAGTAGCGACTTGCCTTGGCATCGTGTCATTAATGCGCAAGGTAAAATTAGTCATCAGCGTTTGGATGATCAAGGTTTTAATTGCCAGCAAGCTAGATTACTTGAAGAGGGAGTTGTGTTTAACAATGGCAAAATAGATTTCAAGATTTTTGGATGGTTCGAGTAGCTCCGTATGACGGTATACGGAGCTATCCGTTATTATTGCTTTACGACAAAAACAGGTACATTGACTTCGGTAATGAGGCTTTGTGCGACACTGCCCATAATTAATTTCTTGAATCCTGTGCGACCGTGCGAGCTGATAACAATCAAATCAATATTAAGCTCATCAATCGCTTTCATTATTGTACGGTGAATACTTTCTCCTTCGAGTATTTTTGTCTCTACGTCTACTCCATATTCATTAAACTTTGCCTTAGCTTGAGCTAGGTTATCTTCAATAAATTTTCGTGCTCGTTCAATTAAAAGATTTGACTGCCCATCTGAGAGATATTCGGCTGCGATATAGGGATCGAGTGTCATCACTTGAACAACGGTAATTTTGCTATTAAATGCTTTAGCCAATTCAACAGCATGCTGAACGACGTTGAGTGCTACTTCTGAACCATCCACTGGAACAAGGATATTTTGATAACTCATGTTGTTCTCCTTTTTAACCGTTCTATTTAAAAGTGTATAAGTTCATCATAGACCTAAATTGTTCAAAATAAAACCAAGTGTAAAGCTATGGTTTTTTATATTAAGTTATTGTTTTTGATTTATTATCTTAAAATTTTAGAGATATAAGATGGTAACGAACTATGAAGAATGAAATTTGATTAACTGAATCATAAAAAGATCAATTTGAAAATATTGTGATGGGTAGAGATGTAATTAAGGATGCGTCAGATATCTTTATAAAGTATGGAGTCTATAATTAGAATTAAAAAGTATAAGCCTTACTTTAGCGACTATATTTTGAAAACCCACTCCGTTTGAGTGGGTTTTTTATGTCTTTAAGAGTGATAATGATAAGATATTTGGAAAATAAGCAACTGAATTTTAACAACAATGAAAGATTATCCAGTAAATATCATTCATGATGATTTTGAGAATATTGAAATCGCTTGGGAAGGCGATTTATGGGATCGTCGTCGTCTAGGTGAGCAATTAGAACGTTATGTAGATCGCTTAAATTGTGGTGCTGTTCTAGCTTTAGATGCTCGTTGGGGTGAAGGTAAGACCTGGTTTGTAAGGCATTGGAAAAAGCATTTAGAAGATCAAAGTCACCAAGTTGTTTATTTAGATGCTTTTGCCAATGATTATTTAGATGATCCATTTTTGACGATTGCAGCAGAGATTAGCCATGCTTTGAACGATGCAAATGAGATCGATGATGCTGATATTAAAGATTTTAACTCTAAGACTGCTTCGGTATTAATTTCTTTGGCGGCTGTCATGCCATTAATTGCTGCAAAAGCAGGTTTGCATTTGGTAGGACTAGGCGGTGCAGGTGAAGCTTTACAAGAGGTCTATAAAGAGGGCAAAGATGTATATGACACAGCAAGTGAAGAAATAGCCAATAAAGTTAAAGAGCACATTGAGAAGAAGATTGAAAATCATCATATCGAAAAGCAAACCATTCAAGATTTTAAGCAAGAGCTCGCTGAACTTGCTGCAAAATTAGAAAAGCCATTGGTATTTATTATTGATGAGCTAGATCGTTGCCGACCTGATTTTGCTATTCGTTTAATTGAAAGGATTAAACATTTTTTTGACATTCCAAAAATTGTTTTTGTTTTGGTAATGGATAAAACCCAATTTTCAAAAGTGGTTTGTCATAACTATGGTTATGATGAAAGTCTTGGTGAAGAATATTTAACAAAGTTTATTGATTTTACTGTTGAATTTCCTAACTTAGGAAAGACGCAGTTGTATGAAGAGGTAATAGCACAGCAGTTATATCGTATCGGCGAATTAACATCTGTAGATACTAAAAATGAATTGTTTTTTTGGATTTTAAGTTTGCAATCTAGCAAAGAATACAATTCTAGAGAGTTGGTGAAAAAAATTAATCAATATGCACTCTTGAGAACAAATGATTTCAAGCTTAATCTAATTTTAAATGCTTTCATCTTTGATGAAAATTTTAATATTTCAGCTAATTATTTGCATAAGATAATTGATTATTTATTCAACTATTTAAACGGCGATGAAAATGGATATACGACAAAATCTTATTTTATCCGACAGCAATTATTGAACGAAAAAAATATCGATGACATTATTATTTGCAATTTGTATGAAACACTTTTAGATATAGAAGAAAGATTTAAGACTGTAGGGCAAAAGGATCATAAAAATCAAACTCTTCAAAGGTTCTTGAGCCCTTATTGTATTAGTAAATTAAAAGATATTAAGGATTTTAATTCGATTTGGATGCAATATATAAAAACAGGACTATTTGAAAAATATTGATAATTTTTCAATATCATCGGTCTGCAACTGTTCACGCATTTTTAAAAACTGCTTTTCATCTAAGTCATATAGCTTAAGAGAAAGCAATTTTTTAATATCTTGTTCAGGGAGACGGTATTTAATAATTTTAGCAGGTACACCACCGACGACAGCATAAGGCGGTACATCTTTGGTCACGACTGCACCTGTAGCAACGACTGCACCTTCACCAAGTTTTACCCCTTGCATAATCATGGCACGACTACCAATCCAACAACCATCACCAATGACAGTATCGCCAGCAGGCACAAAACTACGCGTATCAAAAGGAAATGCTGAAATCCAGTCGGTACGGTGTAACTGATTTCCACCCATCATGATGACACACTCAGCGCCAAAACAGACAAAATTGCCAATATAAAGCTGATCGATGGGTTTTTCTGGTGTCGAAGGTTTGTCATGTAGATAACGCACTACACAACGCTCAAAACCTTGATCCCAATAGGCTGAGTAATAACTGTAATTGCCTTTAATATGAATATTCGGATTTTTGACTGTTTTAGAGATAAATTCGAATTCGCACCAGTGATTGACAGGGGAGTTGATCAGCTTTTCAGACATGGTGAAATAAAAGGAGAATATTTCAGGGCATTATATACCAATTAAAACTTACATCCTGAATAAAAACTTTTATATTCATTGAGCATTAGAAGAATGGAAAAGCTATGTTTGTTGAAACAGAATTTAGAGAAGATAGACCTGAAGAAATATATAGAATAATAAAGGAGTATCCTCTTGCATCTTTGGTCGCACAGACTCAAACAGGGTTAATTGCTGAACATATCCCGCTCATATTAGTAGATGAACAAACATTGAGAGGACATGTTTCATTGCAGAATACACTATTCAATCATTCGATTTTGAATAATCAAATACTATGCATCTTTAAAGCAGAGGATGCTTATATTTCACCGAATTATTATCCTTCAAAATTTGAAGATCACAAAAAAGTACCTACTTGGAATTATCAAGTCGTACACATTAATGGTGAAATTCAGTTTTATCATGATCAGAAAACTAAACTTGCAGTATTAGGTCAACTCACCCAACAACATGAACGTATCACGAATGGTAAAAATGCTTGGAAAATGGCAGATGCACCAAAAGATTTCTTGATGGAAATGCTCAACCATTTTGTTGTATTTGAAATTAAAATTGAAAGAATCATTGCTAAATCAAAACTAAGTCAAAATAGAGAGGAAAAAGATTTTCGTAATGTTATTACGAAGCTTCATGAAGCTGGAAAAGTGCATCTAGCAAAAACAATGAATCAATTAAAATGAAAATAAAAAACCCCTCATCAGAGGGGTTTATAGCCTAAAATATCAAGAATTAAAGATATTCTACGCTCACAATTTCGTATTCAACTTCACCTTGAGGTGTCGTAATTTTAACTTCATCGCCTTCATTTTTACCCAAAAGACCACGCGCGATAGGGGAATTCACAGATATTTTGTTAATTTTAAAATCTGCTTCGTCGTCACCAACAATTTGATACGTTTTACGTTCTTCAGTATCCAAATTTTCAATTGTGACAGTCACGCCAAAAACAACGCGTCCATTTTGCTCAAGTTCTTTAACGTCAATCACTTGTGCAGCACCCAATTTTCCTTCGATATCTTGGATACGGCCTTCACAGAAACCTTGTTGCTCACGTGCAGCGTGGTATTCCGCGTTTTCTTTGAGATCTCCGTGTTCACGTGCTTCAGCAATCGCTGCTGTAATACGAGGACGATCTACAGTTTTAAGTTGGTGTAATTCTTTCTCAAGCGCTTCTTTGCCTTGAGGTGTCATAGGATAACGTTGCATAGTTGTCCCTCAAAAAAGTAAGTATTAAAAATACTAAGTCTATAAATGAAAAAAAGCCCGCCACCAAGAGGTGGCGGGACTTCTTGGTAGTGTATTAACCTACTGTTTGTAAGTCTTGCAAACGATATACATCCATTGGCAATTTGATTGCTAAAGCTTGGCAAACTGCATCTGCACCATTAAGGGTAGTCGTATGATAGACCTTACCTTGAAGTGCAGAACGGCGGATTGAGAACGAATCCTGCTGAGCTTGTTTACCTTCTGTTGTATTGATAATGAGGTGTATTTCGCCATTTTTCAAGCGGTCCACAATATTTGGACGACCTTCAGTCACTTTATTTACACGTTCACATTCAATACCAGCAGCTTTAATCACGTCATACGTGCCGCCAGTTGCAAGAATTTTGAAACCAAAATCAGCAAGTTGTTTTGCAATACCTGCTGCACGCGGTTTATCAGAATCACGTACAGAGATGAACGCATGTTTAACTTCACCTTCCGTTGGAAGACCTGGTAAACGCTCATTTGCACCTAATACAGCTTTATAGAACGCTTCACCAAATGTTTTACCAACACCCATTACTTCACCTGTAGATTTCATCTCAGGCCCAAGGATTGGATCAACACCAGGGAACTTGTTGAATGGGAACACTGCTTCTTTAACAGAGAAGTGCTCAGGGATAATCTCTGTAGTGAATCCTTGAGATTCTAAAGATTGACCCGCCATACAACGTGCAGCGACTTTCGCTAAAGACTCACCGATACACTTAGATACAAATGGAACTGTACGTGATGCACGTGGGTTCACTTCTAAGATGTAAACGTCTTCGCCTTTAACAGCAAACTGTACGTTCATTAAACCAACAACACCAAGCTCTTTCGCCATCGCGATAGTTTGACGGCGCATTTCGTCCTGAATCTCTTTAGAAAGAGAGTAAGGAGGGATCGAACATGCAGAGTCACCTGAGTGGATACCTGCTTGTTCGATGTGCTGCATGATACCGCCGATCACCACGTCTTTACCGTCAGATACGCAGTCTACGTCAACTTCGATCGCGTCGTCTAGGAAGCGGTCAAGAAGAACAGGGGCATCGTTAGAAGCTTGAACAGCATCACGTAAATAGCGACGTAACTCCTCATCGTTGTATACGATTTCCATCGCGCGACCACCAAGTACATATGATGGACGTACTACAAGTGGATAGCCAACTTTCGCTGCTTCAGCCATACCTTCTTCAGCAGATTTTACAATGCTGTTGTTTGGTTGACGAAGTTGCAGACGTTGAATCATTTGTTGGAAACGTTCACGGTCTTCTGCACGGTCAATCGCATCAGGAGATGTACCAATAATTGGTGCACCAGCTTCTTCTAAAGCACGAGCCAATTTAAGTGGTGTTTGACCACCGTACTGTACGATGATGCCTTTTGGCTTCTCAATACGTACGATTTCTAACACATCTTCAAGTGTAATTGGTTCGAAGTACAGGCGATCAGATGTGTCATAGTCAGTAGAAACCGTTTCTGGGTTACAGTTCACCATGATTGTTTCATAACCGTCTTCACGCATTGCAAGCGCCGCGTGTACACAGCAGTAATCGAATTCGATACCTTGACCAATACGGTTAGGACCACCACCGATCACCATGATCTTGTCTTTGCTAGACGGGTTTGATTCACATTCGTCATCGTAAGTTGAATACATATACGCTGTGTCTGATTCAAACTCAGCAGCACAAGTATCTACACGTTTGTAAACTGGGGTTACGCCCAAGTTCCAACGATGTTTACGGAATTGTTTTTGTGAAATACCCATCAAGTTCGCAATGCGAAGGTCAGATAAACCTTTACGTTTAAATGAACGGATGTTGTCCGCATTTAGATCGCCAAAACCTAAAGTTTTGATTTGGTTTTCTGTTTTGATGATGTCTTCGATTTGGATCAAGAACCATTTGTCGATCTTAGTCGCTTGGAATACATCTTCTAATGTAAAGCCGTGACGGAAAGCATCAGCAACATACCAAATACGCTCAGGACCCGGAACACGAAGTTCTTGTAAGATTTTCTCACGCGCGCCTTCAGCACCCACTTCGATTTTTTCATCAAAGCCAGTTGCACCCACTTCAAGGCCACGAAGTGCTTTGTTCATAGACTCTTGGAAGTTACGACCAATCGCCATCACTTCACCAACAGATTTCATCTGTGTGGTTAAAGTTGCGTCAGCTTGTGGGAATTTCTCAAAGTTGAAACGTGGAACTTTAGTTACAACGTAGTCAATCGCAGGTTCGAAAGATGCTGGAGTTGTACCGCCAGTGATGTCGTTTTTAAGCTCATCAAGGGTATAACCAACCGCTAATTTCGCAGCGATTTTCGCAATAGGGAAACCAGTTGCTTTTGAAGCCAATGCAGAAGAACGAGATACACGTGGGTTCATCTCGATCACAACCATACGGCCAGTATTTGGACAAATACCAAACTGTACGTTAGAACCACCTGTTTCTACACCAATCTCACGTAACACTGCTAAAGATGCATTACGCATTAACTGATATTCTTTATCTGTTAATGTTTGTGCAGGTGCAACAGTGATTGAGTCACCTGTGTGTACGCCCATTGGGTCAAAGTTTTCAATCGAACAGACGATGATACAGTTGTCGTTTTTGTCACGAACAACTTCCATCTCATATTCTTTCCAACCAATTAAAGATTCATCGATCAATAATTGTTTGGTTGGAGAAAGATCGAAACCGCGTTCACAGATTTCAAGGAATTCTTCTTTGTTGTATGCGATACCACCGCCTGAACCACCCATGGTGAATGATGGACGGATAATCACTGGGAAGCCGAAACGTGCTTGAATTTCTAAAGCTTCTTCCATTGATTCAGCGATTGCTGCTTTTGGACATTCAAGACCAATTTTACGCATTGCTTGGTCGAAAAGTTTACGGTCTTCCGCTTTTTCGATCGCTTCTTTCGTTGCACCAATCAATTCAACATTGAATTTTTCTAAAATGCCATGCTCATCAAGGGCAAGGGCACAGTTCAATGCAGTCTGACCACCCATTGTTGGAAGAACTGCGTCTGGGCGTTCTTTCTCAATGATCGCTGCAACAGTTTGCCAAGTGATTGGCTCGATATACGTTGCATCTGCCATTGCAGGGTCAGTCATGATCGTTGCAGGGTTAGAGTTTACCAGAATTACACGGTAACCTTCTTCACGTAATGCTTTACATGCTTGTGCACCTGAGTAGTCAAACTCACACGCCTGACCGATAACAATTGGACCAGCACCAATAATTAAGATGCTTTTAATATCCGTACGCTTTGGCATTATTTGCTCCTCAATTACTTCTTAGATGCTTCAATAAGTTCGATGAAATGATCGAACAATGGTGCGCAGTCATGTGGACCTGGGCTTGCTTCTGGGTGACCTTGGAAACTAAACGCAGGCTTATCTGTACGATGAATCCCTTGAAGAGTTTGATCGAACAATGATTTGTGCGTCGCTTTAAGGTTTGCAGGTAATGTTTCTGCATCCACTGCGAAGCCATGGTTTTGAGAAGTAATCATCACTGTACCATCTTCGATGTTTTGTACAGGATGGTTCGCACCATGGTGACCATGAGGCATTTTCACCGTTTTAGCGCCAGAAGCGAGAGCAAGAATTTGGTGACCCAAGCAAATACCAAATACAGGTACGTTACGAGCATCTTCAACAATTGTTTTTACAGCTTCAATTGCATAGTCACATGCTGCAGGATCGCCAGGACCATTCGATAAGAATACGCCATCTGGATTTAGAGCAAGAACTTTTTCAGCAGGAGTTTGTGCAGGTACAACAGTTAATTTACAACCGCGGTCTGCGAGCATACGTAAGATGTTGGTTTTGACACCGTAATCATATGCGACAACATGAAATTTTGCTTCTGGTTGGGAGAAACCTTGACCTAATTTCCAAGAACCTTCAGTCCATTCGAAACCGTTTGGATCACAGCATTCTTTCGCAAGGTCTAAACCATTCAGACCGCCGAATGCACGAGCTTTTTCTAAAGCTTCTTCTTCTGTAATATTTTCACCAGCTAAGATACAACCGTTTTGTGCACCTTTAGCACGTAAAATACGTGTCAGTTTACGTGTATCAATGTCAGCGATAGCGACAACATTGTGAGATTTTAAGTATTCGCCTAAAGATTGCGTAGATCGGAAGTTGCTGTGCAATAAAGGTAGGTCACGAATGATCAATCCGTTTGCCCATACTTTATGAATTCGACCTGACTCAGCGTCTTCATCATTACAACCTGTGTTACCAATGTGTGGATAGGTAAGCGTAACAAGCTGTTGTGCATAACTTGGGTCAGTCAAAATTTCTTGATAGCCAGTCATGGCAGTGTTGAAAACGACTTCACCAGTCGTACTACCCGATGCACCGATTGACGTTCCTTTAAAGATCGTACCATCGGCAAGGGCTAAAATTGCTGGGGTGCTCAAACCAAAGCTCCTGAAATTTAGGCTGTAAAAAAGCGAGTAGACGAAAAAAAAGGAAGGCTACTTTAAAACCCACCCTCCTTACATCTGCTCGCTTGAACTTAACACGGCATTATACGCAAACACCTTGATAAAGTCCACGTAAATAAACCTGAATTCGTCAGATATATACCTTGTAATTTGTTTAAAAGTCTGCTTTTTAAACTTTGGACAAAAGTCTAAGAATGTAAGAATTGTTTAATAATTCAAAAGTTAAGTTTTATCACGATTTATCAAAATTTACGTAGACTTACAATTAATAAGCTAAGTTTCTGAAACAGAATAACAAAGCTTCTGAAAAGCTGATTTGTTAAATAGAACAAATGTTGAAGTTGCTCCAAATGCTTCCTAAAAGTTCGAAAAAAGTACTAATTAGGTCAATTTACAAGTATTTTAGAAAGGACTGATTAAATATGGAAAATAGAGGTAAATATTGAATTGCTTGTTAAAAGCGTAGGTTCAATTATTTAAAGATGAAATTGGTAGTTAGCATGCTGGGTTTTAAAAATTAAACCGAGATCGAATTTAAAGAGATTTGACGCTACTTCGGTGTTTGTGAAGAAATATTTAAGAGCAGATTTGGCTGTTCAAGTGATTAAGGACAATTTTGAAATTAGAAATGAATAACAGGAATTACAAATATAACTAGATATAACACGTTGAGATCAGCTGTATAAAACTTAACTCTAAAGGAGGTGGGAAGAGTCTACAACTATAGAACTGAAATATTGGGGTAAAAAAAAATAGTGAGATTAAATCTCACTATTTTTTTTAAAACTGATGCAACCAATCGCGCTTGTTATGGAAGTCAGCCTCAGGACTACTATGCTGCATCGCATAATAATGTTTAGCTTGCGATGTGTTTAATACAGCGGATAAGCCAATAAAAATATCCTGCCATTTCAATTTATGTTTTAACATAAACTCCGTTAGATCAAGGCTCACATTTAAACCATAGTGCGTCTTTTTGAGTGAATTCAGTTCTATGTCATAAGCTGCTTGAGGTGGCATATCTTCAGGGTAACGATACTCTTCAAATTGATACGATTGCCAAGCTTGAGAAGGGGAGAGATTGACTTCACGATAAAAGTCCTGATCTTTCACCCCAATGAAAATTTCAAAGCAGGTTTCTTCCCAAAGAAAATCTCGTCGTGGATGACCAGCTACAATTTCCGGATAAACTAAGTATTGATTTGGGTCACGTAACCAATAGCCCACATTTAGTGTGTATGGACTCGCTTGTTCAATTGCACCAACCAAGGAGATGTCAAAGTAACGGTCAAAAGAATTTAGTTCGTAACTTGCCATTCAATGCAACTCAAATTAATTAGAAAGATGTGCGTGGCGAACAAGATTCGAAAGTTTAGGATTTTGTTTTGCCGCTTTCTTATATAAAAGTGCAATCTTTCCAATGGTTTGAACAACCTCTGCACCAGTGACTTCGGCGATTTCAGTAATGACTGTTGCACGAGCATCACGATCTTCACCGCCAATTTTTACTTTAATTAACTCATGATCATTTAAAGCACGTTGAGTTTCTTCAATGACATTTTCAGTTAAACCTTGACCACCTAACATTACCACTGGGTTAAGTGCATGTCCGATTTGACGCAAACGTTTGCGTTCCTGAATTGATAAAGCCGCCATAAAGATAACCTAATTTTAAAAACGACTTAGTATAGCAAATCAAGAGATCAAACGCTTATGTTTCTCAGAAATAATCGATCAACTTAAATCAAAAAAACATAAACGATAATCTTGAATTAGATACAGATGAATACTGCAAGGGGGATAAAATTCACGTACAATAAAAAGTTAGAAGATTACGTGTATTTAAAGAGTTATGGCAACACGCATTACCAATCAGAAGTTATCCAAAAGTAGTCGTGCGTGGATGAGAGAGCATTTAGATGACCCGTTTGTGAAAAAAGCACAAAAGGAAGGTTATCGTGCGCGTGCTGCATATAAATTGCTTGAAATCCAAGAGAAATACAAAATCATTAAACCTGGTATGACTGTCGTGGACCTTGGTGCTGCACCTGGTAGTTGGTCCCAAATCGCCGGAAAATTAGTGGGTGATAAAGGTTTAGTGATTGCATCAGATATTTTGGAAATGGATGCACTTCCAGATGTGACGTTCCTGCAAGGAGACTTTCGAGAAGAGGAAGTTTTCGAAAAATTGTTAAATATTTTAAATGGACGAACTGTAGACGTTGTAATTTCAGATATGGCCCCCAATACATCAGGTAATAAGGCCGTTGATCAACCTCGACAAATTTATTTGTGTGAACTTGCATTAGACTTTGCCAATAAAGTTTTAGGTCCGAAAGGACAGTTTGTTGTCAAAGTTTTCCAAGGAACTGGTTTTGACGAATTCCGTAAGGAAGTTGTAGACAGTTTTGAAGTATTAAAAACTGCAAAGCCTGCTGCCTCGCGTGCTCGTTCGAAGGAAGTTTTTTTAATTGGACAGGGCCGTAAAAAGAAATCGCAATAAAGTGACTTGCCAAGTCGCTAAAAAATGTGCATTTTGTACCTTTTGAATATTTTATTGCGAAATTGATTTACTCGCTTTTTGTTAAAGGTCACCCAATTTTGGGCATGATCAAATTAGATTGATATGGGAATAAAGCTTTGAGCGATCTCTTTAAGAATGCCGTTTTATGGCTTGTTATACTTGGTGTGCTGATATTAATTTTCAGCAACATTAGTGACCGTGATAAGCCTGCTGCATTGAACTATTCAGAATTTGTTGCAGCGGTTAATGCTGGTCAAATTAAACAAGTTACCATTGACGGTGAACGAATTAGTGGCGAAAAAGTAAATGGTTCTCCATTTGAGAGTATTCGTCCTGCGGTTCAAGATCCTGAGTTAATGCCGAATCTCATCAAAAATAATGTGGTTGTTGAGGGCACTGCTCCGCAACGTCAAGGTTTATTGATGCAGCTTTTGATCGCAAGCTTTCCAGTACTTTTAATCATTTTGTTATTCATGTTCTTTATGCGCAACATGGGTGGCGGTGCTGGTGGTAAAAACGGCCCGATGAGTTTTGGTAAGTCAAAAGCAAAAATGCTTTCAGAAGACCAAATCAAAGTCACTTTCACAGATGTTGCGGGTTGTGACGAAGCGAAACAAGAAGTCGTTGAAATTGTTGATTTCTTGAAAGATCCAACAAAGTTTAAGCGTCTTGGTGCTAGCATTCCTCGTGGTGTCCTGATGGTAGGTCCACCGGGCACAGGTAAAACTTTACTTGCGAAAGCGATTGCTGGAGAGGCTAAGGTTCCATTCTTTAGTATCTCAGGTTCAGACTTCGTAGAAATGTTCGTTGGTGTTGGTGCATCACGTGTACGTGATATGTTTGAGCAAGCGAAACGCCATGCGCCGTGTATCATTTTCATTGATGAGATTGATGCGGTGGGTCGTCATCGTGGTTCAGGTACTGGTGGTGGTCACGATGAGCGCGAACAAACCTTGAACCAGATGTTGGTAGAAATGGATGGTTTCGAAGGTAATGAAGGTATCATCGTTATTGCTGCGACTAACCGTGCTGACGTGCTAGATAAAGCTTTGCTTCGTCCGGGACGTTTCGACCGTCAAGTGATGGTTGGACTTCCAGATATTAAAGGTCGTGAGCAAATCCTGAATGTGCATTTGAAAAAATTACCTTCAGTGACTGGTGTGGATGTCAAAGTATTGGCACGTGGTACTCCAGGGTTCTCTGGTGCGCAATTGGCAAACTTAGTCAATGAAGCTGCGTTATTTGCTGCACGTCGTAATAAAAATACGGTCGATATGCATGACTTTGAAGATGCAAAAGATAAGCTTTATATGGGGCCAGAGCGTAAATCAATGGTTCTTCGTGAAGAAGAGCGTCGCGCAACGGCTTATCATGAAGCAGGTCATGCGATTGTAGCTGAAATGCTTCCAGGCACAGACCCAGTACATAAAGTCACGATCATGCCACGTGGTTGGGCATTAGGTGTAACTTGGCAGCTTCCAGAGTTTGATCAAACCAGTCATTACAAAGACAAAATGTTGAATGAGCTTTCTATTCTGTTTGGTGGTCGTATTGCAGAAGAAATTTTCATTAATCAGATGTCGACTGGGGCTTCTAATGACTTTGAACGTGCAACAAAAATGGCGCGTGCAATGGTGACTAAGTACGGTATGTCTGACAAGATGGGTGTCATGGTTTATGAAGAAGATGCTCAACAGTCATTTATGGGTAGTCTAGGTGGTCGTACTATTTCTGAAACGACTCAACTTGAAGTTGATCGTGAAATTCGCCGTATCCTAGATGAGCAGTACAAAGTTGCACGTGATATCTTAGAAAATAATAAAGATATTGCCCATGCGATGGTAAAAGCTTTGCTTGAGTGGGAAACGATTGATCGTGATCAAATCCGTGACATTATGGAAGGTCGTGAACCTCAACCACCTAAGGTATATGTGGCTGAGAATCCAATTGTAGATGTAACCCCTACAGATGGTCCTTCAACGCCACCACCTTTACCAGCAAGCTAAAATGAAGGAGCCTCTTATGAGGCTCTTTTTTTTGTGTTGAAATTATCCCTCATGTTTAAATTTTACTTGATATCATGTGAATAGATTTTCTAGGAACATCAATATGCAACTTATCTCTTTACCTAATCAGATTCTTAAATGTGGTGCATTGGAACTTGATTTGTCAAAGCCTCATGTAATGGGTGTGTTAAATGTAACGCCAGATTCGTTTAGTGATGGTGGTAAACACAATAGTGTAGAGGCGGCACTAGAGAGAGCAAAGCAAATGATTGCTGAAGGGGCGAGTGTTATTGATGTAGGTGGTGAGTCAACTCGCCCTGGCGCATCTGCTGTTGATGTTCAAGATGAAGTAGATCGTGTAGTTCCGGTCGTTGAAGCGTTGTCAAAATTGAATGTAGTGATCTCAATCGACACTTCTCAACCAGAAGTGATTAAAAAGGCGGTTAAAGCTGGAGCGCATATTTGGAATGATGTCAGAGCATTAACAAAGCCACATGCTTTAGAAACAGCTGCGGAATTAGATATTCCAGTCATTATCATGCATATGCGTGGTGAGCCAACCACAATGAACCAGTTGGATCAATATGATGATATTACTTTAGATGTGATTTCAGAATTGCAAACTCGATTAGATGCAGCATTAAATGCAGGAATTAAACCTGAAAATATCATGATTGATCCGGGTTTCGGATTTGCAAAAAATGCACATCAAAACCTGAAATTATTAAAAGAGTTGTATAAATTAAATGAGTTGGGCTATCCAATGCTTTCTGCATTATCTCGTAAGCGATTTATTGGTGAAGCTTTAGGTGGTGTACCTGCCCATGAACGTGCAGTGGGTTCGGTGACGGGGCATCTGTTAAGCATACAGCAAGGAGCATGTATGGTCAGAGCACATGATGTAAAAGAAATGGTGCAAGCTATTCAAATTTGGGCAGCAATGAATAGTGTTAGTTAAATTAAAGGCAGATTTAAGACGGTTAAAATCATCAATGAAAATATTAGCTTAGTTATACTTTGATTAAAACTGAGATTTACTCCTCGTTTTTATTGTTGGTTTAATGTCTAGCTTGTGTTATATAAGCTCGGTTTTTGTTAATGCTATTACTTGAGCTTTAATATGTTGAATGATGTACTTCTCCCGATGTTCGACGATGAATATTATCCTGATATTCTCGTGGCTGAAATTCAGCAACTCATTGAAAAATTCTCAAAGAAGGTATCTAAGGTGAATTCCGATGCTGAGATTTATCAAATCGCCAATGATATTGTGGCGGAAATTAATGAGATGAAACCTCAGTTCGAAGATCTTGATTCTTCTCTTGATGATGCAGCAGCAGACTATATTGCTGAGGCAATGATGATGGTCGTTCAGGAAGAGGGATTTTTAGATATCGAAATGGAAGAACTTGTTTCAAATAGAGAGTGGTAAATCGCTCTCTATTTTTTTGTGTTGTTATTGTTGTGGCTAAACGCTAGGCATAAAAAAACCAGCTTACGCTGGGTTCTTTATTTACACCATTATTCTCTATCAGAAGAATGGTGCCCGAGGCCAGACTCGAACTGGCACGCTTTGAGGGCGGGGGATTTTAAATCCCCTGTGTCTACCGATTTCACCACTCGGGCATGTGCGCAATAATAGAGGACACTTTTAAGCTTGGCAAGAGAAAATCGTATTATTTGCTTTCTTTTCAATCAACTTGCATTTATTAGATTAAAAAATATAAATTTTGGGGCGATGGTTTATGATATTTGTACATTAAATTGTCATCTGATTGCAATTTTAGCTTCATAAATGCGGTTTAAGTTCGAAGTTAAAATAACTCGCCAATTCGTAAATAAAATGAAAAATAAAATCTCAAGACGCGCATTAATTAAAAATTCATTGGCTGGATTAGGTGCGATTTCACTGCCTGTTCTGATTACAGCATGTAATGGCGATGGTCAAACCAGCAATGAGCATAAAGTTGATTTTTTGCATGGAGTGGCGAGTGGAGATCCATTACAGGATCGAATAATTCTTTGGTCGCGAATAACACCTACAGATGTGGCGGCAACATATGAATTAGATTGGGAAATTGCACTTGATGAGAATTTTTCAAATATTGTTCAGATGGGGAAAATCAAGACTTCTGCTGCTAAAGACTTTTGCTTGAAAGTCGATGTACTTAATTTGAGTGCCGATACTCGTTATTATTACCGATTTAAATATGGGCAGATACATTCTCCAATTGGTCGTACGAAGACCTTAGCAACCAAGTCCAATGCGGTTAACTTTGCGGTATGCTCATGCTCAAATTATCCTGCTGGTTATTTTTATGTGTACCGTGAAATTGCGAAGCAGGACGTGGATGCTGTGCTGCATCTGGGTGACTATATTTACGAATATGGCAAAGATGGGTATGCAGCTGAACAAGCCGAAAAGCTTGGTAGAACACTCGATGTGGATAATCAAAACGAGATTTACCGTCTAGAAGATTATCGAAAACGTTATGCAAAATATCGAACAGATCCTGATTTACAAGCGGTTCATCAACGTCATCCATTTATTCTGATTTGGGATGATCATGAGCTGACAAATGATGCATGGAGAGCTGGTGCGCAGAATCATCAACCTGATTTAGAGGGAGATTTCGTAGCACGAAGAACAGCAGCCCTAACCGCTTATTTTGAGTGGATGCCAATCCGCGAAAAAAGCAATAACGATATTCTTCATATTTATCGTCAGTTTAATTTTGGTGATTTAGTTCAACTTAATATGCTAGATACACGTATGTTGGCACGAGATGAGCAACTGGCTTTTGCTTCATTTATGGATGGTGAAAATCTAAATGTTGAGCAATTTAGAGCGGCATTATTGAATGAGCAGCGACAGCTAATAGGGATAGATCAGTTAAATTGGTTGGCGAATAGTCTTCAGAGTTCTCGTGCAATATGGAATGTATTGGGTCAGCAAGTATTGATGGCGAAAATGTTGGTACCTGCTGAAGTATTGCAAATATTAAATGTTGCCAAAAGTGGAATGGTAGATGACAACTTTTTAATAGAAGCTCAAAAACGTCTGATGGAGCTGGTCGCGATTAAATTGCGTTATAAAAATAGTGACCCGAGCTTAACTGACGCTGAATTATTAAGAATCCTAACCGTGATTCCTTATAATTTAGACGCTTGGGATGGTTATTATGCTGAGCGTGAGCGTGTTTATGCTTTGTATGAGCAGTATCAGAAGAAAGTTGTTGTGTTGGCTGGAGATACCCATAATGCGTGGGAGTCTGCATTACATCAACAAAATGGTGAGAAGGTGGGGATTGAATTAGCAACAAGTTCAGTTTCTTCACCAGGTATGGAGAAATATCTCAATTTACCTGAGAACTTAATGCAACAATTTGAACAAGTGTTTATCCAATTGATTGATGAATTAAGCTTTTGTAATTTGAATCAACGAGGCTATTTAAAATTGAGCTTTGATTCTACGCAATTGAGTGCAGAATGGTTGTTTTTAACAGATATTCATTCACAGAAGTATCAAGTTGATCAACTCAGATTGCACTCAACAACGTATGATACCAATTTGAATATAATTAAAGTAATGCAGCAAGCAAGTTGATCGTAGCGCTACATGATGCTATCGATATATTTTTCTATATCGGTATGCTTGTAGCGCATACACAATTTGTTTTCATAGTTCATCAAATGAACATAAAGTTGCGCATTTTTTTGTTTTTGTTCAATCAATAATTGATGCTTTGAGTTTTTGGATGAAAAGATTAGTTTTAAGTTAAGCTTAAAATTTTGTTTATAACTCCAGAAAGCCACTCTACGAATTTCTTGAATGTAGTAATAGTTTTCTTTAGAAGTATTTTCTCGGAATAAATTCTCTTTATAAAATTTAACGAAACCAAAATTCATAGCGAAATAAAACAAAATTCCCTGTAAGAACCAACTTTCCATAAAAGCGATATTTAAACTTTGTAAAAGAATGAGGATGGTCAGTTTGAATGGGGTATTTTTAAGTTGCTGGTAAGTTGAGATGCTACTATGCTTGATCTGTTTGAGGATGATTGGCGTAATCAGCATAAAAAATAACATGATACACAACACAGCACTCCCGCCAGATTGAAAGCCTTCTAAAAAAACAATGTGTTGTTTAAGCAAAAGGGTTAACAAATATGAGCAAGGGAGGAAAATCATTAATGCAAGTGCAAGCGGGATCAGTTCTTTACGCTCATCTAGAATCCCTTTGGTCTTTAACTGACTATAGAGCAAGAAGTTTTTTTTAAACGCTTGAGGATATTGTTGTTTTAGTTCTTGAAGATATTGAGCAACTTGCTGATTTTGATTCATTTGAATATGAAATTCTGAAGATGAGTGATTATAGCAGATGAGTTTAAAGAAAATGCAGACATAAAAAAACCAGCTTACGCTGGGTTCTTTATTTACACCATTATTCTCTATTAGAAGAATGGTGCCCGAGGCCAGACTCGAACTGGCACGCTTTGTGGGCGGGGGATTTTAAATCCCCTGTGTCTACCGATTTCACCACTCGGGCTTAACAAGATGGAGGCGGAGGTCGGAATCGAACCGGCGTACACGGAGTTGCAGTCCGCTGCATGACCACTCTGCCACCCCGCCATGTCTTGTTGATGCGTATATTAACAAGCTCTGAAAAAAAAACAATAGTGCTTTTATTCGTATGTGCAGAAAAACAGCATATAACGGAAATTATTTAAAATATTCATGTAGAATGTGCGAAATTGATTCATATCAACACTTGGGAGATGTGCCGTGGCATTAGTTTTAGATGGTCGTGCATTGGCAAAACAAATTGAGGCTGATTTGTTAACTCGCGTAGAAGCGTTAAAAGCAAAATCAGGACGTACTCCAATTCTTGCGACGATTTTAGTAGGTGACGATGGTGCATCTGCAACTTATGTGCGTATGAAGGGTAATGCATGCCGCCGTGTTGGTATGGATTCACTTAAAGTTGAACTACCAAAAGAAACAACGACAGAACAATTGCTTGCTGAAATTGAAAAACTCAATGCAAATCCTGATGTTCACGGTATTCTTTTACAACATCCAGTACCTGCGCAAATTGATGAGCGAGCGTGCTTTGATGCGATCTCACTTGAAAAAGATGTGGATGGTGTTACTTGCCTTGGTTATGGTCGTATGGCAATGGGTGAAGCGGCTTACGGTTCTGCGACACCTGCTGGTATTATGACGATTCTGAAAGAAAACAACATCGAAATCGAAGGTAAGCATGCGGTTGTTGTAGGTCGATCTGCAATTTTGGGTAAACCAATGGCAGCTATGCTTCTCGAGGCGAATGCTACTGTAACGATTTGTCACTCTCGTACACAAGACCTTGCTAGCTTTGTGAAGCAAGCGGATATCATTGTGGGTGCAGTGGGTAAAGCTGAATTGATTCAAAAAGATTGGATTAAACCTGGTGCAGTAGTTGTTGATGCTGGTTTCCATCCACGTGATGGCGGTGGTGTGGGCGATATTCAACTTGTTGGTATTGAAGAAATTGCTTCAGCTTACACACCAGTACCGGGTGGTGTAGGTCCAATGACAATCACAACGTTGATTTGTCAAACAGTTGAAGCAGCTGAAAAAGCTTTAGGTTAATATTATCTCCCTCTCTTGCGCCGTATACGGCTCAGGGAAAGGGTTGGGGTGAGGGTATTGAGTTAGATAAATCCTCTCGCTAACCCTCTCCTTTAAAAGGAGAGGGAATTCTCTTTATTAATTTAGGTTTCGTATTTGAAACTCAAATTTTGTATATTTAAAAATAAAATCCAATGAGCTGTACTTTCCAATTTCCTAAAGCGCCTGAACATTTACTAAAAGCCTTACATGATGTGATTCCAGGTTGTGAACTTCATGCACAGCAATTGCCTGATACACCAATTTCACTTTGGCTCATTCCACCTGTTTTTCCAACCGATAAGCTAGATGATGAAGTTATTCGTCGTATATGGAATGATACGCCATATTGGATTTTCTGTTGGGCATCAGGTTTAGCAATGGCACAATGGTTATTGGCTGAACCGCATCATGTGAAAGACAAAGTGGTTTTAGACTTTGGCGCAGGTTCAGGCGTAGTTGCGATTGCGGCGAAAATGGCTGGGGCAAAACGTGTCATTTGTTGTGACATTGATCAAATTAGTTTGGATGCGTGTCGTGCCAATGCTGAATTGAATGATGTTGAGCTTGAATATTTGGATGACTTATATAAAGCTGAGCAAGTTGATATCTTGTTGGCGGCTGATGTGTTATATGACCAGTGCAACCGTTTCTTCTTAGATGAGTTTTTAAAATTTGCACCCGAGGTATGGGTGGCGGATAGTCGTGTGAAAAACTTTAGTCATCCGAAATATGAAAAGCTTGATGAGCGCAGTGCAACGACATGGCCAGACTTAGATGAATCACCTGAATTTAGAAATGTCAGTTTTTATAAGACACTCAATGAAGTACATTGAGTGTCTTAAGTTTAGAGTGTGCAGTTAAAGCGAACGACTTGTAAGAGACTAGGCTTAGTTTCTAAAGAAAGACGTGTATTGTAGTCTTCATTGCTGTATAGACTTTGAGTGTTTGAGAGTCCGAATGATGTTCGTGATTGGCCAATTTGAACCTGTTGAGTTTCTTGAGTTTTGTAATTGGGATTAGCAATTTCATTTACACTCAAAATGGTGGTTTTATACTGTTGAGTATGTCCTAAAACTTGTTGGCAAGTGCGTTGCAATTTGTGTTCATCAATATTTTGGTTGGCACGTGCAGAGAGGGTATACGAAATAGTGGCAGAATTTTCTGATTTGTTTTCAATTTGATATCCTGTAGCTCCATTGTGCTGTCGCGGAACAGATTGACAGGCTGTAAGCATAAGGGCGATTAAACAAGAGCCAATCATTTCTATTTTTTTCATTATCTGATCCTAATAAGCTGTTTAAATTAGTATGCCATAAGTGTGACAACTTATTGGTACTAATAAACGTTACTAAATACACTTTATTCAGTTTGTTTGAAGTAAAAAAAGGTCACCGAAGTGACCTTTTTTCTCATCATGCTTAAGCAGATTTAACCGCTTCTAAAAGCTCAGCTTGACGTTTTTTCAACGCTTCTGGTAAACGATCACCAAGTTTGTTAAATAATTCAGTATGGCTTTCAAGTTCTTTGATCCATTGCTCTTTGTCTTGAGAAGTCACAAGGTCAAATTGCTCTTTCGTAAAGTCTGAACCAGTCCAGTTCAACTGTTCGTAAGTTGGAACACGACCAATTGGAGTTTCAACAGCGTCAGCACGACCTTCACAGCGATCGATAATCCACTCAAGAACACGCATGTTTTGACCGAAACCAGGCCATACAAAGTTGCCTTCAGCATCACGACGGAACCAGTTCACGTTGTAAATACCAGGAAGCTTGTTACCAGCAGCTGCAGCTTTCTCGCCAACTTTCTCACCCATTTCTAACCAATGTGTGAAGTAGTCAGCCATGTTGTAGCCAGCAAATGGAAGCATCGCAAATGGATCGCGACGAACAATACCTTGTTGACCAACAGCAGCAGCAGTTGTTTCAGAACCCATTGTTGCAGCTTTATAAACACCGTCAACCCAGTCAAATGCTTCTGAAATTAGAGGCACTGTGTCTGCACGGCGACCACCAAAGATGAACGCAGAGATTGGAACACCTGCTGGATTTTCCCAGTCAGCATCAATAGAAGGGCATTGACCAGCTGAAACTGTGAAACGCGCATTTGGATGAGCTGCTTTTTCTTCACCAGTATGTGGTTGACCTTTCCAGTTCGTTAGGTTGGCAGGTGCTTCTTTAGAAAGACCTTCCCACCATACTTCACCGTTGTCAGTCACGGCAACGTTTGTATAGATCACGTCTTTATGAAGCGTAGCCATACAGTTCGGGTTAGTCTTCGTATTTGTACCAGGAGCTACACCGAAGAAACCTGCTTCAGGATTGATTGCATATAAGCGACCATCTTCACCTGGTTTGATCCAAGCAATATCGTCACCTACAGTTTCAATCTTCCAACCTTCATAACCTGCTGGTGGAATTAACATTGCAAAGTTTGTTTTACCACAAGCAGATGGGAATGCAGCTGCGATGTAATGTTTTTCACCTTGTGGATTTGTCACACCAAGGATGAGCATGTGTTCAGCTAACCAGCCTTGTTGACGACCCATGAATGATGCGATACGTAATGCTAAGCATTTTTTACCAAGCAATGCGTTACCACCATAACCAGAACCAAATGACCAAATTTCACGAGTTTCTGGATAATGAACGATGTATTTTTCTTTGTTGCAAGGCCAAGCAACGTCTTTTTGACCTTCTTCCAATGGTGCACCTACAGTGTGTACACATGGAACAAATTCGCCATCAGTGCCTAGAACGTCATAAACAGCTTTACCCATGCGAGCCATTTTAGACATGCTGACTGCAACATAAGGAGAGTCAGTAAGTTCGATACCAATGTGAGCAATATGAGAACCTAAAGGTCCCATAGAGAAAGGTACAACGTACAAAGTACGACCTTTCATAGAACCGTCAAATAAACCGTTTAATTTTTCACGCATAACCGCTGGAGCTTCCCAGTTGTTAGTTGCGCCAGCATCTTCTTTGTTTTCAGAGCAGATAAAAGTACGGTCTTCAACACGAGCAACGTCAGAAGGATCAGAGTTTGCAAGATATGAACCAGGGTGCTTTTCTTGGTTAAGCGCTTGCATTGTGCCGTTAGCGATCATCAAGTCGATATAACGTTGATATTCTTCTGCGCTACCGTCACACCATTCAATTTTTGCTGGTTTTGTTAGTTTAGCAATCTCTTCCACCCAAGCAATAAGCTTAGGGTGACGAACGAATTCTGGTGCGTTCACTTGGGTCATGGTGAGGCCTATATCAAAAGTGTACAATGTGGTGTACAAATAATATCTAGATGCTGGTTTGCAGACTCTAGATTCAGTATGAAAAAAAGTGGCTGTATTAAAGCATATTTTCTTAAAAAAAATAAGACCAAAGGCTTAAATAGTGCTTAAGACTTGTTTGGTGTTAAGTTTATGTAATTATTTGATATTTTTTTAAAAAATGAGTAATTTCTTTTTCATTTTTAAATTTTATGTTTGGTATTTATAGTTAAAATATTCATTTAAAATAAAAACTTAATTAAAATATGAGATCAATTCTCATCATCGAAAAATCAAATGAACATCATTTAAAAATTACATAAATTGGCTTTTAATTGAGTAGTAAATAGACGAAATTTTAAAGTAATTCAATTTTTAAACTCATAAAATGAATTCAATGCTAAAGCCTTTGTCTATGATTTTTAATGAAAAATCTGGATTTCATGCCACCAATAATGATCAAATTTATGAACAACTTATGCATTATTGGACAGATCTAGGTTTTGAAATACAAGTTTTTGATATTGCTTCAGAAATGAGTGTTCAAGCACTCATCGAAAAAGTTCATCTTCGACATTTAAATCATGATAATCAGGGGGTGATTGTGGTTGCTGGCGGGGATGGAACGTTAAATTCTGTGGCTAATTATTTATTACATCAAACCATCCCTTTGGCAATTTTACCTTTAGGGACGTTCAATTATGTTGCACGGGTTTTGAATATTCCTTTAGATATTCTCGAAGCTGCAAAACTGGTGGTTGAAGGTAAGCCTAAAGCGGTACATGTGGCAAAAATTAATGATGCCATTTATCTAAATAATGCGAGTTTGGGTCTTTATCCATTGTTTATTAAAAAAAGAGAGTTATATAACCAAAAACTAGGGCGTCTACCATTACATGCCTATACTTCTGGCTTAGACGTGTTGATTCGTGATCGTAAAGAATTAAAGTTAGAAATTGAGGTGGATGGTGTAAATTATGCAGTTAAAACCCCTTTATTATTTTTAGGTAATAACCAACTTCAATTAAAAGAAATGAACCTCAATATCGCTAAAACGGCAGAAGAGGGTCGGGTTGCGGGAGTTGTACTTGCTCGCACGGATAAGCTGAGTATTTTTAAAACACTCATCCAACTCGTTCGTGGAAAATTAGATCAGGCAGCAGACGTATATAGTTTTAGTGCGGATCATGTGCGCATACGTTCTCATCAAAAAAAGATGACTGTAGCAATCGATGGAGAAATTATTCAACTGGATTCACCATTAGATATTCATGTTGAAAGAAATGCACTGACCTTAATGGTGCCACAATGATTTTACATTTGTCTGATTTGCATTTTGGGACTGAGCAACAAGATTGCTTAGATGCAATTACTCACTTTGTTGCAGAACATTTGATCGAAGCTGTTGTGGTCAGTGGTGATCTCACTCAAAGGGCAAGATTTTCACAGTTTTATCACTGCAAAAAATTTCTAGAAGAACTTAATGTTCCTTATATTGTGATTCCGGGTAATCACGATATTCCTTTGTTTCATTTATGGCGCAGATTTTTAAGTCCGTTTCATCGGTATAAGTTGTTTTTTGGTGACATGGAACAGACCTTAGAAACTGAGCATTTTTATATTATAGGAATCAATACAATTCACCCTAAGTACCATACCAAAGGTCGTATTACTGAGTTTCAAATTCAGGATGTTGATCAAAAAATTAAGGAAGCTCCTCAAGATAAATTAAAAATTCTGCTTACGCATCAACCTTTCTATAGTGGTGATCACGGTATAAATATGTCTAAAGATCGTCCTAAAAATACTGAAAAAGCCCTAAAGACATGGGCAAGCTCAGGGTTGAATGCAATTCTACATGGTCATTTACATGTATCTGCTGTTTATGATCTGAATAAGATTTTCCAACTTAATGCTCAACATCCAATATTGGATATTCATGCAGGTACCGCTACGTCACATCGTTTACATCATGACTTTTCTAATAGTTTTAATCTAATTGATGAAAAACTGAAGGTGCGTGAATATCGCTTTGATTCGAGATTCAAGAAATTTTATTTAGTTGCAAATCGGAATGAAGGCTAAATTATCGGAATGCCTAAAAAAAATACAAAAAATTAAATTTTTTTTCATTTTCCCCTTGAAGCAATTTTTTCCATCCCCACAAAAGTGACATCAAATAATTTTGGTGGTGATCTAAGGAAATTAAGATCACGACTATTAATCAAAAGACTTAGTCTGATGGAGTATTTTTATGAGCAACATTCGTCCATTACATGACCGTGTAGTAATTCGTCGTGTTGAAGAAGAAACAAAAACAGCTGGCGGCATTTTATTGCCAGGTTCTGCTGCAGAAAAGCCTGCTCAAGGTGAAATTATTGCAGTTGGTAATGGTCAGATCACTGACAATGGCGTTCGCGCTTTAGATGTAAAAGTAGGTGACAAGGTATTGTTTGGTACTTATGCAGGAACAACTGTGAAAGTAGATGGCGAAGAACTATTAATCATGAAAGAGTCAGATATTTTAGCTGTTTTAGAAGGCTAATTGATTCTTTTTAATACTACTCATTTAATCAATCAGATTTAGTAATTTTAATAATATTCGGAGTCAAATATGTCAGCTAAAGACGTTAAGTTTGGTGATTCAGCTCGCACAAAAATGATCGCAGGTGTGAATATCCTTGCAGATGCGGTTAAAGTTACACTTGGTCCTAAAGGCCGTAACGTAGTTATCGATCGTTCATTCGGTGCGCCACACATCACTAAAGATGGTGTTTCTGTAGCGAAAGAAATCACATTAAAAGACAAGTTTGAAAACATGGGTGCTCAACTTGTTCGTGAAGTTTCTTCTAAAACAAATGACATCGCAGGTGACGGTACTACAACGGCAACCGTTTTAGCTCAAGCAATTTTGAACGAAGGGATCAAGTCAGTAACTGCGGGTATGAACCCAATGGACTTGAAACGCGGTATTGATATTGCAGTTAAAGCTGTTGTTGCAGATATTAAAGCAACAGCTAAACCAGCATCTGATTCTAAAGCGATTGAACAAGTTGGTTCGATTTCTGCGAACTCTGATACGACTGTTGGTTCACTGATCGCTCAAGCGATGGAAAAAGTGGGTAAAGAAGGTGTAATCACTGTTGAAGAAGGTTCAGGCTTTGAAGATTCTCTAGATGTTGTAGAGGGTATGCAGTTTGACCGTGGTTATATTTCTCCATACTTCGCAAACAAACAAGATACATTAACTGCTGAATTGGAAAACCCATTTATCCTTCTTGTTGATAAGAAAGTAAGCAATATCCGTGAGTTGATTACTGTTCTTGAGGCAGTTGCGAAAACAGGTAAACCACTTCTTATCATCGCTGAAGATGTTGAAGGTGAAGCACTTGCAACGCTTGTTGTAAACAACATGCGTGGCATCATCAAAGTATGTGCTGTTAAAGCACCAGGCTTCGGTGATCGTCGTAAAGCAATGCTTCAAGATATCGCGATCTTAACTGGTGGTACTGTGATTTCTGAAGAAATCGGTATGCAGTTAGATCAAACAACACTTGAACATTTAGGTACTGCACACAAAGTAACTGTATCTAAAGAAAACACAGTGATTGTTGACGGTGCAGGCGATGCGAATCAAATTGCTGAGCGTGTTCAACAAATTCGTGCGCAAATCGAAGAATCAACTTCAGAATACGACAAAGAAAAACTTCAAGAGCGTGTTGCTAAATTAGCAGGCGGTGTAGCAGTGATTAAAATCGGTGCTGCAACTGAAGTTGAAATGAAAGAGAAGAAAGATCGTGTAGACGATGCTCTTCATGCAACTCGTGCTGCTGTTGAAGAAGGTGTTGTTGCGGGTGGTGGTGTTGCATTAGTACGTGCAGCTAAAGCACTTGACGGTGTAACGGGTATTAACGATGATCAAAACGTAGGTATCAACATCCTTCGTCGTGCGATTGAAGCGCCACTTCGTCAAATCGTATCTAATGCAGGTGACGAACCATCTGTAGTGATCAATGCAGTTAAAAATGGCGAAGGCAACTTTGGTTATAACGCTGCGACTGGTGAATACGGCGATATGCTAGAGATGGGTATTCTTGATCCAGCGAAAGTTACTCGTTCTGCACTTGAGCATGCTGCGTCTGTTGCGGGCTTAATGTTAACAACTGAGTGCATGATTACAGAGATCCCAGAAGATAAACCAGCTATGCCTGACATGGGCGGTATGGGTGGTATGGGCGGTATGATGTAATTCATCCCATAGCCTAAAAAATCCCCGCTTTAAGCGGGGATTTTTTTGTCATCTGTCTGATAAATATTTGAATACTATTGTAAATATTGAATAAAAGCCTAGTAGAGAGCTAATCTAAAGGAACATTAACACCATGATTGGGGGTGATGATGTTAACTGTTCAAGAAAATAAAATCATAGAAGAAATTTATGAGGCTGCCTTAAAGCCACATCACTGGGAAAATGTTTTAAAACAGGTCGTGGAATTTACACAGAGTTCAACGGCGATCTTTACTTACTTTGATCAGCTTCGGCCCGAACAAAATTTTATTTACACCATTAATATCCCGATTGATGGAATTCAAAATTATCAAACGTATAACTTAGATGTCGTAGACATGCGTATTCATGGTGAGTTAATGAATACCTATGGATTAGAGCATGCCTATCAAATTGATTGTCGATCATATGCTGAAACAGATAATGAGGATTTGAAAAGCTTTTATGAATATTGTTTAGTTCCTTCAAACATCTGTTATCTCAGTGGGGTATTGCTAGAGTATGGAAAATATAAATGGGGCGTGCTTGCGGTACATCGACCATCAGATGCAGTTGCTTATGATGCTGCTGAATTACAAAGTTTAGAAAGACTCGCAAAACACTTTAGAAGAGCGATTCAAATTCATCGACAAATTAAGTTTCTTCAACATGATAGAAGTAATTACACCGAAATTTTAGATAAGTTGAATGTGGGTGTACTCATCGTTCAATCTGATTTAGAAGTTAGATTTGTGAATCAGTATGCGAAGGATTGTTTGAATGATACGAGTATGATTGAAATAGATTTGCATAACAGATTAAAAATAATCGAGCCTTATAATACTCAATTAAAAAAATTGGTGCAGAGCACATTCAAAAAGAATGAGCGTTATTCATTAGAGAGGCATGATCAAGAAGAAGTTGGGGGTGCAATGCAGTTATATAGCGATCGACATCAATCAGCTTACTTAATCACAGTCTCACCACTTAAGGTGCTGTCAGATTCAATGATCTTAGACAATAATCAAGTTGCATTATTCTTATCAAAAATGCAGGATCGAAAACGCTTGTCTAAAATATTACTGAAATCAACATTCCAACTGACAGCTCGAGAAATTGAAATTTGTCAGCATTTTATGGACGATCAGCATCTTGAAAATATTGCTTTGAAATGTGGGATTACGCTGAGTTCACTGCGGACATATCTGAAAACGATTTATCAGAAGTTAGGATGCTCCTCACAAGCTGAAATGATGCGGATTTTGATCGAATTTATTGATGCTTTTCAGCATATTGAATAATCCCCCTTTAACGAAGATGTTGAAGGGGGATAAAATTAATTCATTCTGGTCAGTGTAAATGTGCCTTCATCTGCTACGGTAAAGCTTAAACTTTGAGTAGAAATTTGTAATGGTAAGCCTAAATGCGCGTCTGTATTGGATAATCCAGCACAACCATTTGTATCAATGCTGAGGGGCGTGGTAACAAAGAGCTTGTTGTCGCGTAATAGATAACGACCATACTCAATACCAGGGCCACCACAAGGTCCGTCATATGGATCTGGTTGATCATCGCCAACAGCATCAACCATAATAAAAGTGTTATTAGAATTAAATACGAAAATTTGTTTACCACTTGAGGACTGCCATGCGCCTACAATTCCACTATTATTTCGAGGAACTCGCGTAAACTCTGCACTTTCATCAGGATTTTCAGCTTCAGAAATCTTAAGTATAGATCCATCAAAAGATAGTTTCATTGAACGCGATTCCCCATGATCGAGAAGTCCCCAATCTTCATTGGTATCAATCACAGGCGTAGTAATATTTATTGAAGAAGCGTATAAACTTCCACTTAGGGCATCTAGATTTATTTTGGCGTATTCCATGCCATTTGAAGAACTATTAGGCTCGTTCGGGATTGGTTCACCGAGCATATATTCGCCATTCTCTCCAATAAATAACACAATTTCAGACTCATCATTTTTTGCATACCATACGCCTTGAATATCTTTGAGCAGTGAGCTGCTAAAATGTTCTTTAGCTTGCTCTTCACTGACTACTATATTGGAGGCAATTTCAGGAATATTGATAATTTGACCTTGAAGTCGCTCTCTAAAATCACTTGTCGCATTGCTGAAATCAATCGATGTTGGCGAGAAATTTGAAACATCATCTGGGATTTGTATGGTCTCTTTATCCTCATCGATATCCAATGATTGTAAAAAAATCAGTAGATTGATAATTCTCTTGTTACGTTCATCTGCATTTAAATCTTCATTCACGAGTTCATTTGGTGTCACACGAGCTAAACCTTGTACGGTACCAATTTCGATATCACCAATTTTAAATGTAATGACATCTCCATCTCGATATTCAAACTCCCCATTTGCATTGGTCTTCTTCGCATTGTCATTATTGCCATTCACGATATATGTCGCACCTGCTACTGGGCTGTCAGTCAGTATTCCTATTTTAATCTGATCATCATTTTTTGCGGATTTATCCGAACCACCACAAGCTGCTAAACAGGTACTGAGCGCCAGTGTTAGAAGAGCTTTTTTCATCATTTCCCCCAAATCATTCGTATTTTTGTACCTCGAATATAGTTTTAAAAAATTGAATATGACTATCCTCAAATTGGGAGGGGGTGATGGCATTAATGCTGCGTAATTTTAGAAGTTTTTTACTTTTGAGAAATTGCGCAAATTTTTTTTGAAGGATCAGATAAGCGGTTCATAGGTGAGGGCTTCATATTCTCTTCTTAATTCAATCAATGTTGATCGTTTCTGTTATTAGTTCTTGTTTTTTTATTCATAGTCACTGAATATCAATTAAATTTTTATATATTTTAATGAAAACACTTTCTAGAATTCTTTTGACGGCTTAACGACTATGTTATCTAAGTTCTTTATTGAACGACCTATTTTTGCTGGCGTACTTGCGATTATTGTCATGGCAATTGGTATATTTGCGGTGATGAGCTTACCGGTAGAACGCTATCCTGATATTGCTCCGCCAAGAATTACTGTATCAGCAACTTACACAGGAGCTGATGCCGAAACAGTTGAGGAAAGTGTCACACAGGTCATAGAACAACAAATTAAAGGAATTGATAACTTACTTTATTTTAGCTCTACCAGTAATGCATCTGGGAATAGTCGAATTAGTTTAAGTTTTGAAAACGGAACTGATCCAGACACAGCACAAGTCCAAGTTCAAAATAGCATTAATGGGGTGATCAATCGTTTGCCTGAAGACGTGCAGCGTCAAGGGGTCAATGTCTATAAATCCTTAGGTGACACCTTTATGGTGGTGGGGTTATATGACACTACGAACCAAAGTAATAATATTGCGTTGTCAGATTATTTGGCTGATCACATTGAACCAGAAATTGCGCGTGTAGAAGGTGTTGGTGAGGTTGATGTCTTTGGTTCTCAATATGCCATGCGTATTTGGCTAGATCCGAACTTATTGAAACAATATCAGTTGATGCCTAGTGATATTCGTGCCGCAATTGAAGCACAGAACACACAAGTTGCTGCAGGTGGAATCGGAGATTTACCGACAGTAGCAGACCAGTATCTTAATGCAAAAGTTACCGCTGGATCACGACTAAGAACAGTCGATGAATTTAAAAATATCATTGTCAAAGCGACTCCTGATGGAAGTTTTATTTATTTAAAAGATGTAGCACGCGTTGAGTTAGGTGCTGAAAATTATCAAGCTTTTAATACCATTAATGGATCACCTTCAGCAGGCTTGGCTGTTTCAATGTCATCTGGTGCAAATGCTCTTGCAACCTCAGCTAAAATTAAAGAAGTACTTGAGGACATTAAGAAAAAACTTCCTGAAGGCTATCAAATTGTTTACCCACGAGATAACACGCCGTTTGTTCAAGAGTCCATTAAAGAAGTTGTAAAGACCTTAGTTGAAGCCATTATCTTGGTCGTGTTGGTCATGTTTATCTTTTTACAAAGCTGGCGCGCAACACTTATTCCCACGGTCACGGTTCCAATTGTTATTTTGGGCACTTTCGCCGTCTTATTTGCGCTCGGAATGACCATCAATACGTTGACACTTTTTGCATTAGTTCTTGCGATTGGATTACTTGTAGATGATGCAATTGTGGTGGTCGAAAATGTCGAACGTTTAATGCATGAAAAGGGGCTATCTGCAAAGCAAGCGTCCATCTTATCTATGCAAGAGATGACGGGGGCTTTAATTGGAATTACAGTGGTGCTAACAGCAGTATTTATTCCGATGGCTTTTTTTACAGGATCGACAGGGGTTATATACCGTCAGTTTTCAATTACCTTGATCGCAGCCATGTCACTGTCATTGCTGGTCGCGTTAATTCTCACACCAGCATTGTGTGCGATTATTCTTAAACCCAAACAAAAAGAAGCAAAATGGGCGACATGGTTTAACGCAAAAATGGAATCATTACGATTGCATTATCTAAAATGGGTTGAAAAAAGCCTGTCATTAAAATGGATCGTTTTAACCAGTTTTGCTGGGTTAATTGTGATTTTTGCTTTGTTTTATAAGTCGCTTCCAACCAGCTTTATTCCAAGTGAAGATCAAGGTTTTATCAGTGTCCAATTCAGTTTACCTGAAGGGGCACCTATGACAGAAAGTCAGCTTGTTGGTGAAAGTATTCGAGAATATTTTCTTGAACAAGAAAAACAGAATGTTAGGTTGGTTCAAATTCGTTATGGACGAAATTTTTCAGGAACGGGTCAAAATTTAGGAACAGGATTTGTAGCATTACATCATTGGGATGATCGTCCAGGTGAGGCAAACTCTGCACAAGCCATTCGTGAACGAGCGATGGAGTTCTTTAGAAAAGACAGTCGCGCTCGGATTATGGTGAGTTTGCCAGGTTCTGTAAGTGGTCTTGGCGATACCAACGGCATCGAGTTTTGGCTGCAAGATTTAAATGGACAAGGACGACAGTATTTAGAAGATCAATTTCAAGCGCTAGAACGACAGGCAATCAACTTCACAACTTTTGAAAATTTGGGAAAACGCTCTAATCCAGATAAAGCCAAATTGAAAGTGAATATCAATCAAAAGTTAGTAATGGCGAATGGTCTTTCACAATCTGCGATTAACAGCACTTTGGCTGCAGCTTGGGGTGGTTCCTATGTGAACGACTTTATTGATCGCGGACGTATTAAACGCGTCATGATGCAGGGTGATGCCGAGTATCGTTCAAAGCCTGAAGATCTCAATTTATGGTCTGTACGAAACAATCAAAATCAAATGATTTCATTTGGTAATTTTGCCACTGTGGATTGGGATGGAGGCCCTGATGTGGTGACTCGTTTCCAAGGTTATTCCGCGCTACAAATGGAAGCAGACACTGCAAAAAATGTGAGCAGTGGTGCTGCAATGCGTGATATCAAGTCTATGGTTGATCAATTAGATGGGGTTGGGCTAGCATGGAGTGGATTATCGTTTCAAGAGCAACAATCGAGTACACAAGCCATTTGGCTTTATCTCATCTCTGTTGGCTTTATCTTTCTATGTTTGGCTGCCTTATATGAAAGTTGGTCGATACCTTCTGTTGTGATTGCTGCTATTCCATTGGGTATTGGCGGTAATATTATTTTTAGTTGGTTGGTCGGATTTCCAAATGATATTTACTTCCAAATTGCGTTACTTACGACGATTGGGTTGTCATGTAAAAATGCCATCTTAATTGTTGAATTTGCGGCAATGGCTCAGGAGCGTGGAGCTAATGCGATTGCTGCTGCTTTACAAGGTGCAAGTTTACGCTTACGTCCAATTTTAATGACTTCACTTGCTTTTGGTGCAGGGGTTATACCTTTGGTATTTGCATCAGGTGCAGGTGCTGCCAGTCGTCAAGAAATTGGTGTCAGTGTCCTTGGGGGGGTAATTTTCGGCACAATTTTAGTTCTTGTATTTATTCCCTTTATGTTTGTTATCGTTCGGAATATTTTCAAATATAAATCAAAATCAGCATCTGAAACTTAATATGGTATCCGCAGTACAGCGAGTATTGTACTGCGGTTGATCTAATCCATTTTTAAATATCAGTTTTTGACAAGATCAATACGCACTAACATTTTCAATTAGTGTTAGCATGCCTTGCGTAATTCTAAACGATAATAAATGAAGCGATTATGGATCAAATTAAACAAGATCATAAAATTGAAGCATTACAACAAGCATTGATCAATTTTGATGTCGCTCAGATTGATCATATTGCGGATACGATTAATCCTGCAGATTTGGCTTTGTTTTTACAGCAATTAGAAATTGATCAACAAATACAACTTATCCACCATTTAGAAAACGCAGCATATGTATTTGAGTTTTTGCCACTCAATCATCAAGTACAGTTGGTTAAAAAAATGGACGGCATAACTACAGTCCAGTTAATTCGTTCAATGCATTCGGATGCTAGAACTGATTTGTACAAAGCTTTACCGGATCAGATTAAAACATTTATTTTTGCGAATTTAGATCGAGAAACGAAGCAGCAAGTTCAATCTTTGGCACTGTATGCTGAGGAAACAGCTGGTGCGATCATGACATCTGATTATGTCACTTTGCCATCAGACATCTCAATGCAACAAGCTTTAGAGATTTTGCGCCATTCCGCCAAAGATACTGAAACCTTATATCTGATCTATATTACCAATCAATTTCAGAAACTTGAGGGTGTAATTTCTCTTCGAGAAATTGTGCAAGCACCTTTGGATAAAACAGTCCAAGAAGTCATGACCACTGACGTCATTTACGGACGGGTAGATGAGGATCAGGAATCAGTGGCAAAAAAATTAAGCCACTATGATTTTATAGCCTTACCCATTTTAGGTCATGATGATCATCTACTCGGTATCGTCACTTATGATGATGCTATGGATGTATTCCAAGAAGAATTTACCGAGGACTTTTTGAAAAGTGGGGCGGTAGAGCTTAAAGAAAATATCAGTATTCGTTCAGCACCAATATTATTTTTATTTAGACAACGTGTTTTTTGGCTAGTGTTTCTGGTCTTTGGCAGCCTACTTTCGAGTATTGGGATCGCTCATTATGAAGACATCATTGCTGCGCATATTGTTTTGGTTTTCTTTTTACCGCTATTGGTTGGGAGTGGTGGTAACGCAGGCTCACAATCTGCAACCTTGATGGTTCGAGCAATCGCAACTGGCGATGTAAAAGCCAAGGATTGGTTTGTGTTGCTTGGTCGTGAAGCGATGGTTGCTCTATGTTTGGGTGCAACGATGGCTGCAGCTGTTTCAATTCTTGGCTATATCCGTGGAGATATGATGGTCGCTTTAGTGCTTGCGATCAGTATGATGGGTATTGTCATGATGGGCTGTCTGATCGGGATGAGTTTACCATTTGTACTCAATAAATTAGGACTCGATCCTGCAAGCGCGTCTGCGCCCTTGGTCACTTCAATATGTGATGCAACTGGTGTGTTGGTCTATTTATTTATTGCTTCACAACTCTTATTCTAAGGCTATGGCTGATGGAGTATCTTTGCAGGATGTTGCTTAAATGACAAATAAAAATAAATTAACCCAAGCTGAAGTCATCAAAATGGAACGCGATCTTGCCAAGTTCGCAAACATGATGGATTCCGTCGTAAGAATTCCATTCACTAAACAAGGGGTAGGGGCTGATGCAGCATTGAGTACGATTCCTGTGGCGGGTGACGTAGCTGGATTTGTACTTACGTGTTATGCAGTATTACAAGCTCGAAAAATCGGTGTGCCCCAATCTAAATTGAATGGCGTGCTTAAACTTGCTGTGATGGATGGTGTAGTAGGTTTAATCCCTGTTGCAGGTACACTCTTTGATGTGTTTATTCGACCGAGTCGCAAGGCTTTAGATGTGGTTCATGATCATATCCGTGAAGAATATCAGATTCATTCTGACCATCATGTGGTACACCCATTTTTACATGAAAACTTAGAGCGTAAACAGCAGGACTCTGCCTTCTGGCGAAATCCTGTCGTGGCATGGATTTGGATTCATATTCCTGATTTACTGGGTCTTCTGTTTTTAAGTATTTTTGCTGTTGCCTTATGGTTTGCTGTCACGTTCTTATGGCAATGGTTTCAATCTATTTAAAGTATTATAGATTGAGTCCATTAAAAAAGCCTCCCTATGGAGGCTTTTTTTAGATGCAGATTAAGGACAATCAAGTTGTTGTAATGCTGCTACACGTTGCTCAATTGTTGGGTGTGTTTGGAAGAGTGCAGCAAGGCTGAATCCTTCTTCACGACCTGATGAAATTGAGAACGCTTTCATTTCTTTAGGCATTTGATCTGGCATTTCAGTTTCTGCTTGCAAGCGAAGTAATGCACTGATCATGGCTTGTTTACCTGCTAAACGCGCGCCAGCCTCATCAGCACGATATTCACGATAGCGAGAGAACCACATCACAATTGCCGAAGCAAGAATACCGAATACGATATCTAACACGATTGTAATGAGGAAATAGCTCCAGCCCGGTGCTTCACCTTCTTCACGACCAAATACGTTGCGATCTACAAAGTCGCCGACGATACGCGCGAAGAACATCACAAACGCGTTGACTACACCTTGCACTAAAGCAAGGGTGACCATGTCACCATTTGCAACGTGACCAATTTCATGCGCCAGCACTGCACGTAATTCATCTTTATTCATGCGTTCCAATAAGCCTGTTGAAACAGCGACTAAAGCATCGTTTTTGTTCCAACCAGTTGCGAAAGCATTTGATTGATAAGATGGGAAAATACCAACTTCTGGCATTTTAATACCAGCACGTTGAGAAAGTTGTGCCACTTCATTGAGTAACCATGCTTCCGCTTGGTTGCGTGGAGCATTGGGATCAATTAACTCTGTACCTGTGGTTTTCTTTGCAATCCACTTTGACATGAATAGGGAGATTAAAGAACCCACCATACCAAAGACAAAACAGATCACAAGTAAATTGCCAAGATTCAAGCCACCCGCGCCATGGTAACTACCGACACCGAAGAGTGACAAGATTATGCCAGCTACCACCAGTACCGCGAGGTTGGTCAGCAAAAACAAACCAATCCGCATCATCGAGAAAATCCTCTTATAAATAAAATTTAATAAGCTTTTTGAATTAAAAAACCTACGTCAAATATGCTTTCGAATAGGGAAAATTTCAAGAAAAAAATAAAAAATATAACGAAAAAAATTGAGATTAATTCGAAATATAGATCTTCGCTGATGCTGTGGCATTATTTGTAGAATATGAACCAGCTGGTGCGTCAGTAAAACTGCCATCAGCGGCCACAATAATTTGGCGAGGAGGTGACTTTGGTTTAGATGGTGCAGTCACTTGAGCTGATAAATTCTGATTGTTATAGCTCGGTGAACTTAACTTAGAGGATGCTGAAGCTGCATAACTATTGGTTGGATTTGAGCCTACACCATTGGCGTATAAATTATTGTAACGACTGAGTACACGTCTGACATAGTCTTGAGTTTCACGAAAGGGCGGAATTCCACCATATTTAGCAACATTTCCTTCGCCAGCATTATAACCCGCTAATGCCAATTGCGTATTGCCATTAAAGCGTTTCAATAGCCAAGCCAAATATTTTGCACCAGCGAAAATATTTTGTTCAGGATCATATGCATTATTGACATTAAATCGTTGTGCAGTCGCAGGCATCAATTGCATAAGACCCTGAGCACCAACAGGGGAGCGTGCATGTATATTAAAACCAGACTCTGTGTGCATCACCGCTTTAATGAGTCCTTCAGAAATGCCGTGTCGTTGAGCTGCTTGGCGAATATAGCCATCAAAGGCATTTCGATTTTTACTATGGCTTGGAAGAACAGATGCTTCGTTGCTTCCCCAATTGCTGTAACTATGAATATTGCTATCTGGATAGTAGGTTTTCTTTTCAACTTTAAGATGGTTGTATTTGTTTTTGCGGTTGGTCAGTACGGTAGTGCCGTTTGAATCTTTCAGCTGATAGATTGTTTGACCTGCAGAAGCCTGTGGCGAGAATATTAGAAAATTCACACACCCAAATAACGCTATGACTTTTATTTTATTTGTAGTTTTCATCATTCGAACACTATTTTTGTCCCTAAATGATATGTGGGTGATTTTCTGCAATGGAGATGTCTCTCAACTATGTAATGTTTTTTAACAATTCGTTGTAAAAAAATCAAGTCTTAATTGTTGGCTTAATATCCAAAAAAATTATTTATTTTTATTTATAAACAACTGCTTGACACATATAAGTCATTGAATTTTAATAATATAGAATAGTGGTTAAAAAATGATCAATCTAAGGGAAAGCACCATCTTATCTTGCCAAAACTTTGTCAACCCCTAAAAAGTCCACAATTTTATCCACAGGTTTTGTGGAAAACTGTGGAAAAGTCCAAAAGATAAGCAATTCGACTAAAAAATGAACCCAAGCGTCCATTTTAGATGCGTGAATAAGACAGTGTTATGAAAAAATAAAAATTAGATGTAAAAAACAGATTCTTTAGATGCGATTAAGCACTGAATCGGCTAAAATTGCGCAGTATTTTTTTTATGGTTAATGTCGTCTATGTACTCGCCAGTTGAATCCAACCAAGGATTTAATTTTAAGCCAGAGCCACCTACGAGCTCTGCATATTATCGTTTATTGAAAAAACTTCGTCGTCAAGTAGGTCATGCAATCCGTGACTACAAAATGATTGAGGATGGCGATAAGGTCATGGTATGTATTTCAGGTGGTAAGGATAGCTATACCATGCTGGACATTCTCCTGCAGTTTAAACGCATAGCACCGATCAACTTTGATGTTGTGGCTGTGAATCTTGATCAGAAACAACCAGGGTTCCCTGAGGATGTATTACCCCGTTATTTAGAAGAAAATAACATTCCCTACTACATCTTAGAAAAAGATACATATAGCATTACCAAAAAGCTTACACCTGAAGGTAAAACCTATTGTGCAGTGTGCTCACGCTTGCGCCGTGGTTCTTTATATGGTTTTGCTCAAGAAATTGGCGCGACCAAAGTTGCTTTAGGTCATCATCGTGATGATATTATGGCAACGTTCTTCTTGAACCTATTCCATGGCGGTAGTTTAAAGGCGATGCCACCAAAACTACTTTCATCGGATAAAAAGAATATTTTGATTCGTCCTTTGGCGTATGTTGAAGAGAAAGACATCATCAAATACGCTGAAATGCGCAAATTCCCAATTATTCCATGTAACTTGTGTGGTTCGCAGGAAAACTTACAGCGCGCAATCATCAATGATATGTTGCGTGAATGGGATAAAGCTCATCCAAAACGTTTACACAGCATTTTTGGCGCGTTACAGAATGTCTCGCCATCGCAGTTGGCTGACCGAGATCTTTTCGATTTTGAAGCCTTAGATGGACAACGTGAAGTTGATTTTGATGTAACTTGTTCAACAGCCGAAGGGGACACACCAAATAAGCGTATTAGCATGGTCAATCTCGGTTTTGCTGCTGAGTAATTCGTCTTAATAAAAAAGCACTTTTCGAAGTGCTTTTTTTATTTCTTAGATTTTTACATTTTAATGAAGGTGTTGAGTCGATTTACAAAATGATGTTTTTTGTCACTTTAGGTCGTAGTACCGATACAAAAAATCATTGACAAACTTGTGAAAAAATAAAGATTTGATGATATTTAGGCGATTAGTTTTATTTACAAAAAAAATCGAACGCAGAGTACAAAAAAACGTATCGCATTTGGAAAATATCATGCTATAACTCTCTCAAGCGTAAAGCTTCTACATGTTGTTATCTTGGATAGGTAACGCAATAAATTGAATAAATACATCGAGGAAAGAACATGCCTGCATTTTTAACTGATGATTGGTTTGCAAACGTTGAGAAACTTACAGCTGAAGCTGGTGATTTGAACTTACCACCATCATTAGCAAATCTAGCATTGAATCTTGTAGTAACAGGTAGCGAAGGAACGACTGAATTAGCGCTTGATAGCGGTAAGATCCAAAAAGGCGCTTCTGCGAATGCTAAAACAACTTTAAACTTAGATGCGGATACTTTACGCAAAGTATTCTTAGAGTTTGACATGGCTGCTGCTATGCAAGCATTTATGACTGGTAAAATCAAAGTTCAAGGCGATATGTCTCAATTGATGGCTTTACAAACAGCGAAGCCAAGCCAAGAACAAAAAGATTTGTTCAAAAAAGTTTTAGAGCAAACTACTTAAGACTTTTTAAACAAAAAAAAGCTTACCTTTAGGTAAGCTTTTTTTGTTAAATACTCACCAAACTTGGTGTCGTTTTAATATGTTCTAAATAAGCACGAATACGAGTGACGTATTGGATCGCTTGCTTATAACGCGTATTGTGCGATTGATTACGGTAAAGAAAATCATATACCTGTATCCAATCATTCGGATTTTTTCCTTGGGCTTTTAGGCGCTTCATAATCGCATCTGTGGCACCTGGCCCCATATTGTAAGCCACGAGGGCATACCAATAACGATCATGTTTAGGAATATAATCATATTTCGACATCATCAGATCAAAATACTTCGCACCACCTGCAATACTTTGAGCAGGATCAACACGATTCGACACACCCATTGCTTTTGCTGTGTTGTTGGTGAGCATCATGATGCCACGCACACCTGTAGGAGACACAGAATTCGGTTTTAAGAACGACTCTTGATAGCCTATCGCAGCGAGAAAGTGCCAATCTAAGTCGTATGTTTGGGCTGACTTTTTAAAGCTAGCTTTATAAATTGGCATACGTGTTTTCAGATTGCGCTGAATAGTATCCCAATCATCTTGTTTAACCACGTTGCGGTTGTAGAAAGATGCCATTTGACGGATAGCACCATTTTGCTTGCTTTGACAAACAAAACCGCTGGCAGTATCTGTTAAAGGATCAGCAGCATTTTTAAAAACCCAATTGATTTCTGGATTAAGCCCATTTTTGCGTAAGCTTTCAAGGTCACCACATGATGCGGAAAAACCTGAAAGATTCTTTTGCTCAATGGTCATGATCGATGCTGTGGTCACCGCAAAATGAGCTTTACCTTGCTGCACCATTTTCAAAGCGGCTTCATTACTTTGAACCGTTTTAAAATCGAGTTTTACATTTAAGTTTTGAGCATAACTGCTCACCAAGTCATAGCCAAAGCCATGTTTGAAGTTACCGTCTTTAAAAACCACGGTGGGATTTGACACGGCCACCACTGTAAGTTTGTTCGAATTTACAATGGAGTTGTATTGGTTGTCGGTCTTTGTTGCATTTAATGCATGAAATGGGATAAATGCTGTAGCGAGGACCATCGCTTTAAACGAGAGAGAAGAAGTTAGTGAATTAAGGCAAAGCCTCGATCCAGTGTTTGAACTACTGCGCATGTTGTCTCCGCTACAAGTAATTTATGCCCAAAAAAAGCAAAAGCAGTACCGCCTTAAACTTTTATTTAAAGTTGATAAATTCAATTAGGGTGGGCGTCATGAACGTCATTCAAAATGACATGTGTGGGTGGATAAAATATTGAAGAAAAGATCTTCGTACAAAAAGTAATCAAGCTAAAACATGGGCGCATATTAATGGTCAATTTTACTCATGTCAAATTTTGTACAAAAAAAAATAAAAAACATGGTTTTAAGATTTTGATTAATAAAGAGAAAAAACTTTATAAAATTCTTCCATGTAGAAATGCGGTATAAAATGTTGCAATGTGTCGCTATAACGTAAGCAAAATACTCATTTTATCGCCTATGAAATCGAATTTAATTACCCGAAGTGGGCATGACAAATTGGTCGCAGAACTACAATATTTATGGCATGAGGAACGACCTGAAATCACCAAAAAAGTGAACTGGGCTGCCAGTTTAGGTGATCGTTCTGAAAATGCAGATTATCAATACAATAAACAAATTTTACGAAAAATAGACCGTCGTGTTCGTTACCTCGGTAAACGACTTGAAGAGTTGCGGATTATCGATTTTTCTCCTGAACAAGAGGGCAAAGTATATTTTGGCGCTTGGGTAGACATCGAGAACGAGGAAGGACAACTAAAAACGATTCGGATTGTCGGTGTAGATGAAATTTATGATCATCATCCTCAACATATTTCAATAGATTCACCTATGGCACGTGCAATGTTAGGTAAGCAAGTAGATGATGAATTTGAGGTACATACACCCTTGGGGAAAAAAACATGGTTTATTAATTCAATTTGCTATGAAAAGTTCGAATATTCAGCAAAATAGTAATTTCTGATTTAAAAATAGGCAGGCGAGCAAAATTTCTTAGAAAAGTGTTTGCCAATTTTAAAAAATATTTATATGATAGCCGCCATTGGAAGCGTGGCAGAGCGGTTTAATGCACCGGTCTTGAAAACCGACGAGGGTGTGAGTCCTCCGTGAGTTCGAATCTCACCGCTTCCGCCAAATTTTTAAAAAGCCACTAATCATTAGTGGCTTTTTTTTATTTTCTTCATATTCGTGCGATATTAAGACAGATATTTACTGTTTTATTTAATTTTTGAGCATGGCATAAAAAACCACCCTAAGGTGGTTTTTCTACAGCGTTTAAACCACTTTTTCTGGAAGATCGAACCAAATCACACGAGCATCTTCTGATGCTTCAATCTGCGCTGGATCAATAAATGCAATAGCATCTCCAGCATTCACAGTGTGCTCTGCGACTTGAATTGAACCACTAATCACATGTAGATAGCTGACATGTTGTGTTGCAACAACTTCAAGTGAATGACCTTTCTCCAAAACAGCTGTTTTAACCTCCGCATTTTGGCGAATATGCATGGGTGCTTGTTCTGTCGGTCCACAAATCAGATGCCATTGGTTCGGTTGTTCAGCAGGATCGAGTTGAATTTGTTGGTAATTCGGCTCTGCATTGCGCTGATTTGGAATAATCCAGATTTGCAGTAAATGAACTGTTTCATCACCTTGGTTGATTTCACTGTGTTGAATGCCTGTACCAGCACTCATCAGTTGCCATTCACCAGCTTTGATATCACCGTGGTTACCCATACTATCTTTATGTGTAATCGCTCCCTGTAATACACAGGTGAGAATTTCCATATTGTCGTGTGGATGTGTACCGAAACCTTGATGACCTGCAATGAGATCATCATTAATGACACGGAGAGCACTGATGCCCATGTGGTTAGGGTCATACCAGTTCCCAAATGAGAAGCTGTGTTTGGATTCTAACCAACCCATTTTTACATGACCACGTGATTCACTGCGATGTAAATAAGCATTCATGATGATGCTCCTTTCATTATTCTTAAACATGATGTTATTTTAATAGTTTAAAATGAATAAGATAGTGGATTAGGACAACGTATCGTTCTAATTTTGAAACATAAAAAGGATAAAAAAGCCTGCTTGAAGCAGGCTTTTTAAAATTAGACTATTCTAAGAATTTTACTGTAACGCCAGAACGAACTTTATTACCCAAATCATTCGCATCCCAGTTGGTTAAGCGGATACAACCGTGTGAAGCTGTCTTTGAAATACTTGATGGATTAGGTGTGCCGTGAATACCGAACGATTTTTTGCTTAAACCGATCCAGATATTACCTACAGGGCCATTAGGACCAGGTGGTAATGAAAGTGGCTTCAAGTTTTTACCTTGTACAAAGTTACTTGGTGAATAGCTATACCAAGGGTTTTTCGCTACGCCAGTAATTTTGTATGTTCCTGTCGGTGATGGAGTGTCAGCACTACCGATAGTTGCTGGGAATGAACCAACCATTTGGTTTTGTTGGTTAAACAAATAAAGTTGTTTAGCGCCTTTATGTGCCACGATTAAATGAATATTTTCTGGAAGTTCATTGCGAATGTTGGTCACAATAAGCTTTTCACCCGCTTTCTTAAATGTCGCTTTAGGATTTAGTTTCTTGAGAAACTCTTCATCCATATGGAATTTTTCAGCCAGCATTTCACTTACACGAGTGTAATAAAGACCTTTCATTTTCGCTTGTAAAGCATAGTCATGAGGAATTGAGGCTGCATAAGGACCTTTTAGGTCTGCTTCGGTAATCGTATATTCAACATAAGCAGGTTTACCAGCTTGGCGTGCAACTAGAGCATCCCAAGTTTCTTTCGTCAAAACACCTGTAGCCTTTAAACCATTCATTTGCTGGAATGAAGCAATTGCTTTAAGTGTATTTTTTCCACTTGTACCGTCAATAGCACCTGGTGAAGCATGTGAATTATTTAACATTACATGTGCACGGGCATATACAGGGAATAGACCTTTGCCAATATTTTCATACCATTCAGCATTATTCAGACTGTCTAGCGTCCATGAATTTGCTGTAGCAGGTGCTGATGTAGATGAAGCTGGATTTGTCACTGCTGAAGATGCAGGTGCACTGCCAATGTCCGCAGTGCTATCCTCAGTTCTTTCTAGGTTTTGAAGCGTATCTGCAGCTTGATTTAGATCATTTTGCTCTTGCTGGCTAATTTGGGCTTCAGAGCTAGATTCTACCGCGAGAGGATCAATTGGATCTTGAATAGTATCTAAACTCGTTTTTGTAATTGGAGAAAGCGGTTGTTCAGCAGAACCAGAAGCAGCCAATGCAGTTCCAGACATAATACAACTTAAACTCAAAGCAAGAATTGAGCGAACGAACATGTAATTCAACCTTAAGAATTATTCATATTGATTTATAAAAACACGGATAAAGTATTGCAGAAAAAACACGGATATGCAGTATTTGTTTTGTTTAAATCAAATAAATTCCGATAGTCTCAATCTTTATTTTCATTCTAACTAAATACTTTAAAGTGCAGCTTTTTGGTATGATGAATGGAATTTCAATTTTGCATCGAGAAAGTAAATGACGACCTTAAAAAATGATCGTTTTCTGCGTGCCTTATTACGTGAACCTGTGGACTGCACGCCAGTTTGGATGATGCGTCAGGCTGGTCGATATTTACCTGAATATCGTGCGACACGCGCAACTGCGGGTGATTTTCTTTCTTTATGCAAAAATAATGACTTTGCTTGTGAAGTGACTTTACAGCCGCTTCGTCGCTATGACTTAGATGCAGCCATCCTATTTTCAGATATTTTGACTGTTCCTGATGCTTTGGGCTTAGGACTATATTTTGAAGCTGGGGAAGGACCAAAATTTAAGAAAACAGTCCGTACTGAGCAGGATGTAGCCCAATTACCAAAAATTGATGCTAAATCGGACTTAGACTATGTCATGAATGCAGTGTCGACAATCCGATCAGCATTAGGTGGCCAGGTACCGCTAATCGGGTTTTCTGGGAGTCCATGGACACTCGCGACGTATATGATCGAGGGTGGGTCGAGTAAAGATTTCCGTTACACCAAGCAAATGATGTATGCACAACCTGAAGTTTTACATGCCTTGTTAGATCATTTGGCTGATTCAGTCATAGATTATTTGAACGCACAGATTGAAGCAGGTGCGCAGGCGATTCAAATTTTTGACAGTTGGGGTGGTGCACTTGCACATCGAGAATATCAAGAATTTTCCCTCAATTATATGCACAAAATCGTGAAGGGTTTAAAGCGTGAAAATGAAGGCCGCAAAGTACCAGTAATTTTATTTACCAAAGGTGGTGGTCAATGGTTAGAACCTATGATCGCAACTGGCGCAGATGCGTTTGGACTAGATTGGACAACCCCTTTAAATGTTGCACGTCAAACTGTTGCTGGTCGCGCTGCCCTACAAGGTAATTTAGACCCTGCAACATTATATGGCTCTCCTGCGAGTATCGAAAAGTCAGTAAAATTAATGCTCGATGATGCATATGCTGCTGGTGAAAAAACGGGTTATGTTGCAAACCTTGGACACGGTATCACCCAATGGGTAGATCCTGCGAATCCTAAAGTTTTCATTGATACGGTACATGAGTACAGCGCAAAATATTTAGGCTAAACATTTAGGATGAATGTGTGAGCTTTTTAAAATCATTATTTGAGTTTCATTATAAGGCAGCATCCGCTGCCTTATTTGGTATTTTATTACTGCTAGCCTTTGCTTTGACGGCTTCGATAGGGCATCAAGAATATTATGGATTGTACCGATACGACTACCTCTTGATTTATGCAGTGGTTATTCAGGTCTGTTTACTGCTTTTAAAGTTAGAGTCTTGGGCTGAAGCCAAAGTTATTGCAATATTTCATATGTTGGCAATGGTCATGGAGATTTTCCTGACACATCCACAGATTGCATCATGGCAATATCCGCAACCTGCGGTATTTAAGATTATGACCGTACCACTTTTTGCGGGATTTATGTATTCTGCCGTAGGCAGTTTTTTTGCTCGTTCACTCAGGCTCTATCGCGTAGAAATTGAGAACTTACCTAGTTTTTTCAATATGATGAGTTTAGCGATCTTGTCCTATTTAAACTTTATGACGAAGTTCTTTATCCCAGATATACGATACTTATTGTTTGCATGGAGCGTGTTGATATTTTGGAAAACTAAAATAACGTTCAAGCTTAAATATCATGAGATGACCTTGCCAATGCTTCCTGTGCTTTTGTTGTTGGCATTTATTATTTGGATTGCTGAAAATATCAGTACTTTTTATCAAATTTGGTTGTATCCAACGCAAGTGGAACAGTGGCATATGGTGGGATGGGGGAAACTTGGTTCTTGGTATCTCCTACTAATGCTGAGTTTAGTATTGGTGTTAAAAATCTTAGGTGAACGGAATTCACAGGGTTTGTGGCGATTGAAGGGCGAATAAGTTAATTCATCAAAAAAACTCAATACTTGATGGCATTGGTAAGATTTGTTTTGCGTTCTTGGCTTGATATCGCTATGTTAAAGAAGTTCGTAAAAGAACAAAATTGGAACAATAAAGAACACTTGAGCACATCAAGTTTGGAGTGATGTTATGTATAAAAAATTAGCTTTAGCTGCGGTATTGGCAGTAGGATCAACAGCTGCATTTGCTGACCGTGATGTTGGTTGTGGTATCGGTTCACAAGTTTGGGCAGGTCAGTCTGGTAAAGTTGCAAAAATCTTAGCAGGTACGACCAACGGTTTATTTGCTAACCAATTATTCGGTATTACTTTCGGGACGTTAGGCTGTAGTGGTACAGGTACAGTAACAGCACAAGCAGTAACATTTACAAATGAAAATGCCGAAGCTCTTGCACGTGATATGGCGGTAGGTGAGGGGGAAAGTCTTAACGTCCTTGCAGAGCTTCTGAATATTAAATCTGAAGATAAAGCACGTTTCTTTGCAGTATCAAAAGAAAATTTCTCTGAAATTTATTCAGCGGACAATCAAGATGCATTCCAAGTCCTTGCATCTCTTCAAACTGTTATGTCTCAAGACGAAGTATTAAAAGCTTACGTTTAATTGCGAAAACCCTGTCTTATGGCAGGGTTTTTTTGTTTCATCATTATTAAGTTCATTTTATGAAATTTGCTTTTTTTTCTGCCTTGATTGTCAGTAGCTTTCTGACACATGCATATACTTCTCCAGTTGAACAATATATTGCACAAGCACAACACCATCAGCTTGATAAAAATAAAACTTGGCAAAGATTAATGTATGCACATCAAGCGAAGAGTGAAGTCAGCTATTCAGGATTTTTTTTTAGTGCAAATGGTGCAGATAATTTAGAAGATGAGCTGAATGCAAATATTCGTGAATTATTTATAGATCGAGGACAAGATCAATCCATTTTATGTCGTTTCCCAGCTCGCTCTGCATGGTTAATAGAACAATTGAAAATAAAACAAGAGGAGCTTCCTAAAGCAGATTGTCCTGCTCTAGAGGAATGGATTGGACAGATCAAACCGTATCAAGCAACGTTGATTTATGCGACAGATTTCATGGGAAATCCAAGTTCGATGTTTGGTCATACCTTGCTACGTCTTGATCCTAAAGATCAAAAAGAGCTTAATCTTATTTCTTATGCAGTCAACTACGCCGCGACGGTCGAAAATAGTGATAGTTTTTCTTTTGCTTGGAAAGGCTTAACGGGTCAATATCCAGGTGAATATTCGTTAATGCCCTACTATCGAAAAGTAAAAGAGTATGGTGATTTCGAAAGCCGTGATTTGTGGGAATACGAATTAGCATTAAACCCAGAAGAAACCACACGTTTAGTACAACATATCTGGGAGTTAAAGCATGTCCAATTTCCCTATTATTTTATAAGTGATAATTGTGCCTACCGCTTATTGGGACTCATTGATTTGGTAAAACCCGATGCCAATCTACAAGCACAGTTTAGTCATATTGCAATTCCAGTCGAAACCATCAAAGCGGTGCAGCAGCAAGGCCTCATTAAAGATACTGTTTATCGCCCAGCACTTGAAACGCAGTTACTTCATCAAGCAAAACAACATGGTAATGACTTAGCACATTCGGCACATCAATTAACGCTGGTGCAACCAGCACAAATGCGTGAATTTTTAGCTCAATTTACGGCCAAGGATCAGGCGCGTATTCTTGAGATGGCATATGATCATTTGTATCTACAGCTCATTTCTCAAAAAATCGAAGCGAGTATTGCGCAACCTAAAATACGACAAATTTTGAGTTTAAGAAGCCAACTCCCTGTTGAAAAACAACGTACTGAAGTGGCAAGACCACGAATTGACCCTGTGGATGGGCATCATGCTCGAAAAACATCGATTGAATTTGGACGAGTGCAAGACGATACGTTTGTGCAGATCAACCATCGACAAGCCTATCACGATTTATCTGATCTTCAGGGGGGATACCGACTTGGAACGCAGTTGAAATTTCTTGAGGGGAGTCTTGAGTTTCGGAATGATCAACTCAAGTTGGCTGATTTGGATCTTTTAGAAGTGAATTCTTATAATCCAATTACGCCTTTTAAGACGCCGTTGAGTTGGGGATTTGGATTCGGTTGGAAACAACTCTCAATTGATGATTCTGGAAATTTCAGTGATAGCGAGCAACATGGTGTTTTGAATCTATCAACACAGTTTGGATATAGTTGGGCAGATGCAGATCGTGAACACCTGTGTTATGCGCAGATGCAGAATCATATTCAAGCTGGAAAAACTTTAGAAAAGGGCTGGAGATTGGGGCTAGGGCCAACTGTAGGTTGTCAAAACTTATGGTCAGATCGAGTGAATAGCTTAGTGCAAATTGAAATCCCTTTTTGGGAAGATCAGCAGGTTTGGCAGCTCGGACTACGATCCTCAGTTCAGTATGCACTTAACTCGCAAAGTGCTATCTCTATTCACTGGAATTATCAATTACAAGAACAGCATGATTGGCATCAAACTAGTTTAGGATTTACACGCTATTGGTAAATACACAGTACTAGGAAGTACTGTGTTGAAAGGAGAAGCTTGTTTTTAAACGATTACATTCACATAGTACTTTTTCACTTTCTCAACGACTTCAAATGTTCCAATGAATCCTGGTGGTATTACACCTGCTTGACCTGCAGAAACTTCGATAAAGTGATTTTTACTTTGAATGTGGATGCGAACTTTTCCTTCTATAATTTGAAAGAATTCTTGTTTATTGTCGGCAAATTGAATATTCCAAGCACCAACTTCACATTCCCAAATCCCACATTCCATATGCTCGTGTTCATAAAGACTGTAGGTGTGACGTTCGGGATTGCCTTGGACGAGACGATCAGGACGCGGGAAGTCGACTGATTTTTCTGCGTGTTGTTGACCTTGACCTGCAACATGAAGAGATGTCATATATTCACCTTAAGAAATTGAGCCTTGGAATACGGTCTAAAAAAAACCTCAACAGGGTTGAGGTTTTTATGAATTAATAACTTTCTGGAACAGCGCTCAGAAACTCGCGACGTTCATCTTTGTTAGTTTTAAAGTCCCCAACAAATGATACTGTACGAGTAGTTGACTCTTGTTTGCCTACACCACGCATCATCATACACATATGTGCTGAATCAATGACAACAGCTACGCCTCTAGCACCAGTCACTTGAGCCACAGCTTCAGCAATCTGTTGAGTTAGATTTTCTTGAATCTGTAGACGACGGGCAAACATTTCAGTAATACGTGCAAATTTAGATAAACCTAAAACTTGACCTTCTGGTAAGTAGGCAATATGCACACGTCCATAGAACGGCAGTAAATGATGTTCACAAAGCGAATAGAATTCGATGTTCTTGACCAAAACCATTTCACGGTTGTCTGAAGGGAAGACCGCATTGTTGGTCACTTCTTCAAGCGTTTGGCTATAACCTGACGTCAAATACGAAAAAGCTTTAGCAGCGCGCATTGGTGTATCTTTAAGACCAGGACGAGTAAGATCTTCGCCAACGGCAGTTAAAATGTTGGCGTAGGATTGCTGCATAGACATAAGACGTGTTCACTTACACAGATGTTGAACAAGGACGGCATTGTATCAGAAAACGATTACAATGCCGTATATTCAGAAAAAATTCCGATTATTGAGTAAATTTTGGATTCTTTTCTGCACGTTTAAGCAGAACTAAGACCGCGCCAGTGCCACCTTGTTTTTCAGGCGCACTGACAAAAGCCAAAACATCACGATGTTGTCTGAGCCAACTATTAACATAGGTTTTTAAAACAGCTTCAGGGCCTTTACCATGAACAATTTTAATGACGTTTTGATTTTGCTCTTTCGCCATCTGAATAATTTGCAATACAGCTGAACGTGCTTCTTCTACGGTACAGCCATGCAAATCAACTGCTTCAAACCAACGTAAATTTCCAGCTTTCAGATCTTCAAATACTTTATGTTGTAAGGTCGCAATTCGATAACTGAGACTAGCCTGACTGCCAACTGGATTGAGCATGGCTTGAGTATCAGACATCACAGTTTCATCAGTATGCATTGGACCTTCAGCAGCAGCACGTTTTGCTAAGGTTTGAGCATCCAATTTCTTTTTTACTGGTTTCTCAATTTTTGCAATATTGCCATGATCAATTTTTTGAACACCTTGCATTTGCTGACGAAAGAGTTCTAAATCTTCCTCATGCTCTTGTTCAACCGTCTTTTCAATAGGTTTAGGAGCTTCAACACGAGGAGCAGGATTACTGATTTGTTTCTTAAACTGTTTCAGTAAATTAAATTGATCTTTTGATAAAGAAGAATCATGTTTACTCATAACGTGCTTGTGACTTTAAAGTGGAAGATGAATGAATGTGATTATAATCCGAAAATCCCTCAACTTTGTAGTGAGAAGTATTTAAGTTGATTTTAAGGTGTTGGATGAATTGGAGATAACTTAAGAGATAAAGCAAAAAAAAGAGATTGATTATTAATCTAATTTATTTTGAATTTGTTCTAGCTATTGTTGTTGACATTAATGGAGGCAAGAATGGATTCGGAAATCCATTCTTATGAGATTGAATTATTTTTAGTCGAACAATTTACCGCAGAATATTAGAGTTAAATATTCTGAGGTTCGCCAAACAATGCGGTAAAGGCATGATCAGGACGAGGCTGTTTCATAAAACTTTCACCCACAAGGAAAGTGTGAATGTCATTTTCTTGCATCATGGTGACATCCGCTGAGGTTGCAATGCCGCTTTCCGTCACTAATAAACGAGATGGTGCAAGTTGTTTTTTTAGACGAATTGATGTGTTCAAATCAACATCGAAAGTTTTTAAATTACGATTATTAACGCCTAATAAACAACGATCTGATAATTTGAGAGCACGTTCTAGTTCATATTCATCATGCACTTCAACCAGTACATCTAAATGATGTTCAAATGCAGTTTTCGACATTTCCTCAAGTTGTTGATCTGAAAGACATGCAACAATGAGAAGGATACAGTCTGCATGCAATGCACGAGCTTCAATCACACCATAAGGATCGATTAAGAAATCTTTTCTTAGTGAAGGCAAATCACAGTGAGAGCGAGCAATATGAATGTTCTCATCGGCACCTTGGAAGAAATCAATATCTGTAAGTACTGATAAACAAGCTGCACCCGCTGATTGATACTGTTCAGCTATTTCAGCAGGATTGAAGTTTTCTCGAATAATGCCTTTAGAAGGAGATGCTTTTTTGATTTCAGCAATGACAGCAGGACGTTTGTGTTGTAGTGCTTGAGCAAAACCGCGAACAGGGCTAGCGGCTTGAGCGAGTTCTTCGACGTCCTTATAACTACGTTGTTTTAATCGTGCAGCAAACTCTTCTTGTTTACGGTCAACAATTTTGCCAAGAATAGTATTCGCGATATCTAACATAAGAATGTCCTGACTTAATTAAGCTTCATAATGTTTTATTGTTTTTGTGAATTCAGAAAGCACATCCATCTTTTCAAGTGCCTGACCACCATAAATGATATCATGTGCTAATGCCACACCTTGTTTATAACTCGAAGTTAAACCTGAGACATAAATACCAGCACCAGCATTCAATGCAATCATACTGGCCGCTTTTTCACCTTTAGGTGATTTTTTCTTACCTAGTGCATCTTTGATCAGTGCCAAACTTTCAGCAGAGCTATCAACAGATAAATGCGTCAATGTTTGAGATTCAATCTCTACATCCTCAGGGAGGATTTCCCACTCAGTAATTTCACCATTTTTTAACTCAGCGACATAGGTGGATGAAGCAAGACTGATTTCATCTAGTCCATCTTTAGAGTGAACAACCATGACGTGCTCAGCACCAAGTTGCTTAAGAACTTCAGCAATAGGTCGACATAATTCTGTTGAGAACACGCCAATTACAAAGCGCTTTACACCAGCCGGATTCGTAAGCGGGCCAAGTAAGTTGAAAATGCTTCTGAAGCCCAATTCTTTACGAGGACCTGCTGCATACTTCATTGCTTTATGATGGTTTGGAGCAAAGAGAAAACCCACACCCAAATCGCGGATACAGCGTTCAGTCTGTGCCATATTTAGGTCGAGATTAATACCAGCTTGTTCTAATAGATCTGACGAGCCTGATTTTGATGACACACCTCGGCCACCGTGTTTGGCAATCGTTGCACCTGCAGCTGCAATTACAAAACTTGATGCAGTTGATACATTAAACAGGTTTTGTCCATCACCACCCGTGCCAACGATATCGACTAAGTATGGAAGATCACTGACATCAATCTTGATCGCATATTCACGCATCACACGTGCAGCAGCAGTAATTTCGTCAATACTTTCGCCTTTTAAACGCAAACCCATCATCAATGCACCGATTTGTGCATCAGTCGCTTCACCATCCATAATGGTGCGCATAACAGCTTCCATTTGAGGCTGTGTTAATTCAATATTTTTCGTAATGTTGTTTAATGCTTGTTGAATATTCATGTCTTGCTCTTACGCATAAATTTCTAAGAAGTTTTGGAAAATTTTGTGGCCATGTTGGCTGAGTATCGATTCTGGATGGAACTGAACACCTTCAACGGGAAGGGTTTTATGTTTCACACCCATAATTTCTTCCATAGAACCATCTTCTTCATTGGTCCAACACGTCACCTCTAAACATTCAGGTAAAGTCGCTTGATCAATGACTAAAGAGTGATAGCGAGTCGCTGAGAATGGAGAGGGTAGATTGCTAAAGATCCCTTGATCAGAGTGGTACATGTCAGATAAACGCCCGTGCATTACTTTTTTTGCACGAACAATATCTCCACCAAATGCTTGCCCGATACTTTGGTGACCTAAGCACACCCCAAGCAGTGGAATCTTGCCTGAAAAGTGTTGAATCGTTGGGATTGAAATACCTGCCTCAGAGGGAGAGCAGGGACCAGGTCCAATGACGAGATATTTTGGTTGCCATCGCTCAATATCCTCCAAAGTCACGGCATCATTACGGACCACTTTTACTTCCTGATTTAACTCGCCAAAATATTGGACGATGTTGTAGGTAAAAGAGTCATAGTTGTCGATCATCAGAAGCATTTTAAGCTTAACCTCTTGAAATTTATAATTTAACTTAATTTAGCTTTGTTATTCACGTTGATAAGATGCATCACAGAGTGTTGACTGCATCCTTGTCTAGTAACTCAAAGCGATTAAGTGGCAGTTATCATAGCAGATTCTTTTATCAGCGCAGGTTAAATTTTGGGGTTGAAAACATCAGCAATATTGATCACTTAAATCAAATTAATGTGTGAATGAATGGTTCTAGGTGAAGAGCGCTAATAAATGAAATATTGATCTGAATCTAAAAGCTCATACGTGTTACTCATAAGTTTTTTTAATCATTCTGTTTGATGAATAAGATTTGTTTTAAAAACAAACAAACAAAATGCACTCAGTAAATTTATAATTTATAAGATTTAGTCTCGCGGTCGTTCACTTTTACATCATTTATCTAAGATATTTAATTTTACTGAACTAATATGATGCACAAAATTTAGATATATCATGGCTCGATGTGTATTAATAAAGTTATGATTGAGTTGGATTATTTGTCTTTCAAATAAAAATAAAATATTAAAATTTTTTATTTAATGATATATAAAACAATGTGTTAAACGCATGTGTCTGAAAATTTGATCCATTTTTCTGATTTATAAAAATTTATAAAATATATCGTTTGGTAAATTAAGTAATTAAATCCCTGAATAAACTTGACTTTAAGTTTAATAATTAAACGATCATGCTCTGAGATGCACCATTTTGATACAGGTTGTAAATAAATATTTTTTATTGCGATGAACTGTGCCTGAATATGGTGCATTTAGTTTTAAGCACAGTATAATAGTCGCAAAGCAAAGTGAATAAAGCTGTTAATCTGATAAGGATTTCAAGATTTTAGCTTTGCTTTTAAAAGTTGGTACGGTAATTGCTTTAAAACTACCAACTACTAACACGCACTAAATGTGCAACAAAAAATCATCGGAGCAAAATGAGCATGGCGAACAAGGTCCTACAACTCATCCAAGAAAGTGGCGCAAAATGGGTAGACTTCCGTTTTACGGACACTAAGGGTAAAGAACAACATGTTACTTACCCAGCAGATACTATCGATGAAGATACTTTTGAAGATGGTAAAATGTTCGACGGTTCTTCAATTGCTGGTTGGAAAGGTATCGAAGCGTCTGACATGATCTTACGTCCAGATGCTGAAACAGGTTTTATCGACCCGTTTTTTGCAGAGCCAACTGTAGTGGTGACTTGTGATGTCATTGAGCCATCTACTGGTCAAGGTTATGACCGTGACCCACGTTCAATTGCTCGCCGTGCAGAAGAATATTTAAAATCTACTGGTATTGGTGATACTGCTTTCTTTGGTCCAGAACCAGAATTCTTCGTATTTGACGAAGTTAAATGGGACATCGATATGTCTGGTGCTCGCCATACATTAATCGCTGAAGAAGCTGCTTGGTCTACAGGTAATTCTTACGAATCAGGTAACTCAGGCCACCGTCCACGCGTTAAAGGTGGCTACTTCCCAGTGCCTCCAGTTGATTCTCACCACGATATGCGTGCAGAAATGTGTGCGAAAATTGAAGACATCATGGGGCCAGGTCGTGTAGAAGTACATCACCACGAAGTTGCATCTTGCCAATTAGAAATTGGTGTGAGCTTCAACACAATGGTTCGTAAAGCTGATGAAGTACAACAGTTTAAATATGCTGTTTGGAACGTTGCTCATCAATATGCTAAAACTGCAACGTTTATGCCTAAACCAATGGTTGGTGATAACGGTTCTGGTATGCACGTTCATATGTCAATTTCTAAAGACGGCAAGAACTTGTTTGCTGGTGATGAATATGCAGGCCTTTCAGAAATGGCATTGTATTTCATTGGCGGTATCATCAAGCACGCACGCTCATTAAATGCGATTACTAACCCTTCTACAAACTCGTATAAGCGTTTAGTGCCACATTATGAAGCGCCAATTATGCTTGCTTATTCAGCGCGTAATCGTTCGGCTTCTATCCGTATTCCATACGTTTCTAGCCCGAAAGGTAAACGTATTGAAGCACGTTTCCCAGATCCAATGATGAACCCGTACTTAGGTTTTGCTGCATTGTTAATGGCGGGTATCGACGGTATTCAAAACAAGATTCATCCAGGTGAAGCTTCAGACAAGAATTTGTATGATCTACCTCCTGAAGAAGAAGCAAAAATTCCTACAGTTGCACACAGCTTGGATATGGCTTTAGAAGCTCTTCAAGCCGATCACGATTACCTTCTTAAAGGTGGCGTATTCACTAAAGAAATGCTTGATGCTTACATTGAGCTTAAAACTGAAGAAGTTCGTCGTCTTAATACAACAACTCACCCAGTTGAATTTGATATGTATTACAGCCTCTAATTTGTTCACGAATTTCGCTGTAAAAAACCCGCGCATTGCGCGGGTTTTTTTGTGTTTTGAGTTAAAATAAATATAGTCTAATATGAGAAATATTTCATGGCAAAGCCACGTAAGAAGCACACGGGTTTTTTTCCTTGGAATGATCCAAGTGATCACGAAAAAGGATTTAAGCTCAATTTTTCTGAAGTGACCTATTTGGAAGTTGGCAGAACCGTCGAAGGCTATAAACAGGCACAATTTCTTGAACTAAGAAATCCTGATTTGGCTTTACAATTTGATTATCCAAATGAATTTTATATCAGTGCCGAAGGTTTTATTTTAGTAAAAACAGCACAAGGTAAATTTGAAGTGATTGCAAAATCAGACAATGCTTGAATGTGTGAGTCTGCGCCTAAAAAATAAGATTTATTCCTTGTGATCATCCAAGTCATATTTGAGTAAGTTTTCACGCTCATAAGGTGCATCCTCAGCAGGATATCTTAAACTTTCAATATTTTGGCTTTTGGCGATAGACAATAAAACACTCTCCCCAGCGGGGATATTAGGGCTGAAATTCTGATATAGCGGATCAACATAAGCATCTGTTGCATTGATTATTGTCCACCCTTTGCTTTCTAAGGCTAAAATAATCTCGCCTAGAAACTGTCCATTAATCGCATTCGTGTGGAGTAACAATACATGCTGAGGAGAGCGTTGAAGGGTTTGCAATGCGAGTGAATCATAATATTCAGCTCGATCAAGAAGATGATCAATATAAGCACGCTTCAATCTTTTAATGTGTGACGTTTTTCCTGCTTTTAGATACGCTAGATATTTTTGATTATAAAACCAGTCACTTGCATCAATACTGACACCACCATGCTGGTAATGATTTTGTTTTAACCAGTTTTGGACTTGATCTCTTTTCGCAATATAGGGATATCTAAAAATTTTCCTAAAGTTTTGTAAATCATGAAAAACCAATTCATTAATTTTAATGCTTTTGATGTAGTCTTTCGCCAAAACTTCAGGTTTATTTAAATTTTCGTGAAAAGCACTGTGATTGCCAACAATGTGTCCGTGTTTATCCCATTGACGTATTAAGTCTTTACCCGCATTGTCACCGATTTTGATGTAACTTGGGAAAATGATAGATTGAATATTTTTGTTTTTTAAATGCGCTAGTATTTGTTGATTAATGTGTGGAGCAGTAGGATCAATAGTTGGATTTAATCCATCATCAAAACTCAGTGCTAATTGACGAGCATGAGCTTGGGAAAGAAATAACAGTGATATAAATAAGTACAAGCTAAATTTAAGCATGTTTAATGAAGTTGTTTACGAATGAATGTTTATAGCATTTTTTTGGAGGAGTGCAGTATGAAATGTGTGAGTGTGATGCCTTATACTAAACCATAGGTTTGGTGCATTAGTTCTAAAGCTTGGGTACACTTGATAGTATAAAATAATGGTAGTCTGAAATATGCTTGAAAGCCGTCAATTTAATCATCAGGAAAAATTAATGTATCCTGAGTTAAAAAAATGGTTGTACGCCTCAGGCTCACTTACCCAACAACTGACAGATTTAGCTGATGGAATATTTAAAGTCCAACGAATCCAAGAGCGATTTCAACGTTTAAACTTTAATGATGCTAGCTGGATGGGTGTATCACATCAGCATACTTCTTGGGTTAGAGAGACTCATTTATTTGGTTCTGATTGCGAACCTTGGGTAAAAGCGAAATCTATTTTTCCAATTACCAGCCTTCAAAAAAAAGCACGTCTCTTTCAACATATTGGTAATCAGCCCATAGGTCGATTCCTGTTCCAACGCACAGAACCGCAATGCCAACGTCGCGTGATCTTACTTGAGGATGGATGGACCAGACAGAGCTGTTATACTTGGCATGGCTGTAAATTTATTGTCCAAGAAACATTTTTACCAGCATTTGAACGTTTTATAAAAACTCATTGAGCTAGACTTTATGGCAACCGCACAAGCAATCACCTGGCGCGAGCGTTTAAGCGCTTATTACTATTTATGTCGTTTCGATAAGCCAATTGGTACTGAGTTAGTCCTGTGGCCCACCTTATGGGCGCTGTGGATTGCAGCTGGTGGAATACCTGATGTAGTGACACTGCTTGCCATCGTATGTGGCACTATATTTATGCGTGCAGCGGGATGTGCCATTAATGATTTTGCTGATCGTAAAGTGGATGCACACGTAGAAAGAACTAAAAACCGTCCATTAGCCACAGGTGTGATTTCGGCAAAAGAAGCAGTTTGGGTGTTTATCGCACTCGTTGCTGCAAGTGCTTGTACATTGTTTTTCCTGCCTATTGAAACTTTTTATTGTGCTTTAATTGGGCTGGTACTTGCTTTCATCTATCCATTTATGAAGCGCTATACGCATTTACCTCAAGTGGTACTGGGGATGGCATTCTCATGGGGTATACCGATGTCATTTACTGCAATGGGTAAGCCTTTGGATTGGACGTGTTGGCTACTTTATTTCGGTAATTTGGCTTGGACTGTGGCTTATGATACTCAATATGCAATTACGGATCGCGAATATGATTTAAAGATTGGGGTTAAGTCGACGGCTATTTTGTTTGGAAAAAATGATATTAAAATTATCAGTTTATTGCAGGCGATGAGTGTTATTTTAATTGGTACTGCACTATGGCTTGAACAGATACTTGTCCCTTTTGGATTAATCGCATTAGTGCTCGTGGTAGGTGATTTCATCTATCAATGGACCAAAACACGTGATAAAGATCCGCAATGGTGCTTCTGGGCATTTAGACATAACCGATGGGTAGGGGTGATGATCTTTATGGGGGTTTTTATTGCATTAATTTAATCTTAACATTAAATAAAAATAAACTAATTAAGCATCCTAGTCGGATGCTTTTTTTTTATGTTTAATTAAAAGTACTCATGGAGAGTGATAATAATGAATGGAAAGAATTATGAAGGGTACAATTAAAAAAACGGTTATCGCAATGTGCTGTACGGCAGCATTACTCTTAACGGCTTGTAATAGTGATGATAAAAATATTTTTCAAGAAAAAGTGTTTGTTGCTGAGAAAGCTTATCAAAAAGATAGTCTAGAGCAAGCTTCCAAAATCCAAATTATGACTTATTTAATGCCGAATGTTCTGGGTCAGAAAACTAAGGCTACAGCAATGGTCATGTTTCCTAAGACTGCTCAGCCAGCAGCAGGATGGCCAGTAGTGGTATGGGCACATGGAACAACTGGTGTTGGAGACGAATGTGCACCAAGCAATAATGTACTCAATTCGAATTTTGAAATTTTAGCGAACAATCTTCTTAAAGAAGGTTATGTCATTGTAGCCCCTGATTATGAAGGTTTGGGGGTTAAAGGGATTCATCCTTATCTTCATCTATCTAGTGCTGCACAATCTGCGATTCATGCAATAAAGTCAGTTCACCAAGCATATCCATCACGATTAAATAAATCTTGGATGTCTGTCGGCCAATCCCAAGGTGGTCATGCATCATTAGGAATTGCACAATATGCCAATAATGATCCGTATTACAAAGGGGCTGTAGCGACTGCTCCAGCATCCAGTTTGGGTTACATTATTACCCAAGTCGCACCAAATGCCATTTCAGCGATAGAAAGTCAAAATAGAGATTTGGCAATCGCTATTTATTCAGAGCTATTAGCTTATGCTGCTTATACAGGCGTAGGGATTAAAGCATATGAACCTAGATTTTCATTAGCAACGATATTCCAATCTAGGTCTCAAGCTGTGGCAGAGAAAGCTGAGGGGTCGACTGGTGAAAATGGCATATGCTTGATGCCATTAATTGATGAGTTTAGAACAGATATTAAGACTTATTTGGAATCAAATTCAACACAAAAAGTAATGGACTATCCTGGGTTAAAGGTTGGCTTTGAAAATGATCCAGTGGTGAGTAGTTTTTTAAGTAATAATCAGCCTGGAACTCAAAAACTCATGAAACCGGTTTATGTGGTTCAAGGTGAAAATGACACCGCTGTCCCATATCAAGTAACACAACAATTAGTAAATCAGTTAAATGGATTGGGGACTCAACCTCCAATTGTATTAGATATTGTGGCAGTAGCATCGCATACACAAGCGATTGTTGAGAAAAATGATGAGGTTGTTGATTTTATTAAATCGTATTTACCGGTGCGCTAAACGTGACTATGTCAGCTAGGGTGTTGCATCCTAGTTGACACTTAAAGCTAAAGTTTTTTCTGTGACTTTATTCTGTTATATTGCCTCGGACTCAATGACTCAGGTTTTGTCGATGACTTCATCAAAAAAGAAATTCACCACTAAATTTATTTTATTGGCAAGTCTAGGCCCCCTTATCCCGTTGCTTATCATTGCGATTGCTTTTTTTGCAGTAAAGAGTGATGCAAAAAACAAAGCAGAGTACGATCGTTTACGTGCAGAACAAGCCGCGCGAATTGAAGCTAGAGAAAAACAAGAGCAACTTGAGCAGAATGCTTCGTCTGTAGCGGAGCCTTTGAACTAATTATTTTTTAGCAAGAATATCTTTTTTGAGACTTTGAACACTTGGGATATCGTTATAGCGAAATACTCGATATCCTGCTTCATAAAACATTTGATCGCGCTCAGCATCTTCTTGTTCCTTACCAAGATGACTTGGATCATCGAGCTCGATAATGGCGACAACTTTAAGCTGATCATCCAGTAAGACAAAATCAGTCACTTTTCGATTGAATTTAGCTCGAATCTTTAGACTAGGGTTTGTGATTAAAGCACTAAAAGCGACTTGAGCAAGCACATGGTATTGTGGAAAACTTTCTTTTAATCTAAAAAACATTTTACTTTCAAATGCGGTAATAATGCGTTTGGGGTAAAAGCGTTGTGGCTTTTTAAATAATTGTTGAAAGATAATGGTGAGCAGGGCAAGAGTTGCAATAACACCAATAATTAAGAAAGTAATTTGACTGGATTGAAACACGGGAATTCGTAAATAAAAGCACATATAAGAAAAAACCCACTCGATTGAGTGGGTTTTTAGAATCTTGGCTCTCCAACCTGGGCTCGAACCAGGGACCTGCGGATTAACAGTCCGTCGCTCTACCGACTGAGCTATTGGAGAATCTGGTACGCATTCTATGAGTCAAATGAAGAGAGGTCAAGCCTTAACATTGAAAAATATTAGAAATATGAATCAACTGATTTAAATTTAATCTAAGTGAAACGATCTATAGCTTTTTTAATAAATGGGCATACTCTGCTTTGCTTTTCAGTGGATTCGCTTTACGGCATAAACTCATAAGTTCCATAATGGTTTGTTGTGATGATTCCACATTTACCTCGTTTTGAATTTTTTTAATCAGGAGTATGTGTTCAGAGGATAATTCCGAAGTACAGTGATACAAACGTTCATACATAAGTGTAGGGGCTATTTTATTATGTTCAGATTTCTGAGTGCATTGAAATATAAAGATGAGACTGCCAACAAGTAGAGACCAGAAAATCAGTGATTTAAGCCAAGGTGTATTCATTTTTAGACTTTTTTAGAAAATTAGAATAATTCTATAGCAAATCAGAAATTTAGGGATAAAAAAACCCAAGTCATTATGCTTGGGTTTTTAGAATCTTGGCTCTCCCACCTGGGCTCGAACCAGGGACCTGCGGATTAACAGTCCGTCGCTCTACCGACTGAGCTATGGGAGATTAGATTGGCTCTCCAACCTGGGCTCGAACCAGGGACCTGCGGATTAACAGTCCGTCGCTCTACCGACTGAGCTATTGGAGAATCTGATGCGCATTTTAGGGTTGAAATTACTAGTCGTCAACCAATTATTGTAAAGAAATGAATAGTTTGATTTATTAATACTCAAATTGATGTAAATAACAAAAAAACCATCCTAAAAGGATGGTTTTTTAAACGTAATAAGACGGTTAAATCTTATTTTTCTACGCCAGCTTCTTGACCAGCATATTTCGCGTTAGCGTAATCCCAGTTCACTAAGCTTTCTAAGAAAGTAGAAATATACTTAGGACGAGCGTTACGGAAGTCGATGTAGTAAGCATGTTCCCAAACATCGATCGTTAATACAGCTACTTTACCATGAGCAAGTGGAGTATCAGCATTTGAAGTTTTCATGATAGAAAGTTTACCATTTACTTCATCAGCAACTAACCAAGCCCAACCTGAACCGAATTGAGTTGTAGCAGCAGCAGCAAATTCTTCAGCAAATTTTTCGTAAGAACCGAAAGCTTCGTCAATTTTAGCAGCTAAAGCACCAGTCGCTTTACCACCACCGTTTTTAGCCATACAGTTCCAGTAGAATGTGTGGTTCCAAACTTGTGCTGCGTTGTTGAAGATACCCGCTTTAGAAGCATCACCAGCAGAAGCTTTGATGATTTCTTCAAGCGTTTTACCTTCAAGATCAGTACCTGCAATTAGGTTGTTTAAATTAACAACATAAGTATTGTGGTGTTTGTCGTGGTGGTATTCTAAAGTTTCTTTGCTGATGTGTGGAGCAAGATCTTCGTAACCGTACGGAAGAGCTGGTAAAGTAATCGTTGTCATGTTTTAAGTTCCTTGCATTGTGCTGGGTTTTACATCGAAGTGCACTTATTGTAATAGATTCTCACCATATTTTGCGCATTACTTATAAATAAGAATACAGAATAAAGCGTGAATTAATACGTATAAGCTCACTCCAATTTAAAACGCGTGGTTAAATCAATTTAAATAGGATTATTGAGTTCAACGTAATGATATTCAAGACCAAATTGTTCACAAATTGCTTGACCTAGTCGTTGAACACCATAACGTTCAGTCGCATGATGTCCACATGCGTAATAATGCACATCTAACTCTAAAGCTTGATAAAAGGTACGCTCACTAACTTCACCTGAAATATAAGCATCGCAATTTTGTTCGGCAGCTTTAGTGATAAAGTCTTGAGCACCGCCAGTACAAAATCCAACTTTTTGAATACTTGGTTTATCAGCCATCAAATGTATCGCATCATAATTAAGTTGTTGTGACACAAAAGCTTTGAACTCATCTGGTGTCATTGCATTTTTTAAATAGCCGATATTTCCAATGGGATGACGTTCACTCGGATCAAGTGCTTCAATTTGATCAAGATGAAGTAAATCTGCTATCGCAGCATTATTTCCCAAGCTAGGGTGGCTATCGAGAGGTAAATGATAAGCTAATAGTGAAATATCATGTTGAATGAGTGATTTAATTCGCTTGCCACGTATTCCTGTAATCGGAGATGGCTCACCTTTCCAAAAATAGCCATGGTGAACCAATAAAACATCAGCTTGCAGCTCGATTGCAGCATCAATGGCTGATTGAGAAGCCGATACAGCACAAACAATTCGCTTTACTTCTGTTTTACCTTCGATTTGCAGACCATTGGGAGCGTAATCTTTAAATTCATTGGCCTTTAGGGTCTGATCACACCATTGGATAATGTCGTTTAGCTTTGCCATAATGTTCTTAAGTCTGTGAAAATATAAAGATCAAAGCATATTTTTAATCTTAACTAAAGCCGAACAAAACTATTTTCACAATTTTAGGTATATAAATTTTTTTTGATTACAATATGCAGTCATAAAATACTTTTGTCATCAATAAATTAAAATTCTCAGAGGATATTAAAGTGCGCCGGTCCTTTACATGGTTACCATGGGTGTTACTCATTATTGTCATTATTAGTTTTGTCACATGGCAAAAACTAAATCAACCAAAGCCTCAAATAGCAGCTGATGGATATAAAATGCCAGCTGAAAAAGTAGAACCTTTGGTGGATACGACACGTTCTGGGGGAGTAGTGTCATACAATGCTGCGGTAAAGGTCGCAGCACCTGCAGTCGTTAATATTTTTACAACACAAACTGTAAAAAAAGTGGATCATCCGATTTTAAATGATCCTGTTTTTAGAGAATTTTTTGGTGGTCAATTACCTGAACGTTTTGGACAAGAACCAAATGAAAATAGTTTGGGTTCGGGGGTGATTGTTCGACCTGATGGTTATATTCTGACTAATAATCATGTGATTGCACAGGCTGACCAGATTGTTGTGGCTTTGTATGATGGTCGTCGAGCAGAAGCCAAAGTAATTGGAACAGATCCTGATACGGATTTAGCAGTCATTAAAATCGAAATGGACAAACTGCCAGTGCTTCCTTTCAAACTGAGTGGAAATGAAGTTGGAGATGTTGTACTCGCAATTGGTAATCCATTTGGCGTGGGACAAACAGTTACGCAAGGGATCATATCTGCGACAGAACGTTCGGGATTGGGTATAAATTTCTATGAAGATTTTATTCAAACCGATGCTGCTATTAATCCAGGTAATTCTGGGGGAGCACTCATTGATGTTGCAGGTAATTTGATTGGGATTAATACTGCAATTTTCTCGCAATCGGGTGGTTCTTTAGGAATTGGTTTTGCTATTCCTGCTAAAGTCTGCCAGCAAGTTCTGAATTCAATATTAAAAGAAGGCAGAGTAATTCGAGGGTGGCTAGGTATTGGTTTGGCGAATCCGACGCAACCCGATGTATTACAACCTCGTGAGAAGGGTGTAATTGTGAGCAGCGTCTATGAGTCTGGTCCTGCAGATAAAGCTAAGATTAAAGTCGGTGATCGGATCATGAAAGTAAATGATCAGGAGATCAACAATCCATCACAATTGATTAATTATGTTGCAATGCAATCACCGAATACCTCTGCAAAAATTGAGATTTTACGTGAAGGTAAGAGCATCAATACTGAAGTGGTTATTGGTGAACGACCAGCTGAAACTAGCGATCGTAATAGCCAGTATATTCCATTACCTCGTCGTTAAATTAACAAGCCCCAGTAATATGGGGCTTTTTTATAATTCTTAGATTCTATATTGTTTCATACCTTTGAATGAATCTGAATAAATCTGCTATTTAATAATTAAATACAATCATCCATTCCTAAGTGACGGTGAGATAGAGTTTTAACACATGCAAAATTGAATTCACTCAACAATGATTAAACAGTGTACGAAACAAAAAAAGCCAGTGGTTCACTGGCTTTTTTTGAGAATAAAATTAGCTTTCCTGTTGAATACCCGCAACCAACCAATCTTGACTAGAACCTGCTGGTTTAACGAAATGCCAAACTTCAGCAAACGGTTGTGGAAGGCTATTTAAGTCTTCACTTACCGTACCCGTGAAACGAACGCTGACAACGTATTGACCATTTTCAGTCGCAGAATCAACAACCATAGCATTCAGATTTGAAAACTCAGCTACGTCTTGATCTTGGTTACCCGTAATATCGTTATACATCGATTGATAAAGATCAGGCGTCAAATAACGTTGAATCTCAGCAATATTACTTGCCGTATTCATTGATTGAATATGGTTGAAGCGTTGGCGTGCAATGCGTAAGAAAGCAGCTGGTTCAGTTCCGTCAGGTAGCTGACTTCCACTAGACATTGTTGCTGCACCAAAAGGAGCTTGTGGTGCTTGACCAAATGGCGCTTGAGATGCAGCTGTGCCACCGCCCACAGATTGACCAAAAATATTGGTATTGTCATTAGACACTGAAGGGCGAGGTGCAGCAGTTTGACCAAACGGTGCAGATTGTGGACCTGAACTGTTTGGTGCATAAGGGTTGTTAGCCGCTAATTTTTTTTTTGCTCCGAATTTACGGAAGATGAAGAACGCAGCAGCAGCAATAATCAACAACCATACCCAACTTGGGATACCACCTTCTTCCTCAGGTTGTGCAGCAACTTCTGCTTGACTTGCTGGAACAGTATCATCATCTGCTAAAGCATTTGCTGCGACTGCACCAATTGCAGCACCAGCAACACCAGCAGCGACCATACCACCCACACCAGGACCAGACTTTTGAGGCGCAGTCGCTGGAGCAGCAGGTTGTTGGGCAGGAGTAGCTTGACGTGGTTGCTGATATGATTGGGTTGGAGCAGCAGAACGGCTCATACCATGGCTTTTACCACCACCAGCACGTTTTGCTTCTGCAAAAGGCGCTACCATGAGTGTCGCCATTAAAATACCCGCAACTAAACTACGCTGTCGAACTTCCATCTAAAATTCCTATTTTAAAAAGTTAATTTCACACTGTATTTATGCAGTCTTTTGGCTTAAATTTCAACTTAAACCTCAATTTTTTTCAGTATTCATACACAGTGTATAGTTAAATAAATTGATCAGCTGAATTAATGTTCATCCGCTAAGCTCATCGCTTCAGTTAAAGCTTCATGTAGACGGGCAACGGCGATAATGCGAACACCAGGAATATCCTTTTGTGGTGCATTCGCTCTAGGGACTATAATATATTTAAACCCGTGCTTAATTGCTTCCTTCAACCGTTCCTGCCCGTTAGGTACGGGACGAATCTCTCCCGATAATCCCACTTCGCCAAATACAGCCAATTGCTGAGGGAGTGCTTTTGCTCTCAAACTTGAAGCACAGGCCAATAAGACGGCGAGATCTGAACCTGTTTCAGTAATTTTTAAGCCACCAACAACATTCACATATACGTCTTGACCAGAAGTTTGAACACCACCATGACGGTGCATGACGGCGAGTAGCATATTCAAACGGTTTTGCTCAAGACCCAATGCAACACGGCGAGGTTGACCATGCGCGTCATCTACTAGGGCTTGCACTTCAACTAAGAGTGGACGTGTGCCTTCTCGACTAATCATGACGATAGAACCAGGAATCGCTTCATCATATCGGCTAAGAAAGATGGCTGAGGGATTGGCAACCTCTCTAAGCCCTTTATCAGTCATCCCAAAAACACCGAGTTCATTGACTGCACCAAAACGGTTTTTAACAGCTCGAATCATTCGATAACGTGAATCAGATTGACCTTCAAAATAAAGTACGCAATCGACCATGTGTTCTAAAACACGAGGGCCAGCTAAAGCACCTTCTTTGGTCACATGACCCACAATAAATAAAGCTGTTCCGCTGTTCTTCGCAAAACGTGTCAGAAGGGCTGCAGATTCTCGAATTTGAGAAACGCCGCCTGGCGCAGACTGTAAAGTTTCAGTGTATAAAGTTTGAATCGAGTCTAAGATCGCGACAGCAGGTCGTTCATGCGCTAATACTTCGCAAATACGCTCTACGCACGTCTCAGCCATCACTTTTAATTGATCAGTTGGAAGATCCAAACGATTGGCACGTAATGCAACTTGAGATAAAGATTCCTCACCAGTGACATATAGGGCGGAACTTTTCGCGGCAGCCATATGGGTTGCCGTCTGCAAAAGAATTGTTGATTTACCAATACCAGGGTCACCACCGATCAGTACAACTGAACCAGTAACAAGCCCTCCGCCTAAAACGCGATCAAATTCTCCAATCCCTGTTGCTAAACGTGTTTCGTGAGAAACTGAAACTTGATTCAATGTAGTGATTGATGCTGCTTGACCAGCATAACCGCCTGCAATTTTTGGATTTGCGCGATGCGTAATCGCTGGGGCAATGGTGACTTCAACTAAACTGTTCCATTCTCCGCATTCTGAGCATTGACCTGCCCATTTAGGATGATCTGCGCCACATTGTTCACAGCGATATACACTTTTTGCTTTAGCCATAACTTGATATAGGTTTTGTGATTTTCTATATGCTGAGCATACTGAGTAAAGGTCGCGAAAACAAAAAAATATTGATCAAATTTAAAAACAATAAGACAAGTCATGACGTGTGCTTTAACGAGATATTGAATTAAAGTGATTATGAATTAATTTATACTCATATCAAGAATCGACTGAGTTATTTAATATGCGCTTGTACGCCCAACATATTGATGCCATCGCACGTGAAATACAGCGTGATGTGCTGTTTATTCATTTTGAGAATTACACGGATGATCAGAATGAGGAAGAAAATATTCGAGATCTTGTGATTACATGGCTTGAACAACATGAAATTGAATTTGAGCCATGTCTAGGTTTGTCAGGTGAGGATGAAATTGATAGCTATCTGGGTGACCTATATCTAGATATTCCTTTTGATGAGCAAAATAAGCAGTATCAGCTGGTTAAAAATTATCTTGAAGATGAACAAGGCAATATGAAAATTGAACATGTTCTATTTTTTGTATTGAGCTTAGAGGTTGCGGAAGAAATTGCAAAGGATCAAGAGGAAAAACAAAATTTGAATGAGCAGAAATTTTCGTGAAAAGATAAAAAAGCCTCATCAATGAGGCTTTTTTATTGGTTTAATTCTATTAATTTGTTTAATAAAGCTCACCAGATTTTCGACGTTCAATAAAGTCTTTAGATTCTTTTGCAATGACTCCAGAAAGTAATAATAAGGCAATTAAGTTTGGTGCTGCCATTAACCCATTGAAGGTGTCTGCGAAAAGCCAAACTAAATCAAGTGTGACGACACAGCCTACAAATACCGAAGCAATATAAATGAGACGATAGATAAATACTGACTTTTCACCCAGTAAATAGGTGCAACATTTTTCACCGTAATAACTCCAACCTAAAATAGTTGAATAAGCAAAAAAGATGATTCCGAACGTAACAACCCAGCCCCCAAATCCTGGTAGTAATTTGTCAAAAACACTAATGGTCAAAACAGCCCCAGTTTGATCACCAAATGTTTGTCCTGCCATGATGAAACCCATAACAAGAACAATACCCGTAATTGAGCACACAATAATCGTATCAATGAATGTACCTGTCATTGAAACTAGGCCTTGACGGGCAGGGTGATCAGTTTTAGCTGCTGCCGCTGCAATTGGAGCAGAGCCCATACCAGCTTCGTTTGAAAATACACCACGGGCAACACCGTAACGAATCGCTGCACCGATGGCTCCACCTGCTGCTGCTTCACCTGTGAATGCATAGGTAAAGATCATTTTTAAAGCAGGAACAACTAATTCAAGGTTATTGAAAATAATAATTAGCCCGCCAATGACATAGCCTAGAGCCATGACTGGAACAATAACTGAGGATGCTTTGGAAATAGACTTAATACCGCCTAAAATCACCAATGCAGAGAAAATTGTAATAATGATGGCAGTGGTGAGCGTGCTTATACCCAAACTATTTTCTACTGCTAGTGCCACTGTGTTTGATTGAACTGAGCTACCAATACCAAAGGATGCTAATGTACCAAATAATGCGAAGAGGACTGCGAGCCACTTCCATTTCGCGCCAAGTCCTCGTTCAATGTAGTACATTGGACCACCAGACATTTCTCCTTTTTCATTTTTTACACGGTATTTGACCGCCAAAACACCTTCACCGTATTTGGTTGCCATACCGAAAAAAGCAGTCATCCACATCCAGAATACAGCACCCGGACCACCCAGTACACAAGCAGTCGCTACCCCTGCGATATTACCTGTACCAATCGTGGCTGAAAGTGCGGTCATGAGTGAGGCAAATTGTGAGATATCTCCCGAGTCTTTTTTATCTGGGTGTTTCCCGAACACCTGTTTAAATGCTAATGGAAGCATCCTGAATTGCCAAAAAAGTAGACGGAATGTTAAGAAAACACCTGTCCCAACAATCAGCACCAGCATATAAGGTCCCCAGACTAAGCCGCTGAGTGTTTCCATGATTGATTGTATTTCTTGCATAAATTACCTTCTTATTTTCCTGATTGTTTTTTACATGCATGATCAAGCAAGGGATATGCCATACTTTTGCGCGATCAAACACATCATTCCTTTTGATTATTTTTTGCACTTATATTTTTTACATATAACAACAAGATTTTCAATATTTTACTCAAAATAAGATAAATAAATATGATGAATAATTGATCATTCTGGTGATATATAAGAAAAATGAATTAATACTTTAAACTAATTAGAAAATATTGATCGTGCTAATTTTCTTTTTGAAATCTGATTTTTTTCAGTTAAGTTGTGCCGATTAATATATTTGGTGAATTTGAAAATGTCAGATCAAAATATAAATTCGCCTCAGCAAAATGGTGAATTACAACGAAGTCTATCCAATCGACATTTGCAGTTAATTGCAATTGGAGGCGCAATTGGAACAGGTTTGTTCATGGGCTCTGGGAAAACAATTAGCCTAGCTGGTCCTTCAATTCTTGTAATTTACATGATCATCGGTTTCATGGTTTTTTTAGTGATGCGAGCACTAGGCGAATTGTTGCTTTCAAATTTGCAATATAAGTCGTTTATAGATTTCGCCACGGATTTAATTGGACCATGGGCAGGTTACTTTGTGGGCTGGACCTACTGGCTGTGTTGGATCACCATCGGTATTGCAGATTTATCGGCGATCATTTATTACCTTAAGTTCTTCAATAATGGGATGCCTTTTAGCCCTGAAGAAGGGGTAATGATTAGCATCGCTGCAATCGTATTTATTATGGGATTGAATCTTGTTACAGTGAAACTGTTTGGTGAATTAGAATTCTGGTTTGCTTTAATCAAGATTATCGCAATTGTGGTTTTAATTGGCGTTGGCTTTTGGATGATATTTACAGGTTTCACTTCTACATCAGGTGAAATCGCAGCATTTAGCAATATTTGGTCAAACGGCGGGATCTTCCCAACAGGTGCAATCGGTTTCTTGGCAGGCTTCCAAATCGCAATTTTTGCTTTTGTGGGTGTAGAACTGGTGGGTACAACGGCAGCTGAAACTAAAGATCCTGAAACGAACTTGCCGAAAGCTGTCAACTCGATTCCTATTCGAATCATTATTTTCTATGTTTTGTCGTTGCTGGTGGTGATGTCGGTTACACCATGGAATAAGATTGATCCGAATATTTCCCCATTTGTAAACTTGTTTAGTCAAGCAGGTATTGCAGCCGCTGCTATTATTATGAATTTGGTTGTATTGTCTTCAGTGATGTCATCGATGAACAGTGGCGTATTCTCAACCAGCCGCATGCTGTTTGGCTTGTCGCGCGAGACTCAAGCTCCTGAAGCTTTTGGAAGACTGAATAAGCGAGCTGTGCCAGCGAATGCCTTGTATTTCTCAGCAGTATGTTTGTTACTAGGGGCAGCACTGCAATACTTCGTACCGAATACGGTGGAAGCATTTACTTTAGCAACAACACTTTCCACCATTTTATTTATTTGTGTATGGTTGATGATCATTTGGAGTTATGTGGTCTATTACAAAACACGCCCAGAACTTCATGCCAAATCGAAATTTAAACTACCAGGTGGATTGGTGACATGTGCGATTGTTGCTATATTCTTTATTGGTATGATTGGAGTATTGGCTTTAGAAGATGATACTCGCCGTGCATTGATGGTGAGCCCGATTTGGTTTGTTATTCTGATCATTGGTTATTTTGGTTTTTATAAGAAAAAATAAAAACTTATAAATGATTTGCAATTTAGGTCAAAAGAAACGTCAGTAAAAACTGGCGTTTTTTTATTTCTGTTATTAATCTGTTGCGTTAAATACTTTGGTGAATAAGATGATCAAGGTATACTTCTATAAATTTTACTGATAGGTGTAGGTATGCGTATTTTGATCGGAGTTATCAGTGCAGCCGTTGTTTCAATCTTGGCTGGATGTGGTCAGACTGGTGCATTACAACTACCCAGTGATCCAAACTATGACAAGCGAGCTCAATATTTAATTTATAAAAACAATGATCGCCCAAGTCAGGATCAAGCTGAACCTAAAGCAGATGCTGCACCTACTCAAGATTAATATTCATTTATTTTTTTTCTCCAGCGCAATTTAGAAAGGATACATCCATGAGTTTCCCTCGCATTCAAGGGGTTTTGCACGCAGAACAATGTTCATTGGATCAACTTGCTCAGCAATTTGGTACACCACTTTATGTTTATTCAAAAGCAACTTTTGAAAAACATTATTTGGATATGGATCGTGCTTTTAACTTTATCGATCACCAAATTTGTTTTGCAGTGAAGTCAAACTCAAATATCGCAGTTCTAAATGTGTTGGCGAAACTTGGTTGCGGTTTTGATATCGTGACTGGAGGTGAATTAGCACGTGTTTTACGCGCAGGTGGTGACGCTTCTAAAATTGTCTTCTCTGGTTTGGGCAAGTCTGAAGCTGACATTCGTCAAGCATTAGAAGTGGGTATTGCTTGTTTTAATGTGGAATCATATGCAGAGCTTGACCGTATTCAAAAAGTTGCAGCAGAACTTAACGTAAAAGCTCCAATTTCACTTCGGGTAAATCCAGATGTTGATGCCAAAACACATCCATATATCTCGACTGGTCTTAAAGAAAATAAATTTGGTATTCCTTCTGATTCCGTATATGAAACTTATAAGTATGCAGCAAGTTTAAGTCACTTAGATATCGTAGGAATTGATTGTCATATTGGTTCACAATTGACTGAAACTCAACCTTTTGTTGATGCACTTGATCGTGTCATGAACATGATTGAAGCATTGAAAAAATTAGGGATCAACCTCAAACATATTGATATTGGTGGTGGTCTTGGTGTGACTTATAAAGATGAAGTTCCACCGACAGTTGAAGAATATGCAAATGCTTTACGTCCTGCATTAGAAAAACTAGGTCTTAAAGTGTATATGGAGCCAGGGCGTAGTATTTCGGCGAATGCTGGCGTATTGGTGACGAAAGTTGATCTTTTAAAACCAACCAATCATCGCAATTTTGCAATTGTTGATGCAGCAATGAATGACTTGATTCGTCCTTCTTTGTACGAAGCTTGGATGGATATCCAAGAGGTTAATCAAAATTCGCAAACTGAGAAAAAAGTTTGGGATGTGGTTGGTGCGATCTGTGAAACAGGTGACTTCCTCGGTAAAGAGCGTGAACTTGCGATTCAAGCGAACGATCATTTAGCTGTTTTGGGTGCAGGTGCTTATGGTTTTGTGATGAGTTCAAATTACAACAGCCGAGGTCGTGCAGCAGAGGTGATGGTTGACGGTGATCAAGCACACTTAATTCGTCAACGCGAAACGATTGAGTCTCTGTGGGAACGTGAGTCCTTATTGCCTTAAGGAGACAATAGATGTTGCTAGAATTTACTAAAATGCATGGTCTAGGTAATGACTTCATGGTGGTTGATTTAATCAGCCAACGTGCTTATCTAGATCCTGTCATGATTCGCCGGTTGGCTGACCGTAATTTTGGCATCGGTTTTGATCAGTTATTAATTGTTGAAACACCAGACCATCCGAACGTTGATTTCAAATATCGCATTTTTAATGCGGATGGTTCTGAAGTTGAGCAATGTGGCAATGGGGTTCGTTGTTTTGCCAAATTTGTTCATGATCGTCATTTAACCAATAAAACTAAATTCAAAGTGCAAACAAAGGCGGGGATTGTCGAGCCTGAGTTGGGTGCGAATGGATGGGTTCGTGTGAACATGGGGTATCCGAAGTTCTTACCGAACCAAATCCCATTTTTAGCAGAAACGCCTGCTGCTTTATATGATTTAGCTTTAGCGGATAATGAGACGATCAGCATCGATGTGGTTAATATGGGAAATCCGCATGCAGTGACCATTGTGCCAGACGTGTTAACTGCTGATGTTGCTAAAATAGGCCCTCAAGTGGAATCTCACGAACGTTTTCCTGAGCGTGTAAATGCTGGATTTATGCAGATCGTTGATGAAAAACATGCTCGATTACGAGTTTTTGAACGTGGTGTGGGAGAAACATTAGCTTGTGGTACAGGTGCATGTGCTGCTGCTGTCTCAGGTATGCGCCGTGGTTTATTGTCTAGCAATGTGGAAATCGAACTTGCCGGCGGTAAATTGCTGATTGAATGGAAAGAGGGAGATGTGGTTTGGATGACTGGTCCAACTGCAACGGTTTATGAAGGTCGTTTGGATCTACGTTATTTTCAATAAAACTTATTTCCTGACTAAAAAGCCCTGAAATTCAGGGCTTTTTACTTTATGATTTGTTGGAATGCCCACGAGTATTGATGATTAGGCATCGATTCAATAGAGAGAAAACCAAATGCAATATGGCGCAATGCAATTGCTGTCAATGTGGTTGAAAGAGAGAAAGATTCAAAATCAATCTGAGCATACGCTTGAGGCGTATTTCCGTGATGTGTCTGGTTTTATTGACTTTTGTTATGAAAAGAAAATTGAATTAAATCAAGTTGAAGCATCTGATTTACGAGAATATATGGCTTATAAGGTTGAACAACATCAACTCAACAGTGCAAGTTTACAACGTCATTTAACAGCCATTCGTCAATTCATGAAATGGGCTGTGGAAGGGAAATATCTATCGAATAATCCCATTCATGATTTTAAGTTAAAAAGACAGCCAAGGCCTTTGCCGGGTATGGTTGATGTCGAAACGATTCAGCAAATTTTGGATCAACCTGCACCTGAATCCTCTCAAGATCATCTCTTGTGGTTAAGAGATAAAGCTATTTTGGAGCTGCTTTATTCGAGTGGTTTACGATTAGCCGAAGTACAAGGATTGAATATTCGAGATATCGATTTTACACGACAATTACTTCGAATTACGGGTAAGGGAAATAAAACTCGGGTTGTTCCTTTTGGTTTGAAAGCGAAAACGAGTTTAATCGAATGGCTTAAAGTCCATCGTATCTGGTGTGGGGAAATTGAGTTAGATTCCCCAGTTTTTATTACTAAAAAAGGGAGTCGATTGACGAATCGACAGATTGAAAATCGAGTCAAATTGCAAGCACAAAGAGCGGGCGTAAATGTGGATTTACATCCTCACTTACTGCGACACTGTTTTGCTAGTCATCTGCTTTCAAACAGTGGTGATTTACGAGCAGTTCAAGAAATGCTAGGTCATAGTAATTTATCTACGACACAAATTTATACTCAGTTAGATTTTGATCGTTTGGCTCAAGTCTATGATAAAGCTCACCCTAGAGCCCAAAAATCTTAATCCTCAGTATTAAGTATATTGAATATACTTAATACTGTACTGAATGATAAAGTTATCTGTTTAAAGTGCTGGTGTGTGTATAGGTATCATACGTGCGGGATTCACTTTTTGGAATGCGACTGCGATTTCAAATAAAGTCGGCTCATCAAATTCACGAGCAATAAACTCGATGTTAACATTCATAGGATAACTACTGCGACTTGAGTTGACTGATTTAGCAGGCATAGATAATGCAGGAAAACCACTAAACGGACTTAGGCGATTATTGGTACCTGTGGTCGGGCTACTTCCTAAATTACCAGCGAACCCAGTAATAGAAGGGTAGGCTAAAGCGTCGTATTGTACGCCTTTACGAGTACCATCTAGTTCAACATTATTTAAAGCGCTGTTCATGCGTAAGCGCACGAATGGACTTCTTTCAGTGGTGTTGCGCTCATAATTCTCAATATATGAAGCACTTGTTGGATCAGAATTATAGCCACTGAAGTTACGGATCATTAGTTCACTAGCGAGTAAATCTTCATACGATTGGTAAATACTTCTTGTGGTCTTTAAATACTCTGTAAGTGATATTTTAAATTCAGCACTTGAAAGACTCGAATAACGTGTCAAAATTGTATTTAGATCGCTTATTGTAACTATTTCTACAGTTGCTCCAGCCTCTTCAAGTTTAGTAATTGCGTTATCCATTGCTTCTGTAACGAGATTGTAGTCTTCTTTCTGTTGAGTGGTTGAACCTTCGGAAGGGTAAAGTGCTTGTAATATACCAATACGCTTTCCTACAAGACTTACAGTGTCATGAGGAACGTAGCTATTCGGTTGATTAATCAATTCGCGGTAAGCAGACTCTGATTTTAGAAGGGGAGAAGTACGCGCAAATTCACTGCGTTGATTTGAACTTAATGAGCTATCGAATCCAATCATTGCATCCATTAATTTTGCACAGTCAATAGCTTGTCTACACATTGGTCCAGCAGTATCTTGAGTTGGTGCCAGTGGAATAATTCCATCTTGGCTCAAAAGACGTAAAGATGGTCGTAAACCGACAAGACCCTGTACTGATGAAGGCACACGAATTGACCCTCCCGTATCAGTTCCTATTCCCACCATTGCAAAACTTGCAGATATGGCAGCGCCAGTTCCTGATGATGAACCACCTGGGCCTTTACTTAAGTCATACACATTTTTAGTTTGATCACCTAGAGTTGATTTTCCACCAAAGCCGAAAGCGAACTCATCAAGATTGGCTTTTCCTAAAATGATTCCGCCATTTTCTTTGATATTTTTTATGATATAGGCATCATCATGTGGAAAATTATCTTTTAATGCTACAGAACCTGCTGTGTTCGCCATATCTACAGCATCAATATTGTCTTTAGCGAGTACAGTGACACAGTGAAGAGGTCCTGAAAGTTTCGAATTTTTTGCAAATTGTTGGTCGAGCACTTCTGCTTCTTTAAGTGCATTTGGGTTTAAAGAAATAATGCTATTGAGCTCTGGACCTTGTCGATCGTAAGCTGATATACGATTTAAATATCCTTGCACAACATCAACACAAGATGAACCTTTGCTTAAAATCGAGTTATGCAAATCACTAATGGTTGCTTCTACAGGATTAAACGGGACAGGAGGCGGCGTGTTAGAATTATTTGTGCTACTTTCATTGTCACCACAGGCTGTTAAGAAAGTTGCTATCGTGACAACAAGCAAAGTTTTTTTAAGTGTGATCATGTGCATTCCCCAGATTAAGTTCAAACTGGTTAAGCAATGAATGTGCCACTCTAAAAATGAATGAAATTTACAGTTTTATGCTCCAGAAAATAGCTAATAACCATTGATATAAATAAAATGCGTTAATTTAATGCGAATAAAATTATTTGAAAAATAATGTATTGTTGGGATTGAGCTTTTGAAAGCTGCGCTTTTAAAAATAATTTTCCCTTAAACTTTAGCTTAAATTTTTCGAATTGATTTTTTTTAATACGATTTTTAAGGTATAACTTTAATAGATGGATTTAAGTTGTATACAAATTAAAAAATATTTTGCAGGAATGATTAGGTCAAGCCATGATTGACAATATTGATCAAAAGTATCAGCAACTCTCTTCAGCACAAAAAGACATTTTTGCAGGTTATGGTTTACGTCAGGTGAAACATTTTGTGGAAATCAATCTCCCGACGATAGAAGCCGCTCTACCTAACAATGCCTATGTGCAGGGTATTAATACTGAAGGAAAAATCCAAGCGATTGATCCAATAGCATCTAAGACTTATTTGTGGATTTCTGATCAGCAATGGCAAGAAAGACCTATTGCAGATCAAGGAGTTGATTTGAAAGAAGACTTTATTGAAGTTTGGAAAATTTTTGAACTAGAACAATATCCTATTATTGAATTGAGTCACGTCCATCGTGATTACTTGGCGGCGCTCAATCAAGCTTGAAAAAATTGATTTAAAAAACAGGGCTAATAATTTTAGCTCTGTTACTTTATAGAAAAATAAATTTACCTGTTTCTAACAACCCAATACATAAAGATAAAAATATTGATTAAATAATAATCAATTTTGTTTCATATATTTATTCTGCCCATTCGATTCAGGCAAATTCTTTACACTTGTCTAGTTATTTTGAATTTTTTTGGAGAGGGGTAAATGATTAAATTTCATGAAAATAATATCCATGCCGCCATTTTCGATATGGATGGCACAATGTTTGATACGGAGCGACTTCGTTTTCAAACGTTGAAGCAAGCATCATTAGAGCTCATTGGAGTCGAATTTACAGACGCTTATTTATTATCTTGTTTGGGTCTAAGTGCTCGTAGTGCCGAAAAACTAGCAAATCAGCAATATGGTCAAGAAGTGCCGTATGCTGAAATTAGAAAGCGAGCAGATCAGCTAGAACTAGAGCATGTAAGAAAATACGGAGTGCCGATTAAATTTGGACTCATGCAAGTTCTTGAACGTTTAAGAAAGTCCAATCTGAAAATGGCAGTAGCAACTTCGAGTCGACGTGAAATAGCTGAAGAGTATTTAATCAATGCCAATGTATATAAGTTTTTCGACATTATCGTATGCGGCGATGAGGTTGATAATGGAAAACCACACCCAGAAATTTTCTTAAAAGCTGCGGAGCAACTGAACATTGATCCAACTTTATGTTTAATGTTTGAAGACTCAGCAAATGGAGTGATGTCGGCGTTTGAAGCGGGTGGATTAACGGTATTACTTCAAGATATCAAAGAACCTAATTCAACCATGCTCGAAAAAGCGAATTTCTTTTACGAAAGCATGCATGATTTTCTGGAAGATTTGAATCAATTTACACCAAAATTAAAAATGCCTGCTCTATTTGACTCTTTTCCTCAGACTTTAAATCTGCATGTCGTGGGGATACATGGTTTTGGGGCAATAGGTGGTGGCTATATTGCCCAAGTATTGTCTCATTGGGATGGATATACTCGACCAAAACAAATCTATGCTTCAACGCGGAATTCGCTCTATAGAAATAGTGTAAATACATTTGGTGGTTACAGTATCCGTTATGGGCAACACTCTCATGACGAGCGAATAGACAATATAACTGTCATTGATGCATCAAATATTGAAATGATGCAGCACATGTATATTGAATCAAGTTTAATTGCACTGTGTTTACCTGAAAAGGCAATCGAGCAAGAGGCTAAAACCATTGCTCAAGGGTTGTATGCGCGTTATATCCATTTTGAAGAACAGTTGAATCCTCTAACAGTTTTAATTGTTTTGAACAAAGTAGGCGCAAAATCATTAATTGAACAACAGATTTGTAGTGCTTTGCATGAAATTACGGATGCGAAGACGGTCAATATCATCATGTCGCAGCACTATTTTTGCGATACAGTAGTCAATCGAATGGTAGCGAAAATTACAGATCAAAAATTATTTAGACAGTTAAAAATCAAATACAACATTTTTAGACATGTGCAGGATGAGCATGATTTAGACGTGACGGATGTGGATGAAGGGACGCGTTTAAATGCTGAACAAGAACAATTGGCTACTCAGTATATTGACGATCTATACGAAAAATTTAAATCGGCGCATATTCTACAGAATCTAGAATTAATCTTATTTCATGCCGAAACAGATATGCCACTTTATGTGGAAAATAATAGTCCTTTATTGGAAAAAATGCGCCAAATGATTCTGGTTGAAGAGATTGAAGAGATACAGTTAATCAAAAATCGCATGTGGAATGGTGTGCATGCAATGACAGCATGGGCTGCAAGTTTTCGACAATATGAAACGATCGGGATTGCACTGTCTGATGAGCAAATTTCTAAATTTATGTTGGCAGTACTCCATGAGGTTAAAGTTGGATTAAAGGATCTACTACCACATCGAAAAGAAAATTTAGAACTATTGGCAAAGAGTTTTATCGACTCTTGTGAGACGGCTTATAAAGACCCATGTGATCGAGTGGCGCGAGACCCATATCGTAAGTTAGGTTTTGGTGAGCGGGTACTATCTTCATTGGCATACAATTTTCAACGTGGTAAGCCTTATCAGGAAATTTTCAAAGGGCTTGTATTGGGTTATGCATACGTTATATTGAAGCAAAATCAACGACTTGAAGGTGTGATTCGGTATTTTGCGCAGCAACTTAGTCAAACTGAATTGGAGCTTGAGGATCAATTGTATTTACAGGAAGAGCTGAAACGAAGACTCAAAATTTGTGATCCTAAATTGAGTGAATCAGTGGATCAGCATGTACTTTTAGAAAAAATTTTGAATGAAAAAATCGAGGTTGAAAAAACTTAAAGCATTGAACATTTAACTTGATCCAAATGGATAATCGGTCCGATCTGAAAAGTCAGTCGGATCGATTGCTTTATGGTATTAAATTGATTGCAGGGGCAGTTGATAGCTTTGTTTAATGATTTGACTGGGTAAATCCGTTTTCACACTGGTAATCCCATTTTTTTTGGTTAAGTGTTCTGACTGAAATTTACGATAGTTCTCCAAATCAGGTACGACAACTTTTAACATCGCATCACATTCGCCCAAAATAATATAGCACTCCATGACTTGAGGGAGTTCTTTCATCGCCTCAATAAAAGTATCGATGGTTTCAGCGTCTTGTCCCACCAACCAAATACGCGAAAATAGAATAAGTTGTAATCCGATTTTTTGAGGATCAACAATGGTTGTGTATTGCTGGATGACTCCAGCATCTTCGAGAATTTTTACGCGTCTTAAACAAGAGGATGGTGATAAGCCAATCTCTTTGGCTAAATCATTATTTTGAATTCGACCGTTGGTTTGAAGTTCATGAATTATACTTTTATCGATACGATCTAATTTAACTGAAATTGATTTAGATATTATTTTCATATGTTAGAATTAAATTCTAAAAATTAAAGAATAAATAGAATATTTGAAATCCTATTTTATGTAAATTCGAAGATACTTTTTTTTCATTTTCATTAATGATGGAAGAAAGAAAATGTCTACCTATTGGTTATTTGCTTTGACAGTTATCCCTCTTATTTTTACGCCTGGTCCGGATATGTTATTTATTCTGTCACAGGTAATGGGTAAAAATGCGAAAGCAGGCGTTATGGCGACTTTAGGGGTGTGTTTGGGTTATTTCGTCCATTCTTTTTTTGTCGTTGTGGGTATTGCGGCTATCATTATTTCTTTCCCTATTATTTTTGAAACGATCAAATGGTTAGGAATCTGTTATTTGCTTTATTTGGCATTTAATTTGATTCGATCTGCGCTTAATCACAAAAATATTGAAATTAAACAAAGTCAGGTCAATAGTCCGATTGGACGCGGTTTTATAACATCCTTACTTAATCCTAAAGGTATGCTTATTTATTTTGCGATTTTGCCTCAATTTATTAACCAGCATACCTCTTCGATTATGGGACAGGGGATTGTCTTATCCCTAATCTTCATTGGATTATGCTTAATTATTTATTCATCATTGAGTTTTGTATTTGCATTTTTGACACAGAAAACAGGGATAAATGAAAAACGTCAAAAATGGATTGATGGTGGTTCGGGAGTGATGCTTTCATTGGCAGCAACATGGCTCATTGTGAATTAACATTAAAAAAGCGCAAACTGATGTTTGCGCTTTCTATTCAGCTGGAATAGAATTTGATTAAATTACACTCAAAAAGAATGGCTATTATTGTTTTTTTTACTGTCTGTTATGACATTTTTTACCTCAAATTTGGTGACTCACGCCAACGCTTTTCAACGTAAAATAAGAGTCTACAGCATCAATTCAACTGATGTAGGTAATAAATTAAAAAAATATTAAAAATCAAAGTTTAATTTTTTACAAAAAATATTGAAAAGCTGACAAATTTATTAACAAAATAATTTTGTGAACGCTCCGTTCAACGAAAATTACGCTTTTTTACAGCAGTTTTGTGAATTGTGACTTGACCGAAATGCCAAACACATTGCAAGATAGGACACCTAAAAATTTTAAATGAAGAGTTATTATAACTTTTCTGAATATTTACTTCTGTTAAAACAGCCGAGGATTACATGAAGGCTCTTGTTGCTGTAAAACGTGTGGTTGATGCCAACGTTAAAGTTCGCGTAAAGCCGGACAATAGTGGGGTTGACCTTACTAACGTTAAAATGTCAATTAACCCATTCTGTGAAATCGCAGTGGAAGAAGCGGTTCGCTTAAAAGAAAAAGGAACTGTTTCAGAAATCGTTGTTGTTTCTATTGGTCCTAAAGAAGCGCAAGAACAAATCCGTTCTGCAATGGCGCTTGGTGCAGACCGCGGTATCCTAGTTGAAGCTGATGACAGCCAACTTGGTGCTTTAGAAGTTGCGAAGATTCTTAAAGGCGTTGTAGACGCTGAACAGCCACAACTTATCCTTCTTGGTAAACAAGCAATTGATGACGACTCTAACCAAGTTGGTCAGATGCTTGGTGCATTACTTGGTGCTGGTCAAGGTACATTTGCTTCAGAAGTTAAAGTTGAAGGCGATAAAGTACAAGTGACTCGTGAAATCGACGGTGGTTTACAAACTGTTGAACTAGCACTTCCAGCGATCATTACGACTGACTTACGTTTGAATGAGCCACGTTATGCTGCTCTACCAAACATCATGAAAGCACGTAAGAAACCGCTTGATACTAAATCTCCTGCAGATTTTGGTGTGAATCCTGCAACTAAGCTTAAGACTGTTAAAGTTGAAGCGCCTGCTGAACGTAAAGCTGGTGTTCAAGTGAAGTCTGTTGATGAGCTTGTTGAAAAACTAAAAAATGAAGCGAAAGTGATCTAATACAGAAGGATAAAAATCATGAGTATTTTAGTAATCGCTGAGCACGACAACAAAGCACTTAACGGTGCAACTTTAAACGTTGTAGCTGCGGCTCAAAAAATCGGTGGTGATATCACTGTATTAGTTGCTGGTTCAGGCGCTCAAGCAGTTGCTGATGAAGCTGCTAAAGTTGCTGGTGTAAGCAAAGTTCTTTTAGCTGACGATGCTGCATATGCAAACCAATTGGCTGAAAATGTAGCGAAGCTTGTTGCTTCAATTGGTACAGGTTATTCACACATTCTTGCGGCGTCTACAACGACGGGCAAAAACGTACTTCCACGTGCTGCAGCACTTCTTGATGTAAGTATGATTACTGACATTATTGCAGTTGATGGTCCTAAAACTTTCAAGCGTCCAATCTATGCTGGTAACGCGATTGCAACTGTAGAGTCTGGTGAATCAGTTGTTGTTGGTACAGTTCGTGGTACAGCGTTTGATGCAGTTGCTGCTGAAGGTGGATCTGCTGCGGTTGAAGCTGCAACTTCTACTGGTGATGCGGGTATTTCTAAGTTCGTATCTGAAGAAATCGTAAAATCAGAACGTCCAGAATTAACAGCAGCTCGCATTGTTGTATCTGGTGGACGTGGTGTAGGTTCTGGTGAGAACTACCATAAAGTACTTGATCCATTAGCTGATAAGCTTGGTGCAGCTCAAGGTGCATCTCGTGCAGCAGTAGATGCTGGTTTCGTTCCAAACGATATGCAAGTTGGTCAAACGGGTAAAATCGTTGCGCCAGACCTTTATATTGCTGTAGGTATCTCTGGTGCGATTCAGCACTTGGCAGGTATGAAAGATTCTAAGGTGATCGTTGCGATCAACAAAGATGAAGAAGCTCCAATTAATGCAGTAGCTGACTACTGGTTAGTAGGTGACTTAAATACAGTGGTTCCAGAATTAGTTTCTAAAATCTAATACAGCATTGCTGTACTAATGCTCTGATCGAGTAATGATTCATTTCATTTTACTTGGTCAGGGCATTTTTATATTTAATTATCAAAAAAATCTCATAAAACAAAATTATAGATTATTCTCATCAAGGGATCAGAATTTACCGTTTTATATGTTTTTTGTAATTGTGATATGATTCGCCATCATTTTTTAAGCTCATTCATACTTTCAATGTATTAATGAGGGAGTTTGTGTTTTGCTGGTCGACACCCGAATAACATTACCGCTTGTTCTAATCGCGGTCTCATGTTTAATTTTTCCATTATTTAATCAAGTCCATTTCAATGTGTTTGGTATGGAAGACGTGCGTCTGATTGAAAATTTACAGGCTCTTTTATTGTTGTCCTTTGCAGTTATTAGCTATTTTTACATAAAGCCTTTACAGCTTAGAGAAGGTAAGAAAGAGTTTTGGCTTTGGGCTGTTTGCTGGTGGGTTTTATTGTTTGGTCGTAGTACCAGTTGGGGGCGAGATTATTTCCCTGATGTCCCAAAAATCTATTTTCGAGGTATCTCAATTGTATTGATTGGGTCTGTGGTTTTTCCACTAATGAACCAAAAATTACGCACAGAGATTGTGAACAAGTTTAAGACAGCTATTATCCCAGTTTGGGCCTTGGTTTTGGCTGTGATTGGGCTCGTTGTTTCTGATGCGATAGAGCATCATCGCTTTATAGGGATGCTCCTGCTCACAGAAAATAGTAATGAAAGCTTACTCGAAGAGCTGTATGAGTTTCCGTTGATTTTAAGCTTATTTGCAATTTCTTTTAGTTTAATGAAAGCGGACAAGCGCGAACTTCATCATTGAAGAATATTCATGTATTTATAAAGATCCTTACGAGGATCTTTTTTATGTATAAGTAGCAAAAAAGTGATTTTTATCATTCATTTTAGGGCAATACTGTTTAAGAATTTTGTGTTGAAAATTTAGTCATTTTTATGAATAAAATTAAACAGATCATCCATAAAATTTAGGGACAAAAATACGGATTTGTGCTATAATTTTCGGCTGAGTTTTAGAATTTAGCTCCATAGATTTTGGGCTAATTTTTTGCAAGATTGATTATATAAATCGAGCAGTTTCTTCAAGCTGTTTGTAATAAGGAGTATGCATGAGCGTATCGGAAATTCGACCGATTGCCATTGAGGATGAACTGAAGAGCTCATATCTCGACTATGCTATGAGTGTCATTGTCTCTCGTGCACTACCAGACGTTAGAGATGGTTTAAAGCCAGTTCATCGCCGTGTTCTTTATGCGATGCATGAGCTTGGAAATGATTATAACAAAGCTTACAAAAAATCAGCGCGTGTCGTTGGTGATGTAATCGGTAAATACCACCCTCATGGTGACTCTGCTGTATACGAAACAATCGTTCGTATGGCACAAGATTTCAGTTTACGTTATCAGTTGGTTGATGGTCAGGGTAACTTCGGCTCTGTTGATGGTGACAGTGCAGCAGCGATGCGTTATACCGAAGTGCGTATGCGTAAATTAACGCATGAACTGTTAGCTGATTTAGAAAAAGATACAGTAGAGTGGGAAGATAACTACGACGGTTCAGAGCGTATCCCACAAGTTATGCCAACTCGTGTGCCAAATTTACTCATTAATGGTGTCACGGGTATTGCTGTAGGTATGGCAACCAATATGGCGCCGCATAATATGACTGAAGTGGTCAATGCGTGCTTAGCCTATGCCAATAATCCGAATATCAGTATTGAAGGATTGATGGAACATATTTCGGGTCCAGACTTTCCTACAGGCGGTATCATTTACGGTAAATCGGGTATTGTTGATGCTTACCGTACTGGTAAAGGTCGTTTATTTATTCGTGGTAAGTACCATTTAGAAGAAGACCAAAAAACAGGTCGTACGACGATTGTATTCACTGAAATTCCATATCAAGTGAACAAAGCAAAAACGATTGAACGTATTGCTGAACTTGTGAAAGAGAAGAGGCTCGAAGGTATTTCAGAGTTACGCGACGAATCTGATAAAGAAGGGATGCGTATTGCAATTGACTTAAAGCGTGGCGAAAACGCTGAAGTAATTGTTAATAATTTATTCCAAAATACTCAGCTTCAAAATTCATTCAGTATTAATATGGTTTGCTTGGATAATGGCCAGCCAAAGCTGATGAATTTAAAAGACATCATTGCTGCTTTCATTCGCCATCGTCAAGAAGTTGTAACACGTCGTACGATGTTCGAATTACGTAAAGCGCGTGAACGTGGTCATATCTTGGAAGGTTTAACGGTTGCTTTAGCAAATATTGATGCCATCATCGAAACCATTAAAACCTCTGCGAATCCGCAAGAAGCACGTGAACGTTTGCAAGCAGGGGAATGGTCTGCAGGTGGTGTAGTTGCTTTATTGGAAAAAGCAGGTTCAGTTTCTGTTCGCCCAGATGAGATTGAGGGTGAAGATCCTAATAAACCGTTTGGATTATCTGGCAATATTTATCGTCTCTCGCCGACTCAAGTGGGTGCAATTTTAGAATTACGTTTGCATCGTTTAACTGGTTTAGAACAAGATAAGCTGCATGCAGAATATTCTGAAATTTTGGCACAAATTGCAGAGTTGACAGCAATTCTTAATGATTTTGAATTGTTGATGAACGTGATTCGTGAAGAGCTTGCACTTATTCTTCAGCAATACGGTGATGAGCGTCGTACTGCGATTGTAGAATCTCGTGTAGATTTCTCTCGTGAGGATTTAATTCCACAAGAACAAGTTGTTTTAACCGTTTCTCAATCAGGCTATGCGAAAACACAGCCACTTTCTGATTATGCTGCGCAACGTCGTGGTGGGCGTGGTAAATCAGCAACGTCTATGAAAGAAGATGATTACATTCAACATTTGATTGTGACATCTAACCATGCAACAGTTTTATGCTTTACCAATGTCGGCAAAGTCTATCGCTTAAAAGTTTTTGAAGTGCCTCAAGCTTCTCGTGGTGCAAAAGGTCGTCCTATGGTGAATTTATTGCCATTAGATGAAAATGAGACAATTACTGCTATTCTGCCAGTGATTGATGCACCGAAGAAATTTAAAGAACGTCTAGCCGATTTCCGTCAGTTTGTTAAATCTCATCAAGCTCAATTACAGCAAAACGAAATCATTGCTGCACACTATGATGCATTAGAAAAATCATTTGCTGATCTAGCAGATGGTGACGATCTATCGGACGAATTGCGTACACATCTGAAAGAGTTAGGAGTTGAATTATCAACTACAGATCTTGATGATGAAGTAGTAGTTGAATTTGCTGAGCTTGCAGAAAACTTACGTAAAAACTTCTATGTCTTTATGGCAACTGAATACGGTACGATCAAGCGAGTTGAACTTGAGCAGTTCTCTAATGTACGTTCAAATGGTTTACGTGCAATCGAGTTAGCTGGAGATGACCGTTTAATTGGTGTTGCGATTACTGACGGTGAACAACAAATTATGTTGTTCTCGAATGAAGGTAAAGCGATTCGATTTGCAGAAACTGATGTACGTGCAATGGGTCGTTCTGCGAAAGGTGTACGTGGTATGCGTGTCACCATTGGATTGGCTCAAGCGGAAGAAATTGAAGACAATGATGTAGATTCAGAAGATGAAGATACGGATTCTAATTTCTTAAGCCGTATTGTTTCATTAGTTGTTGTCCCGGCAACAGGTGAAGTGCTATGTGCTTCAGCTAATGGTTACGGTAAGCGTACGCCAGTGGATGACTTCCCGACCAAGAAACGTGGTGGTAAAGGCGTCATTGCGATCAAGACATCTAATCGTAATGGTGAGCTGGTTGGTGCCGTAGCGATCGATGTCAGTAAAGAAGTCATGCTGATTTCTGATGGTGGTACGCTAGTACGTACTCGTGCATCTGAAATTGCTCAGACGGGTCGTAATGCACAAGGTGTACGTTTAATCCGCTTAGGTGAAAACGAGACATTGGTTGGTGTTGAAGCGATTGAAGCTGTTGAGGAAGATGATTTTATAGAATCAGTTGAAGGTGAAGAGGCTTCAATTGAATCTAATGAATCAGTAGATACTCAAGAAATTGATACGACTGATAGCGATGAAAAATCTACAGATGAATAATTTGTAGGAATTAAAAAAGGACGCTGAAGCGTCCTTTTTTAATTAACAATAGTCTAAAAAAGAATTTTAATTAAAAATGAAACTCAAATTTAATTATAGCTTGCTGATTGTAATAGCACTGTTTATAACAGCATGTAGTGAACCCTTTCATTTCAGCTGAATGAAGGAGGGAGGGGAATCTGAGGAATATTGTTCATAAACAAAACATTCAGCTGTAAATACTGATGCACTTTATGATGCAGTTCGAGATAAAAATAATGAAATGGTTGTTGAAATTGTAGATCAAGATATAAAAGATGGATTTTTATTACACAGTCATTTTAAAAGAGTCAGCTATGAATGGTATGGTGAGATGTTTTAATTGTTCGCATGAAATGAAAGACAATACAACGAAATAGTCATAATAAATTTTGTCAGATTGAGAGCTGTTGTAGTGAGCGATTTAAACTTACTAACTACGGTGTCTCTCAAAATATAGTAAACATAAATCTCTGATAAATGTAGAGCTTATTGAAAAAATAGCTTTAGTGTGAAAACAAGATTGAAATTATTTAAGTTGAATATACTGCAAGCTATGGTTATCTGTGGTTAAATGCCATCATTTTATTGTGTTTCACTCTGAAAGGAAAAATCATGCGCGCGTACAACTTCTGTGCTGGTCCTGCTGCATTACCTACTGCTGTATTAGAAAAAGCTCAAGCTGAGATGCTTGATTGGCAGGGTAAGGGCCTATCAATCATGGAAATGAGTCATCGTAGTGCAGACTACGTCGCTGTTGCTGAAAAAGCAGAAGCAGACTTACGCAAGTTGATGAATATTCCTGAGAACTACAAAGTGCTTTTCTTACAGGGTGGTGCTTCTCTACAATTCTCTGCGATTCCATTGAATCTATTAGGGAAAAATAACAAAGCAGATTATATCCATACTGGCATTTGGTCTGAAAAAGCTTTAAAAGAAGCAAAACGTTATGGCGAAATTAACGTGATCGAAGCTGGTATTAAAGATGCAGATGGTAATCTTGCAATTTCTGATGAAAGTACATGGAATTTATCTGCTGATGCTGCCTATGTTCATTATGCAGATAACGAAACGATTGGTGGTATTCAATTTAAAAATATCCCAACTACGGATAAACCACTGGTTGCAGATTTATCTTCTAGTATTTTGTCGGCACCAATTGATGTTTCAAAATTCGGTCTTATTTACGCGGGTGCGCAAAAAAATATCGGTCCTGCTGGTTTAACATTGGTAATCATTCGCGATGATTTATTAGATCAAGCAAAAGAAGAAATTCCGAGCATCTTGAAGTATTCAGCGCAAGCGAAGAACGATTCTATGGTGAATACACCTTCTACTTATGCTTGGTATTTATCAGGCTTAGTATTTGAATGGTTGCTTGAACAGGGTGGTGTAGAAGCAATTCATCAAGTGAACCAACAAAAAGCTGAATTGTTGTATGGTTATATTGATTCAAGTGACTTCTATGCAAATCCAATTGCGAAAGAATATCGTTCAATTATGAATGTACCATTTACATTGGCGAAGCCTGAACTTGAAAAGCAATTCCTGAAAGAAGCAGAGGAAAATAATTTATTAAATCTTGCAGGACATCGTTCAGTAGGTGGTATGCGTGCGAGTATTTACAATGCAGTGCCACTTGAGGGTGTACAAGCTCTTGTGAAATTTATGGATGATTTTGCGAAGCGTAATGCTTAAAAATCAGTTTGTAAAAAAGCCTGTCATATGACAGGCTTTTTTTTATGCACTAAAACGCAGATGAAAGTAATCAACACTAATTTATTAAAATGCTGGAATAAGATTGGTAAAGTGGAAAATAAAAGCAGCGAGGAAAACACCTAAGAAAAAGAAACAGTAAGCACCCTTGTCTACTCGAATACGAGGGCGTGCTTGTTCCATTAAGCCTGTTGATTGTTCCGGTATAATTTTCATCTAGGAGCCTAAATATTACTTTATAGTTAAATCCTATTTATTTGATGTATTTTTAGCATAAATATTCGCCTGAATCCATATATTTCCACGAATATATTGACCAATTTCGAAATTTTTATAATTCTCATCCTTAGTCGCGATACGAATAAGTGTAGCAGGTTGGTTTTCTTCTAAAATAAGTGTTACATCATAAAGTTGATAAAATTGATCGTTGAACTGCATTTGGGTCTTGCCAACCACTTTTCCTTGGAACCAGGCCTCATCTTCCTGACCCATGGTTTCACCGTACAAGTAAGCCACCATTTTCGAAAAATCGACCGTTACAGGTTCTTTATCGGCATCTGATTTAGGTTCCCAAGCATCAATCAGCTGCTGTAAATTATCTGGCGCTACACCATTGTGTTCACTCAAAATTTCATTTAAAGCACGATGGTGTTTAATTGAAGCTGGATCATCCACAACAATTTGTTCTTGATCAGCAACTTTTTCTAGCTCATAAGCCCACGCATTTAATTGGACTTTATAAGATTGATTTTTTTGGTATTGAATTTGGTTAACACTGTATAAGCTATCAAAAGCATAAACCACACTATTATCACTAACTTTTAATTGTAACACTGCTTGCGTGTTGGACTTACATGTAATGATGCGTTCAATCGTCGCGTTCAACGTATAAGGACTATCAAAAGTAGGGAAGGCTGTTTTGACTGCTTTAGGTTTATTGTCTTCTACAGCAATGACTTGAACCAATTGGATAGGTTGTTGTTTAGGTCCTTGAATTAGCCAAACATTCGGATCCATATCTTGTTCTTCAGCACAAATCCCCATCGGCATGACAGGTGCATTTAGTGCTTCACTCAACCATTTTGGAACCTGAACAGTCGGATCATCAGTTAACAGCGCCCAATGTTCTACATGGCTACCAAAGCTTTGATCTTCTATCGTAATAATTTCAGGTTTGTTTTGATTGTTCATATGCTCATTCTAAGATTGAGTGAATTACTTTATGTAATATCGAGGATAATTGATATTTTTCAAGTCTTGAATTGTTTTTTCTTTATGCAATCCAAAAGTTTAACGTGGCATAAATGAAAAAGAGCACCTAAGTGCTCTATGGGAATCATGAGTTAGAACTTAAATGTAACATCTGCAATGAATTGACGACCGATTTCAGGACTTGGTGTTGGTGTCACTGAGGATGTATTGGAAGAAAAATACTTATTTTTACGGTTAAGTACATTATTAATGGTTAAACCAAAAATAGTTTGCGTATTCTTTGAACTCGGTATTGTGTAGGTAGTACGCATATCCCAATTCAAAGCATTTTTCGTTTTATATGCAGTGTAAGTGTCATATTTCATACCATCGAGTTCATAGACAAATTCAGTTTTACTGGTACTCAGGGTTTTTTTCATACCTGGTGTCCCTGCACGATAGCTAAGATAATGATTAATATTTAAAGGAATATTATTAAAACCAATATTCCAATCTAGTCTAACTGTCCATGGTGTATTGAAATTATCAGTGGGTTTATCTTCAGCATTAATCAGTTTGCCATCATAATAAATTTGTGATGTACCTGTGTAGTAGTTGCTTTCATAGCTATCAAAATTACGATTTGTATCTGTCATATCGGCATTTAGGCTTAAATAATGCACAGAATTTTTAAATACAAGTGGTTTAATATTTTTTAAAGAGAACGTTAATATTTCAGCTTCAGATTTTCCTGAGTTGTTATAAGACTTATTACCTTGCTGCTGGCGTAATTGGTCTTTGTTCTCTCGCTGAACATATTTTAAACCAGTATTGATGTTCCAAATATTGGTGTTAAAAGCAAATACAGATTCATCTGAAAACGGCGTATCCAGCTCTGACCTTGATTTGAAGGATGGCATATACGTCGGATCGAGTTCCCAACCTTCAGAAAGACTATTTCTCTTAAATTTTGTCTGTAATCGACCTCGTTGATCTTGTAATTCGTTGGCGAATGCGTTTAAACCATAATAGCGATTCCAACCAGCCGTGATAAATAATTGATCATTGCCAAATGGCTTCAAAACAAATGAACTACGAGGTGCAATATTTGTATTTTGAGTCAGTGAATCATAATCAGCTCTTAAGCCTAAACTAGATTGAATAAATGGATTAACATAAATTGAATCTTCGAGATATGCATGCCAACGATCTTGGCGTACATTGATTTGTCCTGCATCATATTTAAATCGTTGCGTTAAATATTGCCCGTCAATTGAATTGCCTTCGTCACAAGCATCATAACGACGACCATCAGAAGCGTAACAGTTTAAGTTTTCAATATTTTTGGAAGCAATAGTAGTTGTGTAATAATTATTAGAAACTTCAGGTCTTTCCCAATACGCTTCATAATGACCATAACCTGCACCCACTTTGAATTGGTGTGATGAGTTCGCAAAGTTTATTGGTTCAAATAGGGCTTTGATTGAGTATTCGAGTTTTTTTTCTTCTTGTGATAATGCACCATAGTTTCCATATGATTGCGTACTTAAATTCGGATTCCAGTTCTTTGTTGAAGATTGAGCCCACACATACGCATCCTGCTCTGCCTTTCGCGAGCTTTTTTGTGTTTGATAATTAAGTTGTTGTTCTAACCGAACAGTATTTAATTTATTTTTTAAATTGATATAAATACTTTGACTATCAGATATTTGCGTGTTTTCTGAGTTTAAAAATGTAGCATTGAAGTACTCACCTTTATTTTCAAATAGCTGAGTTCCTATTTTTAATGAGGTTTTATCTGAAGGTGTATAGAAGAGTTCGACACCATAATTGCTCGCAGCACGTGTTTGGTCTAATTCTGCTGGCTCAATAAAATTCGTTTTTAATGGAATTAACGAATGTCGAAAAGAGCCAAAAGCATTGAAACCTAATTGGTCTGTGAGATTACCATACAGTGTTGCGCTGACTCCTTGTTTAGTAAAGAAAGGTTGATTTTTTTCACTGTTGGAGGTTTCAAATTCCAGTTGGCTTTCTGGATCAGGAAAGTTGATTTTAGACCAAGAATCAGATGTATAATCATAGGTAATATTACCGTGAATTTTGCCTACCTCAGTTTTTGGTGCGCAGGTTTCTGCACTCACTACACCGCCAGTAAATTCACCATATTCAGCGCTCACATTGCTATCAAGCAGTTTAATATTACAAATCAGGTCTGCATTGACTGCAACAGCTTGACTAGAGCCGAGTAGTTCATTATTTGAGTTCGATGTTGTTGCACCCACAGGGTTAATATTATTGTTGATGCTCATCCCATTGATTAGAAATTTATTTTCATAGGGTAAACCGCCATTGATGCTAATTTCGGCTGGGCTAAGTTCACCTTGTTGTAAGCCACTTTTAAAATTATTACCAAATTGCACATTAGGATTTACTTTTAAGAAATCAGTAATGTTCTTAGAACTATTGGGTGTCTTGTCTAAGTCATCCTTCGTATAAAGGGTTTTTCCAACTTCTTGTTGCTCAGTTGCATTCGTTACAATTGTATTGAGTTTGATTGAATCATCATTAGCTGTTGAATTTATTTCTGTTTCATTTGCACAAACTGTAGTTGAGAGAATCGTAAGAATGGCTAATTTTAATTTTGAGCGTACAAATGACATGATTTAACATTGAGAGAATAAAAACGATAGCGATTATCATTTAATAATACTTATTTCACAATATTAATGAGAATAATTATCAATACTATATTCCGATTAACATAATATAAAAAAGCGATAGTTAAAAATTGGAACAAAAAGCCCCAATACTTTTCAATTAAGATCAATCCACAGGATGATCAAGATTTCTAAAATATTGGGGTATTTAAAGATTTTTACTCTGAAACGAGTGTTTCAAGTAAATGGGGCGCTAATTTATTTAAAATATAGCAGAATAATTCAGCTGTTTTCTGTGTGTCATACAAAGCAGAGTGGGCTTCTTTACCATCAAACTCGATGCCAGCTTGAATACATGATTTAGCCAAAACAGTTTGTCCGAACATCACAGCACTCAAAGTCACCGTATCAAAAACCGAGAAACTATGAAATGGATTTTGATTCTTAGTTCCAGTACGTGCAATTGCCGCTTTTAAAAAACCAAGATCAAAATGAGCATTGTGTCCAACTAGCACAGCATGTGTGCATTGTTGTTGTTTGCGTACCTCATTAATTGCTTTAAACATACGTTTAAGTGCAGACTTTTCATCTTCTGCCATCGCTACACGCATTGGATTAAAAGGATCAATGCCAATGAAGTCGAGTGAGCGACGATCTAAATTTGCACCTTCAAATGGATTGATGTGTGCATGATGCGCTTGACCAGGTACAAACTTTCCAGACTCGTCGTAAATGATTGGAATACATGCTATTTCGAGCAATGCATCAGTATCTGCATTAAAACCAGCTGTTTCCACGTCAACAACCACGGGTAGGAACCCGCGGAAGCGTTGACCGATGACAGGTAATGTTTCAGTGGTCACACTTTTCTCCATTGAATTGTTTTACCTGCATAAAGAGGAATGATCTGTTCGCCATCTAAATATTCAAGGCTTTCAGGAATCACTTGATCTTCTTTGATCAATGTAATGGTTTCAGTATTACGAGGTAAACCATAGAAATCCGCACCAAAGAATGAAGCGAAACCTTCAAGACGTTCAATTTTACCGACTTGATCGAATGCTTGAGCATACAATTCAATTGCAGTTGGAGCGCTATAACACCCAGCGCAGCCACATGCATTTTCTTTCGCATTTTTAGAATGCGGAGCGCTGTCAGTACCTAAGAAAAATTTAGGGTTGCCACTTGTTGCGACTTCTAACAAAGTTTGCTGATGTGTCTGGCGTTTTAAAATTGGCAAACAATAGAAATGCGGTTTAACACCACCAACCAACATGTCATTGCGATTGAATAACAAATGTTGTGGTGTAATCGTCGCTGCCACGTTGCGATCTTGCTCAAGTACAAAATGTGCAGCTTCGCTTGTGGTGATATGTTCTAAAACTAATTTCAATTTTGGAAATTGTTTAAGCAGCGGTGCTAAAACTTCATCTAAGAAACGTTTTTCACGATCGAAAATATCAACATGATGATGTGTTACTTCGCCGTGGAGTAAGAGAGGAACCTGATGTTCTTCAAGTTGCTCAATGACGCTATACACTTTACGTATATCACTAACGCCATTATCAGAATTCGTGGTTGCTCCAGCAGGGTAAAGCTTAATTGCATTTACATATGGAGATTTTTTAATTTTTTGTACTTCTTCAGGAGAAGTATGATCCGTAAAGTAAAGCACCATACGAGGATCGAATTTTACATTTTCAGGAACATGCGCCATGATTCTTTCACGATAGGCATGTGCCTCTTCCACAGTTTTTACAGGTGGAACTGTATTTGGCATACAGATTGCGCGATGAAATTGCTTCGCCAAATCAGGAACAGTACGTTGAAGTGCTAAACCATCTCTTAAATGAGCGTGCCAATCATCTGGCTGGATTAAAGTGATCGTATTCAAGGCAAGTCTTACTGAAAAAATAACATAGATGATAATCGATATTGCTTGAAATTGATAACGACAAAAGCCGATAAAAGGGGTTTTACATCTATTTGTGCTGATTAATATAAAAATGAAGCATACGTTGGATGAATGAGTCATTATTCATCTAGGGAACAACGATAGATTTTCATGTCCAAATAAAAAACCGCGCTCAAAGCGCGGTTTTTTTAGGACTAAACTAAATCTTAGTTTTTGTCTTTAAGTTGTGGAACAGCAGAACCTGTACCTACAGCAAGTAAACCTGCACCAGTATAGATTCCTAACTTAGCGCGAGTATCTGTAATGTCTAGGTTACGCATGGTTAATTGACCAATACGATCCATTGGAGTAAATACAGAATCACCTTTTTCCATGGTTAAGCGTTCAGCTTCATAGGTAAGGTTTTCAGATTCAGTGTTCATGATCGTATAGTCATTACCACGACGAAGTTCTAAAGTCACAGTACCTGTGATTGCTTTAGCAACCCAACGTTGCGCAGTTTCACGAAGCATAAGCGCTTGAGAGTCGAACCAACGACCTTGGTAAAGTAAACGACCTAAACGTAAACCGTTGATGCGGTACTGTTCAATGGTATCTTCGTTATGAATACCAGTCACAAGACGTTCGTAAGCAATATGCAGCAGCGCCATACCCGGAGCTTCATAAATACCACGAGATTTCGCTTCGATGATACGGTTTTCGATTTGGTCAGACATACCTAGACCATGACGACCACCGATACGGTTCGCTTCAAGAATTAACTCAACTGGATCTTCGATACGTTGACCGTTAAGAGCAACAGGGAAGCCTTCTTCAAATGTGATTGAAACTTCTTCAGGTGCGATTTCAACATCTTCTTTCCAGAATGCAACACCCATAATCGGTTCAACGATTTTGATACCAGCATCAAGATACTCAAGATCTTTCGCTTCGTGAGTTGCACCAAGCATGTTTGAGTCTGTTGAGTATGCTTTTTCTTTTGACATTTTATAGTCAAAACCGTTGTCGATGAGGAACTGTGACATTTCTGCACGGCCACCAAGTTCATCGATAAATGTTTGGTCTAACCAAGGTTTGTAAATTTTAAGTGCTGGGTTCGTTAATAGACCATAACGGTAGAAACGCTCAATGTCGTTACCTTTATAAGTAGATCCGTCACCCCAAATGTTGACGTCATCTTCTTTCATCGCAGTAACAAGCATTGTACCTGTGACTGCACGACCAAGTGGCGTTGTATTGAAGTAAGGTACACCACCTGTAGAGATATGGAATGCGCCACATTGTATTGCTGCAATACCTTCTAATGCAAGTTGTAAACGGCAATCCACTAAGCGTGCTTTAACAGCGCCATAAGCTTCAGCTTTCTTTGGAATAGCATCGTAATCATCTTCATCTGGCTGACCTAAGTTTGCTGTATACGCATAAGGTTCAGCACCTTTTTGTTTCATCCACAATAGAGCTGCAGAAGTATCAAGACCACCAGAGAAGGCAATACCAACTTTTTTGCCTACAGGTACATTCTGTAAGATAGTTGCATTATCAGACATTGTTCATCCTAACGATAGAATATAGGCACCTAGAAAATTGGTAACCTGAAAAATATATTTCTTCAATTGTAGCACTTTTCATTGGTAATTTTTTTTAAAAAAAGATACGTGGTGCAAAAATATTAGAATAAGTAGCAATATTTCGTCGAAACTCAGAAGTAATAGGTAGTGCTTAATCTAATTCATGATTTCTTCTTGAAAATAATACAGCGCATTTATGAAGATTTTTATGCATCAATTTATTTTATTGGAATTTTTCAAAGCGAACTTAATGAAAAATATTTTTTGTAAGTGATTGAATATTAATATCTAATTTCATAGTTGGTAATTTATTATGGAAAAAGACAAAAAATTGCCATAAACAGTTATGAAAAAAGAAGTATAGTTTTATGCAACAAGTTGCAAAGCTCATAAAATAAGGAATTGCCATGACAACTCGCTATGCAAATATATTAAAACCTCTTGATCTTGGTTTCACTACCCTAAAAAATCGTGTCGTGATGGGATCGATGCATACCGGTCTAGAAGATCGTTTTTATAACTATCCTAAATTAGCAGCATATTTTGGTGAACGTGCTAAAGGGGGCGTAGGTCTCATCATTACAGGTGGTATTTCGCCTAATCGTCAAGGCTGGCTCCTTCCAGCTGGTGGCACAATGAATACCTTAGGTGATGTTGCCCCACACCGATTAGTGACACATGCAGTTCATAAACATGGTGCAAAAATTTTAATGCAAATTTTGCATTCAGGGCGTTATGGTTATCAACCTTTTGTGGTTTCTGCAAGCCCAATAAAATCGCCGATCTCACCATTCAAACCACGACAAATGTCAGAAAAACAAATTTTGGATACGATTCAAGATTATGCGGCTACAGCAAGTATCGCGAAAAAAGCTGGCTATGATGGTGTTGAAATCATGGGATCAGAAGGCTATTTGCTGAACCAATTTATGAGTCGTCATGTCAATCAACGTACAGACCAATGGGGTGGTGAAATAGAAAACCGTATGCGCTTTGCAGTTGAAATTGTTAAGGCAATTCGCGCGAAAGTTGGCGAAAAATTTATCATTTGTTTCCGTTTATCTATGCTCGATTTAGTTCACGACGGTAATACAATGAATGAAGTGATCACCGTTGCTAAAGCGCTAGAAGAAGCGGGTATCACATTATTGAATACAGGTATTGGTTGGCATGAAGCTCGTGTGCCAACAATTGTAACCTCTGTTCCACGTGCGGCATTTGTAGATTATACCGCAGAGGTGAAAAAACATGTGTCTGTGCCTGTGATTGCATCCAACCGAATCAATATGCCTGAAACTGCCGAAGCTATTTTGGCTGAAGGTAAAGCCGACATGATTCAAATGGCTCGACCATTATTGGCAGATGCTTTCTGGGTGAATAAAACGGCAACTAATCGTGTTGATGAAATCAATACGTGTATTGCGTGTAATCAGGCTTGTTTGGATCATACTTTCAAAAATAAACGTGCCACATGTTTAGTGAATCCACGTGCAGCCTATGAAACTGAACTGGTTTATTTAAAAACCAAGAAGCCAAAAAAAGTAGCTGTTGTGGGTGGTGGTGTAGCTGGAATGTCGGCAGCGACCGTTGCTGCCAGTCGTGGTCATCTAGTTACTTTATTTGAAGCCACTAATGATGTAGGGGGACAATTCAACTTAGCGAAAGTTGTTCCTGGGAAAGAAGAGTTTCACGAAACCATTCGCTATTTTAAAGTCCAAATTGAGCGTACTGGGGTTGAACTTCGTTTAAATACTAAAGTTAATCGTGAACAGCTTGAGCGTGAAGGCTTTGATGAAGTGATTGTTGCGACAGGCGTTGTACCACGTGCATTGAAGATTGAAGGAAGTGATGCACCACAAGTTTTATCTTATGCAGAAGTATTAAGAGGTGCGCCTGTGGGTCAAAAGGTAGCAGTAATTGGTGCTGGTGGTATCGGATTTGATGTGTCAGAGTTTTTATTAAAACCTGAACATCAGCCACAGCCACAACCTTTGGCAGAATGGAAACGTGAGTGGGGAGTTGATCCTGATGTTCAGTATGTTTCTGAAGGTGGTTTACAACCTGCTGAAGTGGATCATCCAGTTCGCGAAATATATTTATTGCAACGTAAGAGAACGCCTTTGGGTATAGGATTAGGTAAAACCTCTGGTTGGGTTCATCGCGCCCAATTAAAAAAACACCATGTGAAAATGTTGCGTGGCGTTCAATATAAATCAGTGAGTGATGAAGGTCTGTGGATCGAAGTTGGTGGGCATGATCAATTATTACGAGTCGATACTGTCGTTGTTTGTGCAGGGCAAGAATCTGTTAAAGAGATTATGCCATCAGAGACTGAAACAACTTTAGCGAAATATCACATTATTGGTGGTGCAAAGCTTGCTGCTGAGCTTGACGCTAAGCGTGCGATTCGTGAAGGTGCTGAAATTGCAGCCAAAATTTAATAAATTTGAATCATTTGGTGAAACTATATTCACTTGAATGGTTTGATTGTAATTTTTACTTGTCATGATATGAAAAGCTTCGTATTATGGCGCACATGGAAGCGTGGCAGAGCGGTTTAATGCACCGGTCTTGAAAACCGACGAGGGTGTGAGTCCTCCGTGAGTTCGAATCTCACCGCTTCCGCCAAATTCAAAAAGCCCTGACATTTGTCAGGGCTTTTTTTATTCTTTATATTCAAGCTTTTTATTCGAGTGTTTAATCGCCAAACTTATTTGGGATGACCAGTAACCTTTTTTTGTGTTGATCATCTTCAACCAGTCTGACTTCAGCATCTAAGTTATAGAGTTGATGAACTAATTGCTTTGTTAAAACATTTTCTGATTTTCCTTGTGCAATGATTTGACCATCTTTCATGGCAACTAGAAAATCGGCACAGCGTGCAGCAGTGGCTAATTCATGTAGAACCATCACTATGGTTTTACCTTGTGAGGCTAGAGAGCGGACTAAATTTAAAATATCGGCTTGATGACCGATATCGAGCATACTGATTGGTTCATCTAAAAGAATTAAAGGGGTCTGTTGTGCGAGGACCATTGCGATCCATGCACGTTGACGTTGACCTCCTGATAGATTGCTTAAATTTTGATTTTTTAATTCGCTTAAATGGGTCGCAGACAAGGCGTCATGAATCGCTTTTTGGTCTTCGATGTTGAGTCGTTTAAACCAACCTTGGTGTGGAAAACGACCGAAGCGCACTAACTGCTCAACTGTCATGCCGTTGGGTGCAGTTACATGCTGTGGAAGTAATGCAAGTTGTTTAGCGAGCAACTTTTTACTGAGTATATTCAGTTGATTTTTTTCCCAAATGACTTCGCCTTGATCATATGGATGAATTTGAGCAATACATTTTAACAAGGTCGATTTTCCACAGCCATTTGGACCAATGAGGACGATGACTTGACCCTGCTGAAATTCAGCATTGATACCCTTCAAAACTTGATGATGATTATATCCAGCACTTAATTGATTGATGATTAAACTCATGTACGACTCATACTTCTAGAATGACGATATAACAACCACAACAACAGTGGACCACCAACCATGCCACTAATAATGCCTGCGGGAATTTCGACAGGGGCAAGCAAATTTTTTCCAAGTAAATCGGCACTTAAAACCATTAATGCACCAATACACATGGTTGGGAAAATCGGAAATAAATGATGAGGAAATGATTTAAATGCGATGATTGGTGCGGCAATAGCCACGAATCCAATGGGGCCCGCAATACTGACAGCGGTCCCAGCGAGAAACGCAGCAATAATAATGAGCATCAGTCTAATTTTAGATAAGGGTTCTCCTAGACTATCAATGACAGAATCAGGGAGAACCATTGCACTAAATAGTCGCCGCCACAGCACAATAATACTGATAAGCAGCATGATAAAAATCGAAGTTGGTAGCAAGATGCTGTAGCTTCGACCAATCAAACTACCACTACTAAAAATTAAAACATTACTGGTGTGCATTACTGGCAGTGTCGCAAGGATAAGGTCAAAACTGGCTTTCATGAGTGTTGCAATTCCGACCCCGATGACCAAAATACGATACCCTTGTGTTCCCACACCGCCTGAAGCAATTAAAATAAAAAAAACACAGAAGATCGCACCCATTAATGCTTGCCACCATTGACCTAACATACTAGAACTTGAGAGGAGAATGGTGAATGCCAAAGCAAGCACTGCACTGTCACTGATACCAAAAACATCTGGGCTCGCAAGAGGATTTTTGGTGATAATTTGAAGAATGAGACCAGATAAGGCGAGTGCAGCGCCAATCAATAAGGCTGCCAAAAGTCGTGGTAATCTAATCTTTTCAACGAGAAGTTGATGTGCAGCTGACGCATTGCCTGTAAATACATTCCATAGCGTATTCAAATTTAATGTGATTTCACCGTACATCAGGCTAAATAAACTAAGTGATATCAGTAGAATCGGAATGATTATCCAAGCCTTTATCATTGATTTTTGTTTTAAACGACTCAACAGAGAAGACATATTATTTCTCCGCCTGAATGATATTTTGTAAGTTATTTTGACGCACCATCCATATCAAAATAGGTGCACCTAATAAGGCTAAAAGAATACTGACAGGGGCTTCGAAAGGTTGCACGACTGCACGTGCAATGATATCCGCCATCAGCAACAACAACATGCCAAATAGTCCACTATAGATGAGCTGTTTCTGAATACTCTGAGCACCAATAGCTCGTGCAAAGTAAGGTGCAATCAAGCCTAAAAAGGCAATTGGTCCTGTTAATGCAACGGCACTTCCAGTTAATAAAACCACAGCTAAAATGCAGAATGCATCAAGTAGTTTTGTATTTAAGCCTAAGCTATTCGCCAGTTGATCACCAACTAAGCTAAGACCTAGAGGGCGTATTACCAATATAGCGATGATGAGTCCGATCGCCATTAAAATCAGTGCAAGACTGAGATATTGAATATCAACGCGATTGAGCGAACCTAAAACCCAAAAACGATAGTCGTCTAAGCCATTTTGGAAACTCAGAAGAATGGCAGCCATAAAACCTTGGAATGTACTGGTGATTGCCAGTCCAGCTAAGACTAAACGTGTAAGTGAGCTTTGACCTGTCATTTGACGAGGGGTGATGGCAAAGACCAATAATGCACTCACTAAAGCCCCAATCACCGCCCAAAAAAATAGTCCGAAGGTATCCATTTGAAGAACAATGGCCAAAACAATGGCAAGAGATGCACCACTATTAATTCCGATTAATCCACTATCAGCCAAAGGGTTTTTAAGCAAGTTCTGAAGGATGACGCCTGAGATCGCTAAAGCTAATCCGACACTCACCGCCGCAATAGTGCGTGGTATTCTAATTTCCAATAGGGAAGTGATTGGCTCTAACGACCATTGACTTAATGCCTGAAGAATAAGTTGCAAACTGTCTGTAAAGTAGGGCTGACCAGCACCGTACGCGATCGATAAAACAGTGCAACATGAAATAATCAAGCTAAGCACGATTCCCATTAGCGGGAATCGGTCAAGTACAGTTGTAGCATTCGTCAGCATGTTAATTACGGAGATGCTTCAATACATCATCAATGGCATGTCGAGCAGCATGTGGTCCACCTATGCCAGTCCACATAGATGCATCAACCACGAAATAATGCTTGTTTTTTGCAGCATTAAGACGTTGGAATTCTGGTAATTTTTCTAGTTCGGCCAGCTGCTTATCTGCGTTTAGATGGCTGCCAATGATGAGCCAGTCTGCATCAATTTGATCAAAACGTTCACGACTGATTGGGGGCGTATGGCTTGCACCTGGTTGTTGCTGATGTTGAGGTCGTGTTAAGCCAATATCTTTTAAAACTTGGCTCGCAAATGAATCATTTAACATATACACAGGTCCATTGGCTGTCCAACGAATGACACTGACTGATTGACCTTGTTGAGCATGTAATTTCTGTTGAGCTTCTTGCGCATATTGATCGTACGCTTCTAGAGCTTTTTGGGCTTGTTGTTCTTTGTTTAATAAATGAGCTACCTTTTTAAAACTGTCTTTCCATGGCTCTCCGCGTGCAAAACTGACTGCAGTGGGTGCAATCTGCTGCAATTGATTAATCATTTGTGTATCAATCATGCTTCCAGCAATAATTAAGTCAGGTTGTAACGTGAGAATTTGTTCCATGCTCGGTTGTCCGAAGTTACCGACGGAGGCGATCTGTTGTGTTTCATTTTTGAGGTAATCTGGAAAGTTACTTTGACCTCGAACATAACTACTGCCTATAGGTTTTATTCCAAGCGCAATAGCACTATCCAAATCAAGTTCACTTAAAACCACAACACGTTGTGGCTGAACAGGAATCATAACTTGACGACCTAAAGCATCTTCAATTTGTCGTGTCGTATTTATTTGAGATTCAACCGTCGCTTTACTGTCTCGTGAAGAAGGTTCATTCGACTGAGAACATGCTGTGAAGAGAGTGATAGCACTCAATATAATTGCAATTTTATATTTCATATCTTTCTACATATTTCATTAAAATAATTCTATTCACTTATTCAACGGCATCCATCACTTGATGGCGTTCCTCATGATAAGCCTCTTCGTTGTGACCTTGCTTCCAATAAGGCACAGCATATAAATTGCTTTTGGGTAGCTGAAAGTTTTGTCTCAGTATTTTACGAAGTTCAACCACCGTTGAATTTTCACCCGCCAGTGATACTGAAATATCTTTATTTTTCCAGTCTAAGTTTTGCAAAGAATGACGGATGTTATTATTCAATTCATGAGGGCCTTTGCACCAATGAAGCTTAATATGTTCAGGTTTATTCAGATGTATTTGGTCTGAATCATCTTCGATTTCGATCCAAACTTCACCATGAGCGTCTTTTGGTAATTGTTCAAGCGAGGCAGCGATCATCGGGATTGCTGAAAGATCTCCAACAAAAATCCAATATTCTGCATCGATTTTAAAACGTGCTGGTCCTCCTGGACCGGCTAGACCTAACAGATCACCTGGACTCGCATGCTTTGCCCAATCAGCCGCTATACCAAAATCTTCATGTCTTACAAAATCGATGACTAAAAGTTGCTGTTCTTCATCGAAATCTCGAACAGTATATGTCCGCGTAATTGGTTTCTTTCCATTTGGCCACGTAATTTTGCCTAAAGAATTTCGAAACGGGAGGTCAGGTGCTTGTTGATCAGGGTTAGGAAAAAACAATTTGATGTGCGCACCACCATCACATTTTGCATAACCTGTGAAATCTTCACTTTTAAACTTAATACGCTGTAAATGAGTGGAAATTTGTTCTGTTGAATGGACAGAAATATGTCGAGCTAGAGGAGGAGATTGTGTCGTCATTATTTAATCTTCTGTACTTATCAATGGAGTGAAGATCGTCGATACAGTAATACGTGCGTCAGTCGACAGATTAGAATGGTTATTAATCTAAATCAAACAAATTAAATTTGCAAATGATAATCATTATATTTAATAATCTTTTTGTGCCAAAGTGTAATCACAAAATATGAAGGTTGAAATATTTTGTAAGACTTTGATTTTATAATGAAAATTAAATTTATGCGGTTGTCTTATGCAAATCAATGAATCCCATGATCTATTAACTCGTGCACAACACAGTATGTGGAAAGGACATCATTATCATGGCAGTTATCCTTTTCATACGGCGGAGTGGTTGGTTATTGAGGGACCATTAGATCGAGAGCTTTTTCAAAAAGCAGTTTATCTGACATTAAAGGAAGCTAAATCGCTTCATTGGCGAGCTTTAGTTCAGGGCGAACACGTCTATCGAGTAGATGATGTGACGATACGGAAACCTAGCTTCGTTGATTTATCTCAGCTTGATGAAGAGGAAATTTTAACGTGGGCTGAAAAAGAAGTAGAACCAGCATTTAATTTAGAATCGGGTCATTTATATGACTATGTGTTTGCACACTTAGGTGAGCAAAAGTATGGATTATTTTTTAAAGCGCATCACGTTGCATTAGATGGCTACGCTTACGGACTGATGATTAGCCGATTTATTGATTATTATCAATCTCTCAAAAATGGTACTGAATTAAAAATTAAAGGGTTCGATCATTATGAAAAGTTTATTGTAGAAGAACAGCACTACCTTCACTCTGAAAAAGCTAAAAAAGATTTGGACTTTTGGAAGGCTAATTTTTCGTATGAGAAAGCCCCTAAGAAACGACTTAAACGAAAATTAAAAGAACCATTTTCACAAGGGCCACGTTATGAAGAGGTAATTGATTGGCCTACACAGCTACAATTAAATGCATTAGCAACTGAATTAAAATTGCCCAGTGCTCTTATCGTTATGGCGGTGATGATGAGTTATTTAATGAAACAGTCTAAAGATCCTCAACAATGCTTTGGGGTACCTTTTATGTCTCGGTTGGGAACTTCATCTATGCGTATTCCGTGCTTAGTCATGAATATCCTGCCATTAAGGTTGGGCATTACTGGACAGGAAAACTTAAAAGAAATCATTTTATTATTAACGAGAAGGTTTGCCGAAATTCGACCGCATCAGCAAAGCTATTTTGAGCAAATGCGATTTGTATTAGAAGATTTTGATCCCTATGAAAATATCTTATTTGGACCTATTGTGAATTGGATTCCTTATCCTTTACCTGAACATTTCGAAGGGTGTAAGTTAACAAAAACAACCATATCCGCTGGCCCAATTGAAGACTTTGATACCGCGATTACCAATAAGTTTGTTGATGGTATTGAACGATTGTATCTCGCTGTTGACGGACATAAAGAGCTTTATGATGTGCCGAGTCTCAAAGCTTATTGGTATGATTTTATGGAGATGATGAAAACTTGGTTAGCTCAACCAGAACTTGTTTTTGAACAACTTCAAATTCACAAACCACTGCCAGAATAGTCTGGCAGTTTATCCTTTGAATGGGCAATAGGGCTGTTACACGCCTAAAGTTGCTCCACCATCAACCACCAATTCGTGCATTGTGATTTGGCGTGCTTGCTCTGAAAGTAAAAACATCACGGCATTGGCAATATCTTCAGCCTCAGCAATCTTTTGCAATGGAATACCATTTCGGAATTGTTCTAGATTTCCGTTGACAATGCCTGCTGGAGGGCGATCCTCAGTCCATAGTTGTTTTTGCATTTGTGTAAGGGTTGAGCCAGGTAAAACTAAGTTACAGCGAATATTGTGAGGCGCGAGTTCCAACGCAAGATTTTTAAAATAGTGACTCACTGTAGCTTTGGTCGTTGCATACAAACCCATATTCATTCTTGGAATGAGGGCTGCATTTGAACTGATGCTCACAATCGCACCTTCTCTTTGCGGAATCATTTGGTGAGCGACCCAACGACTAAGTTCGGCAGGGCCAATGAAATTTATCGACAAATTTTCATGCCATTGTTCAACAGATGTATTTAATAAAGATCCCATTTCTAAGACTCCTACAGCATTCACTAAACCCGTGATCGTGCCTTTAAAAAGTATAGAATTTTCAATGTGCTGAATAATCTCATTGGTCTTACGAATGTCACAGCTGATGTGGTCTAGATGGTTGAGTGATGCTTCAGGAATTAATTTAAAAAGTTCCCATTGATTGATGTCATCGATCCGATCAATTGCAATGACTTGATGATCCTTCTGCAATAGTTGACGACAAATTTCAGCGCCAATTCCTCTGGCTGCACCCGTCACGATATATAAACCCATTTAAGTATCCTTTAATTTTATTAACAAATTGAAACGATAATCATTTTCAATTGGGAATAATAATTATTATATTGGTTGCGTTCAACTCCTAGAGGTTGTCCTTTTGTGAATGTTGAAAGTTTGATGCACGCAGTGCGAACAGATAATCGTGAGAACAAATATGTTGCCAATAGAACCGTCAGTTTTTCAAAATATGATAGGCATAAAAAAGGAAGAGTTAATTGAGGAAAATCAACCTGGCTTCGTGTTCGCAACGCCAACGGGGACCATTTCAAGTAAAAAGTTAATTGAACATATCGAATTTGATCGAGCTTCTCATTTAAATTTTAATCAGCAGCAAGCACAGTGGCTCGAACAAGCAAAATCTACACTACAAAAAAAAATCGAATTAACAGCGAATAAAGATCTTATTTTGGTCGGGAGCTTGCCTTTTGATCATCGAGATTTACCAGAAATCTCGATTGCGGAAGCAAAAAACACATTTGTAAATGAGCGCATTGATCATTCGGCTCAGTCTTTTCTTGATGATCAAGTGCAAGCGACTCTCATCCCAGCACAAGAGGAATACATTGCTGGAGTCGTCAAATTGGTTGAATTGATGAGGTCATCACCGCTAGAAAAAGCAGTGTTGGCTCGGGCAATTGATCTTAAAACCCAACACAAAATTAATATTATTGATTTATTTTACCAGTTGTTGGCCTCTAATCCTGATGGCTACACATTTGCATTGGCCCAAAACCCAAAACAATCTGGTTGGTTTATGGGGGCAAGTCCAGAACTTCTCGTTGCGAAGCAAAATGAATATTTGTTTAGCCATCCAGTTGCAGGAACATTAGCACGTCATTCAGATCCAACACTGGATCAACAACAAGCTGAAAAATTGCTTGCTTCGCAAAAAGATCAGCATGAACACGCCGTGGTCATCGAAGCCATTGCAGATCAACTCTCTCCCTTGTGCAAAACGCTCAATATCCCACAATCACCTTCACTGATTAAAACAGAGGCGGTTTGGCACTTGGCGACCAAAATTCAGGGAACGTTGAAAGATCCAGAGCAACATATCTTTGATGTGGTCTCAATTTTACATCCAACGCCAGCAGTCTGTGGACAACCAGCCCCTATGGCTCGCCAGTTGATTTCGGAACTAGAGCCTTTTAACCGTAACTTATTCGCAGGAACTATGGGGTGGTGTGATGCCCGAGGGAATGGTGCTTGGGCAGTGAATGTACGTTGTGGGCGTATCTTTGACCATTATGCGCGTCTTTATGCGGGTGCAGGAATTGTTGAAGCTTCACAGCCGAACAGTGAACTGTCAGAAACCATCGTGAAATTTAAAACGATGTTAAATGCATTGGGTTTAGATTCTCAGCACTTAAATCATGGGGAATAAAATGAATGCAAATGTAAATGACGAGTCTTTGCTCTGGGATGGTATCGTGCCATACCCAGAAGATTTCGTAGAACGGTACATTCAAAAGGGATATTGGAAAGGTCAAACCATTTCTGAATTTTTTCAAGAATCAGCCCAGAAATTTGCCAATCAGGTGGCATTGATTTGTGGTGATCGCCAGTATTCTTATCAAGAGCTGAATCAAAATATTGAACAATTTGCAGTCTTCTTGACTAAACTAGGCTATGGGCTGGCAGATGCTATTGTGATTCAAATGCCAAATATAGCAGAGTTTTTTATTGCTTATTTTGCAGCTTTGCGGATAGGGATGCGACCAGTGATGAGTTTACCAGCACACCGTCATGCCGAAGTAAGTCATTTTATTCAGCAAACAGATGCTAAATTGTATATCTGTGCAGATAAGCATCAAGGCTTTGATTACAGATCCTTAGCGCAAGAGTGCCAGCGCAGATGTCCGACTTTACAGCAAGTGATTGTCGTTGGTGATGCAGGCGATTTTGATCCTTGGCCGAATCTTGCATCGTTTAAAAATCATATGGTTTCAAAGCCCAAATTAACGGCTCGCCATGTGGCTTTTTTTCAACTTTCAGGGGGCAGTACTGGCACACCAAAACTTATACCAAGAACACATGATGACTATTTGTATAGTGTTCGTGCCAGTGCAGATATTTGTGAACTTGATACAGAAAGCCGTATGCTTATGGTGCTTCCAGTAGCACATAATTTCAGTATGAGTTCGGCTGGTTCATTGGGGCTATTTTATGCAGGTGGAACACTTATTTTAGCGAAAGATCCTTCTCCCCAAACTGTATTTCCACTCATTGAATCGCACAATATCACGCATGTTGCTCTTGTCCCTGCATTAGCAGCAACATGGGCTGAAGCTGTTCAAAATGGCGCAACAAATATTTTTAAAAAATTAACGGCCTTACAGGTCGGTGGAGCAAGGTTGCCAGATGCTTTAGCTGAAAAGTTGATTGATCAATACCAATGCCGATTACAACAAGTATTTGGTATGGCAGAAGGCTTGGTGAATTACACGCGTTACGATGATCCGAAAGAAGTCATTATAGGTACCCAAGGTTCCCGTATAAGTCCAGATGATGAAATAAAAATCGTCGATGAGGAGGATCACGAGCTGCCATTGGGTGAGGTGGGGCATCTTTTAACTCGCGGCCCTTATACCATTAGAGGTTATTATCGGGCTTCAGAACATAATCGAAGTGCTTTTACCTTAGATGGATTTTATCGCACTGGTGATTTAGTTCGATTAACGCCAGAAGGCAATATTATTGTTGAAGGGCGAAGTAAGGAACAAATTAATCGTGGCGGTGAAAAAATCGCGACGGAAGAAGTCGAACAGGTTTTAAATCAACACCAACAAATCATCTTGTCCGCCTTGGTTGCACAACCAGATCCAATGTTAGGAGAAAAAAGTTGTGCATTTATTCAATGGCGACCTAACAACCAAGATGCATCAGAAACAAGGCTAAAAATGCAAATTAGACAATTCGTTCAAGAATACGGTCTGGCGACCTATAAGATCCCAGATCGCATCGAATTTATTGAAGAAATGCCTTATACGGCATTGGGCAAAATCGAAAAGAAACAACTCAGAAAACGCCTCACCGAAGACACGATTTAACTAAGGAAATAAAATATGGCAATCCCACGTATTGCAAGTTACCCCATGCCATCTGCTCAAGATTTTCCAGTTAATAAAGTTGATTGGACTTTAGATGCGTCACGGTCGGTTTTATTGGTACATGATGTTCAGCAGTATTTTTTAGATTTTTATGATCAAACCCAAGCGCCTATTCCGAAATTAATCCGAAATTGTAAAGCCCTTATTGATCAGGCACATGCACTAGGAATCCCAGTCTATTACACCGCACAACCTGGAGATCAGACGCAAGAACATCGTCAACTATTAACGGATTTTTGGGGTAAAGGTTTGTCAGCTGATCCAGCATTGACCAAAATTATTGATCCACTTCAACCAAAAAATGAAGACACTGTGTTGACAAAATGGCGCTATAGCGCATTTAAAAAAAGTGATTTTGAGCAGCAAATCAAACAAGCCAATCGCGATCAATTAGTGATTTGTGGAGTATATGCCCATATTGGTTGCTTATTAACAGCTGCGGAAGCATTTATGCTGGATATTCAAGCGTTTATGGTGGGTGATGCCTTGGCGGATTTTAGCCGAGAAGAACATGATCTTGCACTAAAGTATGCGACTGGGCGCTGTGCAAAAGTCATGGATACTCAGACTGTGATTAACGCCTTAGGTCAGGGGCAATGATCATGAATGAATTAAGCATGCTTGAGTTAAAAAATATGGTCGCACATCAATTGAGTTTACCTGTAGATGAAATTCAGCAGGAAGATAATTTATTTATGTTAGGACTTGATTCAGTCAGTCTTATGACGCTGGTTGGATTGCTACGTGAAAAAGGCTTTCAAATTGAATTTCAAGATCTGGTGGAGGAGCCAACGTTGAATGAATGGAGTGATCGTCTTAAATTGAATAGAGATTAATGTAAGACTAATGTGCATACCTTGAAAATCAACACATGCACAATCAACGGCCCTAGCCAAAGTACTTATAGCCAAAGGCCATTTTCGTTAAATTATTCGCTAACGTGAGTGGATCTTACATGCAATTAGAAAAATACTATTCTGATCAACAATGGAAAAAAATCCAAAATTTTGCTGAAACAAAGCAAAGCCCTTTTTTAGTTGTTGATTTAGATCAAGTGCAAACTCAATTTATTGAGTTGCAAAATAGCTTTCCAAAGGCCCATATTTATTATGCAGTGAAAGCAAATCCAGGTCGTGAAATTATTCATAAACTTGATCAACTTGGCTCATATTTTGATATTGCATCAATTTATGAGTTAGACAAAGCGCTTGAATGTGGAATTCATCCAGATCGTATTTCATACGGTAATACTATTAAAAAAGCTTCAGACGTTGAATACGCTTACCGAAAAGGAATCCGTTTATTTGTTACCGATGCGGAAGCAGATCTCGCACAAATTGCCGAATTCGCACCGAACTCTAAAGTCTTTGTCAGGGCAATGGTAGAGTCGGGAGGTACAGCAGATTGGCCACTTTCACGTAAATTTGGATGCCATCCAGATATGGCGGTTGATTTAATGGTGAAAGCTAGACAATTGGGTTTAATACCCTTTGGCGTGTCATTCCATGTCGGTAGTCAGCAACGTGATGTCACTGTATGGCGTTCAGCTTTAACGGTAGTGAAGCAAATATTTAATACTTTGAAAGACCAATACGGTATCAGTTTACAATTAATCAATTTGGGTGGTGGTTTCCCAGCACATTACTTAGCTGATGTTGACAGTATTCAAAGTTATGCGCACGAGATTCAACGCTATCTTGATGAACACTTTGATGATCAGGTGATATTATTTTTGGAGCCAGGCAGATCGTTGGTGGGTAATGCTGGTGTGATTGTTTCAGAGATTGTTCTTATCGCCAATAAATCAGCACATGATGATAAACGATGGGTCTACACGGATGTGGGCGTCTTTAATGGACTAATTGAAACTTTAGGTGAAATGATCAAATATCCTATATATACACCTAAAATGCATTCAGCACATGAACATTCAAGTGTTGTGCTTGCAGGACCGACCTGTGATTCAACAGATATCATGTATGAAAAAGTGCCTTATCAGTTACCTAAAAACTTGAGCATTGGAGATCGACTTTATTGGTTAAGTACTGGAGCTTATACAACCTCTTATGCTTCGGTCGAATTTAATGGTTATCCACCTTTAAAAACGTTCTATTTAGATTGATTTTAGGAATGATGCTATGTGGTTGGTAGTCAGTCGCTCAAGCTGCGAGCCACATAGCCTAACCCTCACAGAAGCGTTATCATAATGCTAAAATCTTGATGGGTAGGCTCATGAAAATCGTTGCAGATGAAAATCTCGCATTCACAGATTATTTCTTTTCAGAATTTGGCGATATTTATAATAAAGCTGGTCGTACCTTAAAGCATGAAGATGTGGTCAATGCTGAAGCTTTATTAGTACGTTCTGTGACGAAAGTGAATTCTGCGCTCATTCAAAATACTGCATTAACCTTTGTGGGTAGTGCAACGATCGGAACAGATCATTTGGACATTCCAGCAATTGAACAGCAAAATATTCAATGGTCAAATGCTGCAGGATGTAATGCCCAAGCTGTTTCTGAATATGTTATTGCTGCGTTATTAGCTCTAAATCCTCATTTGCTAGATGCGGAACAAGATTTCACTTTAGCCATTATTGGACTGGGTAATGTCGGTTCACGACTCGCACATATGGCGAAATTATTGGGATGGAACGTCATCGGGGTTGATCCTTTTGTACAAAGAGAAAATATTCAGCAAGTCACTTTAGATGAAGTTTTTTCAAAAGCAGATGCAATTTCTATCCATGTGCCATTAACCACTTCAGGGATGCATGCAACCCGACATATGTTTAATGCTGAGACCTTAAAAAAGCTTAAACCATCTACAATTTTAATTAATTCTGCCCGTGGGTCAGTCATTGAAGAACAAGCTTTAATTGCTGATATTCGAGCAACAGGTCGTAAAGTTGTACTAGATGTCTTTGAGCATGAACCAGTCATTACGGAAGAGTTACTGGATCTTGTGCAATTGGTGACACCGCATATTGCGGGGTATAGTCTTGAGGGTAAAGCGCGTGGTACCCAGATGATTTATGATGCTTTCTGTCAGCATTTCGGCCATCAACCTTCAAAACAGTTCGAAACCCAATTGCCTACATGTGAACAATATTTTAACAATAGTGATCTCAAGCACACGCTGAAAACTCAATTAAACCATATCTACGATATCTTTAGAGATGATCAGAACTTAAGAGCATGCCTCAAAGATGGGAAAGTAGATCAAGCCTCATTTGATCAATTACGCAAAACATATCCATTACGCCGTGAATGGGCTGCTCATGGAGGGCCTCAGGCATGACTGACTCTCTGAGCTATCTACCAACTTGCGATTTTGCTGCCATGAAAGCCAGAGCGAGGATGTATCAACAGATTCGCCAATTTTTTTTAGAACGTGATGTTTTGGAAGTTGAAACTCCAATTTTATCTCATGCTGGAGTAACTGATGTCCACTTGGCGTCAGTTGAGGCAAGCCGTCATGTACATGGTCATTTGAAAAAGCACTATCTTCAAACTTCACCAGAATTTGCCATGAAACGACTGTTGGCAGCAGGAGCAGGGCCAATTTATCAAATCTGTAAAGTTTTTCGTGATGATGAACATGGCCGTAAACATAACAGTGAATTTACCATGCTTGAGTGGTATAGACCTGATTTTAGTCTCAAAGACTTGATGTTTGAAGTTACAGATTTACTCAATGTCACTTTGGCACATCGTTTTGGCGAAGTGCGACCTACGATTTTAAGTTATAAACATGCATTTATAGATCGCTTAGATCTCAACCCACTTAAATCCACATTAAAGGAATTAAAGGATTGTTGTAATCGTGTTGGGTTAAATCTAGATCTGGGTGATGATCGTCTAGGTTATATCGACTTGTTATTTTCGCATATGGTGGAACCGAGCTTAGGTTTTGATACGCCTGTATTTTTAACGGATTTTCCACCAGAACTTGCATCTCTTGCAAAAACTCGAGTTGATGAAGATGGGGAATTGGTTGCAGCACGTTTTGAGCTTTACATTGAGGGCTTAGAGTTAGCAAATGCTTATGATGAGTTGATTGATGCAGATGTATTGCGTTCTCGTTTTGAAGCTGATAATGCTGAACGCGAAAAATTAGGCTTAGATGTTATGCCAATAGATGAAAATCTCTTAGCCGCATTGCCTAAAATGCCAGAATGCTCAGGTATCGCATTAGGAATCGATCGTTTACTGATGGTGGCAACAGAGAAAATGAAATTAGAGCAAGTGATTACATTTCCTGCTGATCGCTCATAAGATTTTTTATCCTCAGGATAAAGGACGATCTTGAGGAGCTAATATTTTGACAAATGTCGTGCTATACGCTTTAAAACCGTGATTTAAATAAAACTGATGTGCAGGTAATCGTTCAGCACGATTACCACTACTGACCACAATTTTTTGAATACCTTGTTGACTGGCTATATGTTCAACGTGAGCCAACAGTTTTTGACCAATCCCTTTATCGCGATGCGCCTGATCTACAATGAGTACTAGAATGCGAAAATACGGATCAGCACATTCACATGATATTTCTTCAACAAAACCAATATATGCGACAACTTGTCCATGATCGATAAATACTAGGGTTGTATAACGCTCCTGGGCTTGCAACCTCATCAAACGTTCTTTCATAACTTCTGTTTGAGTTGGATAGCCGAGTTGGGTAGTCAATTCAGCGATCGCTGCAACATCATGGTTTAAATTTACAGGTTTAATCAGTATTGTCATGGCTATTGAAACATGATTTATAAGTATGAATTGAACTATGTTTAAATAATTTAATCTTTCATGTATTTTGTTTAGATAAATTTAATATTTTATCATTTAATATTGGATTTAATTCATTTTTTCAACGTGAAGATTTAAAACAATAATCATAGGCGACTATATGTCTTTTTCTATATTTTTATCTTTTGTAATTTATACAATTGTGACATCCATAACACCTGGACCTAACAATTTGATGGTCGCAACCTCAGGAGTGAACTTTGGACTCCGTGCGACTTATGGACACATTTTAGGTGTAGCGATCGGTTTTGGGGTCATGGTGATTTTGGTTGGTTTAGGAATTGGTACATTACTGAGTCAAAATCAATTGGTTTACGAAATTCTAAAGTTGATCGGTATTGCTTATTTAATCTATTTAGCTATTAAGATTGCTCAATCAGGCTCAGTTGAATTAGATAAAACTCAAGCGAAACCCATTACTTTTTTGCAAGCTGCATTATTTCAATGGGTCAATCCAAAAGCTTGGATTATGGCAATGGGCGCGGTGACGACTTATTTAGCTGCAGGCAGTGAATTTTATTGGTATATCATTTTGGGTGTTGTGTTTGGGTTAGTCTGTATTCCATGCACGGGAGCTTGGGGAATACTCGGAGAAAAATTACAAACTTTGGTGCGTACGCCACAGCATCTAAAAATTTTCAATTACAGTATGGCGCTACTATTAGTGGCTTCAATCATTAAACCAATGATTGATTCTTTTAAATATTTTCAACAATCATTCTTTTAAAATACGATTACCTCCTGAGTTTCAGGAGGTAAATATTATGCGTTTACCAAGGATTGATGTTTTTCTCGGTGCGTCGCCAAAGCCTCGATTCTTTTTTGTATCAGCATTTCACCAATATCAGGGCCTTTGATCTCAGGCGGTAAATCAGATGCTTTAATTGAACGAACAATCTGTACCGCATCTAATACATATTTTGCTTGAGGATATTCACGGTCTTCGAGACCTAAGCGACCTTTGGCATCACATTCACATGCTTGTACAAAAGCCTCAACACGTTCAGGACGGCGTAATACATCTAAACGTTGTAATAGACGCCAAAGTGTTCCTGGTTTTAATGTAAACGCCTGATGGCATTTAAGATGTTCTTTGCACACCGCAATTGCCAATTGTTTGGTTTGGGTCGGAACTTTAAGACGTTCACATAAATCAGTCACGGGCTGAACACCACGTTCCTCATGCATGATATGGCGAGGTAACTCATCTTTAGGCGTGAGTGCTTTACCCAGATCATGCACTAATACTGCGAAGCGTACATCCATCGAGTAGTCTGCTTTACAAGCTTGTTGTAATGACATCAAGGTATGAATACCACAGTCAATTTCAGGATGGTATTCAGGACGTTGTGGTACACCAAATAATGCTTCGATTTCTGGAAAGAGGATTTTGAGAGAATCACACTGACGAAGGACTTCAAAGTAAATATCAGCATCACGTTCCATTAAAGCACGAGAAGTTTCTTTCCAAACACGTTCAGGTGTAAGTGCTTGCAATTCACCAGAATCAGCCAAATTTTTCATTAAGGCTATGGTTTCTTCAGCTACTTTAAAACCATACTGATGATAGCGAGCTGCAAAACGGGCAACACGCAATACTCGTAGTGGATCCTCTGCAAATGCATCAGAAACGTGACGTAAAATGCGTTGATTCAAATCTTGATAACCATGATAAGGGTCGAACAACTCACCATCTTCATTCATGGCCATTGCATTTATGGTCAAATCACGACGAATTAAATCATCTTCAAGGGTTACCGAGGGATCGGTAAAAAATTCAAAGCCATGATAACCATGCCCAGATTTACGCTCAGTACGAGCGAGGGCGTATTCATCTTTAGTTTCGGGATGTAGAAATACAGGAAAATCTTTACCAACAGGTTGGAACCCTTGGTTTAAAAGTTGTTCTGGTGTTGCACCGACAACGACATAATCTTTTTCGTGATAGGGGTGTCCGAGCAACTGATCTCGTACTGCGCCGCCTACTAAATAAACTTGCATAAAAAACCTCTATTCTTAGCACCATCATGCATCAGAATAGAGGTTTTCTCAAGTCACAAAACGTGCCCTAAATAAAGGATTAGAGCGCGTTTTTTTCCTCTTCTTGAATTTCTGCAACAGTTAATGCAGTCATATTCACAACACGGCGCGTAGTTGCTGTTGGTGTTAAGATATGAACTGGCTTAGCCGCACCTAATAAGATTGGACCAATTGTTACATTATTTCCTGAAGTTGACTTCAACAGGTTGAATGAAATATTTGCAGCATCTAAATTCGGCATAATCAATAGATTCGCAGAACCTTTGAAGCGCGAGTTCGGGAATGCAAAGCTACGGATATTTTCATCAAGCGCTGCATCTGCATGCATTTCACCTTCAACTTCAAGTTCAGGTGCGATTTCAGAAAGAATTTCATACACTTTACGCATTTTTTGAGCGCTAGGATCAGTCTGGTCAGAACCAAAACTTGAGTGCGACAACAATGCTACACGTGGAGTAATACCGAAACGACGGACTTCTTCTGCTGCTAAAATAGTCATTTCAGCAAGCTGTTCAGCCGTAGGATTACGATTGATGTATGTATCTGCAATGAACAAGTTGCGATCTTCGAGCATCAACGCATTTAAGGTAAAGAAAGTGTTATGACCTTCTTTTAAACCAATGACATTACTCACGAAATCTAAATGAATATCGTAGCTAGAATACGTACCACATAGCATACCATCTGCTAAGCCGTGGCGTACTAACATCGCTGCAATCAGGGTCGAACGACGACGTGATTCACGTTGTGCATACTCAGGTGTTACCCCTTTACGCATCATCAGATTATAGTAATCATCAGCAAACTTTTCGTAATCAGGATTTGTTTCTTGATCAACGATAGTGATATTCACACCATTTTCTAAACGTAAACCTAATTTCTTAATATTCGCTTCGATTACAGCAGTACGACCCACCAAGATCGGTTTTGCCAGGCCTTCGTCTACTGCAATTTGAACAGCACGAAGAACACGAAGATCTTCACCTTCCGCATAAGCAATACGTTTAGGATCAGTTTTCGCTTGAGCAAAAATTGGTTTCATCATAAATGCTGAGTTGTAAACGAACTCAGAAAGACGCTGATGATACACGGAGAAATCTTGGATTGGACGAGTCGCTACACCAGAATCCATCGCAGCTTTTGCAACAGCAGGTGCAATCTCAAGAATCAAGCGTTGATCTAGTGGGCGTGGAATTAGGTAATCACGTCCAAATGATGCAGATTTTTCACCATAAGATGCAGCATCAGCTTCTACATGTGCCATACGAGCAATTGCGTGTACACATGCAATCTTCATTTCTTCGTTAATGGTTGTTGCACCTACATCAAGTGCACCACGGAAGATATATGGGAAGCAAAGCGCATTATTCACTTGGTTCGGATAGTCTGAACGACCCGTCGCCATGATGACATCATCACGAACTTCATGTGCATGTTCAGGCAGAATTTCAGGATCTGGATTAGCAAGCGCGAAGATAATTGGATCCTTCGCCATGACTTTGACCATTTCTTTAGTCAAAATACCCGCAGCTGATAGACCAAGGAACATATCTGCACCAGCAATTACGTCGCCAAGCTGAGAACCTTCGATATCTTGAACATAGCGTTTTTTAGACTCGTCTAAACCTTCACGTTTTTTTGTTAAGAGTCCACGAGAGTCAGCAACAATGATATTTTCTTTTTTAGCACCAAGCGCACAAAGAAGATCTAGACATGATAGTGCCGCAGCACCTGCTCCAGAAGCGACGATCTTGATATCTTCAATTTTTTTGCCGTTCAATTGCAAAGCATTTAAAAGCGCTGAACCTACAATAATTGATGTTCCATGCTGATCATCATGAAAAACTGGGATATTCATACGCTCGCGAAGTTTCTGTTCAATGTAGAAACATTCTGGAGCTTTAATGTCCTCGAGGTTAATACCGCCGAAAGTCGGTTCAAGAGCAGCAACAATATCTACGATTTTATCTGGATCGTTTTCTGCAATTTCGATATCGAAAACATCAACGCCTGCAAACTTTTTAAACAGGACGCCTTTACCTTCCATCACTGGTTTAGAGGCGAGGGGACCAATATTACCCAAACCGAGTACTGCAGTACCATTACTGACGACTGCGACTAAGTTACCACGTGCAGTATAAAGCGCTGCTTTAGAAGGGTCTTTTTCAATTTCCAAACATGGCACTGCAACACCTGGGGAATATGCTAATGCTAGATCATGTTGGTTGACGAGTTGCTTACTCGGAGTAACGCTGATTTTTCCTGGCGTTGGAAATTCGTGGTAATAGAGTGCTTGCTGTTTTAAAGATTGATCGTCCATCTGAATCCCAGTTATTACAATGTTCCAGCCTTGCTGGTTTTTTGGTTATATCGGTTCGAATATACCACTAGTTGCACATTGATCACAGTTAAAAGTCGAAATTTCATACATATTTAGGACTTTGGTCTAGCCTTTATTTGATTTTTGAGAATTGATATTCATTTTGCAGAAATTGAGTGCTATCAGCGCTATTTAATGGTCTCGAAAAATAATAACCTTGGAAATAATCACAACCTTGTTTTTTTAAATATTCAATTTGCTCGATATCCTCAACACCTTCAGCAACTAATTTCATCCCCATCGTTTTACCCATTGAAATAATTGCATCGACAATAGCATTATTTTTACGAGTGCCAATCTTTGAAATAAAGGCGCGATCAATCTTGAGTGTATCAATAGGATAGTCGGCAAGATATGCAAGTGAAGAATAGCCTGTTCCAAAGTCATCTAAGGCGATTGAGAAATTTTTATCCTTAATTTGGTCTAACAAATCAAAAACATGAGATGATTTATCTAACAATGATGACTCGGTAAGTTCAAACTCTATAAACTCGGGTTTGAGTGAGTATTTGAGCACGGCTTGATCAATAAAATTGAGAAATTCCCCACGATGGATCTGTTGCGCCACGACATTAATAGAAATTTGTAACTTATCAAATCCTAATTCATGCCATATTTTAAGTTGCTTACATGTCTGGAAAATAACAAATTTTCCGATATCTGAGATCAGACTAGTCATTTCAGCAATAGGTATAAAACGATCTGGCATGATGATGCCGTACTTTGGATGATTCCAGCGGATTAACGCTTCAAAGCCGCTCACTTGCATCGTTTTACTTTCTATCTTAGGTTGATAGTAAATTTCTAAGTCCTGATTTTTTATAGCAAGTCGTAAATCTCTTTCGAGCTCAATGTCACTGCCAAAAATGGATTCAGGCTTGTTGTCATAATAATAGGCTGTGCTGCCCCCTAGTTTTTTTGCTTCTGTTAAAGCGCTTTCCGCGTGACTATTTAAGCTACCAATTTGTCTACCATGATTGGGGTAAATTGCGATACCCAGTGAGACATGAATCATGTGTTCTTGCCCATCGATGATAAAGGGTATTTCAAAGGCCTCAAGGATCTGATCGACGACTTGTTGGATCGTGTAATGACTATGATTTAAGTTGTAAATCATAGCAAAGTCATCATTATTTAAATATGAAATCAGAACAGCTTTAGAACATGTATATTTCAGTCTTCGGGAAACTTCTTTGAGAACTTCATCTCCAGTTTGATGATTAATAAACTCATTAAAATGTCTAAATCGATCAATGTTGAGACGAATAATAGAAAAATGGCTCAGAATTTTAGATTTACTAATTAGATACTGGTGTAACTGTAAATTAAAATAAACACGGTTAGGTAAATCTGTAAGTAGATCGTAATTTTCTAAGTAGGCCATTCTTTCAAGATTTTGTTTCCGTTCAGTCAAATCTGAAATGATGCCTACATAATTTAAAATTCTATTTTTATCATCACGAACTGCATTGATATGCAGCCACAAGGTTAATATTTTTCCTGAAATAAATTCTTCAGTGACCTCAGCATCATATTGTCCGGTGAGTAACACCGTTTGAGTTATATCGGCGTGATGTTGGCTGAGTTGGGATGTGGAAGATTTGGTAATATCAAAGATGTGTTTTGAGATAATATCTTGCGGTGGGATATTGACCAATTCACTAAAATAAGGATTAACTTCTAAAAAACACAAGTTATTGTCTAAAACGAAAACCCCTTGGGCCACTTGATTAAATACATTCGAAGCTAATTTCAATTTTTCTTGTGCTTTTTTTTCACTTTCAATGTCTTGGAAAATACCCACCATTTTAAGAGGTTTATTATTTTCAGGATCACGTGTAATAACTCGACCAATATCTTTAATCCAAAACCACTGATCTTTTACTTTAGTTCTATAATGTGCTTCAAAACGTTCAGTATTTCCTCTTAAATGTTTACGGAGCTCTTTACGATAATTTTCTTGATCTTCTGGGTGAATAAACTCGTTAATTTGATCAGTTGCACTTTGGTAATGTAAAACCTGATTACCATATTTAATGCCTGAAATTTCAATGGTTCTTTTCTCAATATTCCATAGCCAAGATGAAATTCCAGCAGTTTCATGCGCAAAATCGAGGTTAGCTTGATGGTGCTGCAGTCGATCGTTGATCTTATTAATATCGTAGGTTCGTTCAATTACTTTTTGTTCGAGTAATTGATTATGCATTTGTAATTGGCTTTCAATTTCTTTGGATTTTTCAATCTCATTTTTTAGCTTTTCTTGGAGAAGTGATGACTCCATAAGATGTTTTCTAGATTCAGATAAATAGAATTTATTGTGACTATTTAATATTCCAAGACGGCGGTACATCTTATGGGTAAGGAGAGCGCAAATAAGTAATACACCAAACCAAATATTAAAGATTAAACTAAAAACATCAGGAGTATTATCTAAAAAAAGGAAATTGGAGAGGACTATGGCCGAAGCTGAAGGCAAAAAAACATAAAGGAAGTATCGTAACCGCTGTGATAAAAATACAATAGCAAAAGTATAAACAATAGATAACATTAACCCAGCTAAAGTCAACATATGTATATCTTTGACTTCTGGATTATGTTCGGGGATAAGCTGTAATACGGTATAAATACCAATAGCTAGACCAGCTCCAGTAATTAAGCAAACCAATTGTGCCCACATGTCTAAGTTAAAAATACTAATTTGATTAGATTTTTTAAAAAAGAGGGTAAAGCAAAAACAGATTAAAAGAATGGCGGTAAATATAATGAGCCAAATGGTATAAGGTATTGAAAAGCTTTTGAAATAAAAGAAGTAAATAAGTTGATTATAGATGCAGGCAAAGAGCACCCACGCTAAAAAAAAATGCAAATTAGAAGTCGCACTTTTGATCTGGCTATCGAGTACAGAGTTGGAAACATGCTCTCCCTGAACTTCACTCATAACTGGCAATACCTTAATTTTCTTTCTACTTTATTTGTATTATTTTTGAGTACGAACTTAAAAAAATATAAATTTAGCGCGACAACTCTTTTCTCATTAAAGTACTGTCTAATTGGAAGAAAATCAATTCTATTGTGAGTTAAATCACGGAATTTTGAGAAAATATTTATTAAAATTTGTAATTTAAGATCGATAAAGCAACCACTGGTGCAGTTTCTGTACGTAAAACACGTTCACCAATACACCAATTGATAAATCCATGCTGATTTGCAGATTGGATTTCAGCATCACTTAATCCACCTTCTGGACCAATGAGTAGCGTTATATTTGAGGAGGCATCATTTAACACATCGACCTCATCTTTATTGGGGGCTAAGACTAATTTCGTTTCAGGGAGTGTGCTATTTAACCATTGTGCCAAAGGGAGTGGAGCTAATATTTTTGGAACAATATTCATTCCACACTGCTCGCAAGCTGCAATTGCTACACCTTGCCAATGATCAAGTTTTTTCTGATCACGGTCGTACTTTAAACGCATTTCGCAACGTTCAGAGGTGAGAAGTTGAATTTCAGATACGCCTAACTCAACTGCTTTTTGAATAGCATAATCCATGCGGTCACCTTTACTCATTACTTGACCAAGTAAGGCATTAAAGTTTGGTGTGCGATTGGTTGGGTTAAATTCTTGAACTAGAACCGAGCCTGTTTTTTTATTGGCTTCAGTTAATTCAACTTGATATTCGCCACCTTGACCATTAAACAAGGTCGCTTTTTCACCGACTTGTGCACGTAAAACTTTGACCCAATGATGAAATACAGTTTCAGTCAGTTCAACTGTTGTATTTACATTAAGGTCTGCTTCAATAAAAAAACGAGGCATCTGCATTACTCTAAAATCGGTAAAATAAAAACTTCTTTTATCTTCAGTCCCTACATCAAATAAAGTGAACCTAAGCTGTCGATAAAAGAAGTCAGGAGACTTATGCTAGACCGAGGTCTTTTACAAGTTGACGAGTTGGATCAGTGGTGTTCATCGTATAAAAGTGTAAGCTTGGCGCACCACCAGCAATGAGGCGTTCACATAGCTTCACAATCACTTCATGACCAAAGGCTTTAATTGAAGCAGTGTCATCACCATAAGCCGCAAGTTGCTTACGAATCCAACGAGGGATTTCGGCACCGGTACCATCCGCAAAACGAATGAGATTGCTTGCATTGGTAATTGGCATAATGCCCGGCGCAACAGGAATATTCACACCTTCTTTTTGAATGCGCTCTACAAAGTAAAAATACGCATCTGGATTAAAGAAGAATTGAGTTAAGGCTGCATTTGCACCTGCATTGGCTTTCTCACAAAAGCGTTTGATGTCTAAATCAAAGTTATCTGCTTGTGGATGCATTTCAGGGTAAGCTGCAACTTCAATTTGGAAGTGGTCACCCGAATGTTCACGGATAAAGCGTACTAAATCCTGAGCATACGGTAATTCACCTAAGCCAACTTGACCGGAAGGTAAGTCACCACGTAGTGCAACAATACGGTCAATCCCTTGAGATTTATATAAATCCAGTAATTCTGCAATACGTTCTTTGCTATCACCAATACAAGAGAGGTGGGGAGCAACAGGCGTGCCTTTGCCATTAAAATCAGCTAAAGTCGAAAGTGTACGTTCACGTGTAGAACCACCTGCACCATAAGTCACAGAGAAAAACTCTGGATTCAGCAACTGCAGTTCTTGGTGAACAACCTTAAGTTTTTCCGCACCTGCATCAGTTTTGGTTGGGAAAAACTCAAAAGAAATTGGAATCTGTTTAGACATGTTCAAATCCTTTGTACTTATTTCAGCAAAATAGAATTCAAAGAAAAGCAGGCTGTTCAGCCTGCTTGTTCAAAGATTAGTATTTATAAGCGTCAGATTTGAATGGACCTTCAACAGCAACCCCAAGGTAGTCCGCTTGTTCTTGAGTTAATTGAGTCAGAACACCACCGAAACCTGCAACCATTGCTGCAGCAACTTCTTCATCTAATTTCTTAGGAAGAAGTTCAACACGAATCGCTGCTTGTTTTTGATCTTCAGGAAGATCAGCAAATTTCTCTGCGAACAAGTGCATTTGACCTAAAACTTGGTTCGCAAAAGAACCGTCCATCACGCGTGATGGGTGACCAGTTGCATTACCAAGATTTACTAAGCGACCTTCAGAAAGAAGAATGAGGTAATCATTTTCATTTTCTGAACGATATACTTGGTGAACTTGTGGTTTAACTTCAACCCATTTATAACCACGTAAGTAGTTGGTATCGATTTCAGTGTCAAAGTGACCGATATTACAAACTACTGCACCTGCTTTTAATGTATCAAGCATTGCAGCGTCACAAACGTGGTAGTTACCAGTCGTTGTTACGATTAAGTCAGTATTTTGAAGAAGGTCAGCGTTAACGTCTTCTTTTTTACCTGTTTGTACGCCATTCTTGTATGGAGAAACTACTTCATAACCGTCCATGCAGGCTTGCATTGCACAGATTGGATCGATTTCAGAAACACGTACGATCATGCCTTCTTGACGAAGCGATTGCGCAGAACCTTTACCTACATCACCGTAACCAATTACAAGTGCACGACGACCAGATAACAGCATGTCAGTTGCACGTTTGATGGCATCGTTTAGAGAGTGACGGCAACCATATTTGTTGTCATTTTTAGATTTAGTTACTGAGTCATTTACGTTGATCGCAGGTACTTTCAATGAACCGTCTTTCCACATTTCGAGAAGACGTTGAACACCTGTTGTTGTTTCTTCAGTAATACCGTGGATTTTTGCGAGTACTTCTGGGTATTTTTCATGAACAAGCGCAGTTAAGTCACCGCCGTCGTCCAGAATCATGTTGGCATCCCAAGGCGTACCATTTACATTAATTTGTTGTTCAAGACACCACATATATTCTTCTTCAGTTTCGCCTTTCCAAGCAAATACTGGAACACCAGAAGCTGCAATAGCTGCAGCAGCGTGGTCTTGAGTTGAGAAAATGTTGCAAGATGTCCAACGAACTTCAGCACCAAGTTCTACCAAAGTTTCGATAAGAACAGCTGTTTGGATTGTCATGTGGATACAACCCAAAATTTTAGCACCAGCAAGTGGTTTAGCCGCAGAGTAACGCTTACGCAGACCCATAAGGGCTGGCATTTCAGCTTCTGCAAGTTTGATTTCTTTACGGCCGTAGTCAGCAAGTGAAATATCGGCAACTTTATAATCTGTAAATGAAGCATTAACCGCGTTCATCACGATCTCCTTATAAAAAACAAAAATTGATCATTATGTTCGCGGATGCCGTTGTTGGTCTGTCTAGAAAAAGACTAACCGATCGTCGAGCCTGGCGCTTTTACATTTTATACTTGTAAAACGTCGCAGCATCCCTCGACTAGCGGAGTATTGTACTTCTAAACTTGCGAATTTCCAATGTTAAGTTGGTTATTGGTGATTCAAAGTATTTCAATTAAATCGCGTCAACTTCAAATTCCGATGATATTAGAGATTTTATTTTCTGTGCTTTTTCAAAGTGGTCAAGTTTATGTTTCATGATCCACCAATGAGCTACTTCCATGAGTGCATCGGGGTCATTATTTTTATTTGAAAAGAAAGCATAAAATGACAAACCTACAGATTCTCCCTTCCGATCGATTTTTTCATCACAAATTCGAATAATTTTGTCTTTGATTGATTTATTCATTTTGGCAACGTATTAGAAATTTAATTTAAAATTTTTATCATTCAATCTATCAAGCTTTCATTAGTGTGATGTTGAGAAAATGTAGGATTGAATAATTTGGGCTATAAATAAACCGATTCCGAAGTTTAAGTGTGCCACTAAGCTATTTTTTATGCTGATCCATTGATTGGGCGTTTTACTCGCAAAGAAACCAAATCCAAGAATAGGTTGCATCACCAAAAATGGGATAATAGCAGTTGAAAGTCCAAATAAAATAGAAGATATAAAAGCTTCCAAAGTAGTATGTGAATTATCGATATAAGTATAAATTAAAGCGAAAAAAATACCGATTATATAATGAAATACCCAACCCGTAATGTATTCAAATTTGTGTACAGGGGCTTCGGTAATATTTCTGTATACGTATTTTTTATTTTTAACTAAAAAGAAAAACCTACCCAAATAAGCATAGTTAAATGAGGGGATTTTAAAAATCATCGCTCTTGCCCAACCTAAAAAATCCATAATTAAAGTAGCGCTTAGGCCTAAGGCTAAAATGTAAATTAAAATATTCATGAAAGGATGACTCTCTAATTTAAGTCATGCTAGTGTGCAACTTAAAGCTAACTTGAAGTCAAGGTGCATTAATGGAAATAGATATAGGTGATCTAGCTGATCGGACAAATACTTCAACTGCCACGATTAGGTTTTATGAATCAAAAGGACTTATTCGATCTATTGGAAGGAAAGGGCTTAGAAGACAGTATTCATCCCGAGCAATACAGAATATCTCATTAATCAAGATCTTCCAAAATGGTGGTATGACGCTGAGCCAAATTAAAAATATGGCAATTGATCATGAAAAAATTAAAATTAAAAGAGATCAAGTTAGGGAAGCAAAAAACGAAATCAAAGATAAAATTGAGACTTTAAATAACTTACTCTTAATTTTGACACACGTTGAAAAATGTCCATACGATGACCATTTACAATGTCCAGACTTTTTGAAACTTTTAGATGAGTGAGCTTGAATTTTGTATTTAATTTCTTAAATTTTGAAGAAGATTATTTGTTATAATTGATAGCTCAATAAATAATATATATTTTTGATGGAAATTCCCGAAGAACTCGCCAATCTAGAAGCCAATGCTGGTATTTATGCCGTATGGATGCTCTTTCAACATCTTGGGTTAGACCCAGATATTGAACAACTTAAAGAAGTCTGTGGTTATGTAGAAGGTGATGGAACGACCACGATCGGTCTAGCGGTGGGACTTAAAAAATTTGGCTTAGATGTGGAATTTACCACAGATGAAGACAATGCACTTCAAGAGCAAGAAAAGCAAAGCTATTTAGAAGCTGAAAAACTTGCGCTAAAAATATCCCCCGCAATCAGCTATCAAGATATTCAAATCGCATTTGATGCCAATAAGTTCGTGGTCGTGTATTACGATACTTTAGAAGGCATTGGTAATCATTCATTGGTATATGACATCAATGAAGAAGAAATCTGCTTTTTTGATAGCTTTGAACCAATGCCTAAAAAAGTATTTGAACAGCAAAGGGCAGTAGACGGGATCTGTAGACAAGCCATCATCGCTGAAGGTAATTAATATCTAAAAGTAAGTCACTATCTTATAGTGGGTTGCTATTTTAAGGTATGTTATAGTTTAAAAAGATCTAAAGTAGTTCATTAAAAAGCCTTCAATCATGAAGGCTTTTGAGTCAAAAACGAGATTTATCTTAAGTGCTTGATTGAGCCTTTTCCTGCCAATAATCAGCTTTTTCCTCGTTTACATCCACACCTAAACCATGTGCATAGATGGCAGATAAATCACGCATTGCTTGAGTATCACCAAGTTCAGCGGCTTGAGTCACCAATTCAACAGATTTTTGTACATCTTTTTCGACCACATTACCACGACGATAATAACCTGCGAGCTCTAAAATTGCAGCAGCATGTTGATGTTTACTAGCTTGCGTGAGCCAGTTAAAACCGTACTCAAAGTTTAGTTTTGCATCTTCAGGATCTTCTTCTAAAACTTCTTTTGCATAATGGGTATAACCTTCCCCTAACCAGTACATCGCTTCGACATGACCCAATTGACCAGCACGTAAAGCCCATTCTTCTGCAAGCGCAATGTCTTCATCGTGTTCACTCGTCATATAAAGTTCAGCAAGTTCAAATTGAGCAGCGGCATTACCTGCATGAGCACGATTTTCGAGAGCAATCGGGACGGTAACACGTTTCGTCATAGTGGGATTCCATGGCTTCAAAGCGAAGCAAAAAATATTAAAGTTGTTCCCTGATTATACTGTAAAACTGATTCAAAGCTTGAATAGTATGGTTCGAGCCTATTTACTAAGATATTTTGTAGATGAATTACAAATTCAACTATAGGTAAAAGCTATAGATGAGCGACATAAATTAAGGTTTTTTGATGGAATTGAAGTAAACGTGACAATTTCTTAAATTTCATAAGACCTTAGCATAACTTTTTCCTATGCTGAAAATCCTCTCTAATGCGAATATTAGAGGAGATTGACCATGTCACAGACCAACACTTATTCAGCAGATGTGATCGTACTTGGTGCAGGCCCAGTCGGTTTAACGATGGCGAACGGCCTTGGCCTTGCGGGCTTAAAAGTAAAAGTGATTGAACAGCTCGATCAATTGATTGATTATCCTCGTGCAATTGGTATTGATGATGAATCTCTAAGAACAATGCAATCGATTGGTTTGATCAACAAAGTATTGCCGCATACCACTCCTGATCATGCGATGCGTTTTCTTACGCCTTCAGGCCGTTGTTTTGCAGATATTCAACCTAAAACACGTGAGTTTGGTTTCCCTCGTCGTAACGCATTCGTACAACCTTATGTTGATGCAGAATTATTGGAAGGTTTAGAACGTTTTGATGATGTGGAAGTACTTTTTTCTCGTCAACTTCAAAGTTTTAAGCAGACTGAAGATCAAGTTGAAGTTCAAATCCAAAATAAAGATAAAACAATTGAATATATAACTGCAAAGTATCTTGTGGCATGTGATGGAGGTAATAGCTACGTTCGCCGTATGTTGAATATTCCTTTTGAAGGTAAGACTGCACCAAACCAATGGATTGTTGTCGATATTGCAAACGATCCATTGGCGACACCACATATTTACTTATGTTGCGATCCAGTACGTCCATATGTGTCAGCGGCTTTACCACATGGTATCCGTCGTTTTGAATTTATGGTGATGCCAGGGGAGACGCAAGAGCAACTTAGCCAACCTGAAAACATGGCTAAACTTTTATCCAAAGTATTACCAAACACTGAAAATATCGATGTGATCCGAAATCGTGTTTATACCCATAATGCACGTATTGCCAGTAGATTTAAAGAAGGGCGTATCTTACTTGCGGGAGATGCAGCGCACATTATGCCAGTATGGCAGGGACAGGGTTATAACAGTGGAATGCGTGATGCGTTCAATTTATCTTGGAAACTGGCTATGGTCGTACAAGGTAAAGTAGATGCTAAAGTTCTAGATTCTTATCAAGAAGAGCGTCATGATCATGCCAAAGCGATGATTGATTTATCTGTTACAGCAGGCCATGTGCTAGCTCCGCCTAAAAAATGGCAAGGTACTGCGCGTGATGCTATTTCATATGTTCTAAATTACATTAAACCAGTTAAACAATATTTGTTGGAAATGCGCTTTAAGCCAATGCCACAATATAAATCTGGTATTTTGGTTGGACAGGTCAATAAGACATCACCAATCGGTAAAATGTTTATTCAACCTAAAATGCAAGATAGCACAGGTCATGTGAAATTACTGGATGATTTTATTGGTCAAGGCTTTGCTATTATTGCTTGGGGAGTAGATCCGACTTGGGGACTCACACCAACAAGTATTCAAAAATGGAAAGCCTTGGGTGTGAAATTTATTAAAGTCGTTCCACCTGAACAATTGAAAACTGATGCTCATGATGATGAAATATTGACACTTGGGGATACAGAGCATGCGATTCGTGCGTGGTTTGGTCGCACTCAATACTCGATGGCATTTTTAAGACCAGATAAATTTGTGGCGGGCTTAAGTATTCCTCAGACGAGCGAAGAGCTCAGCCAAAAACTATTTGATAAACTTGGCGTTTAATCAAAAAGTTTAAGACTAATCTAAAAGAAAACCTGCAAATTTGCAGGTTTTTTAGTTTTAAAATAGCGTTCAAAGTTTTAAAAAATATGACAATGAAAGTGTTGGCTTAGAATATTTTTCACAGTTTGCAAATGCTTACTTTGATCTTGTTTTCTGAAACTCAAATATAAGCTGATATTCGGTAAATCAATTTCAGTTGACTTAATTAAGACATTTTCACTGAGCAAGCTTTCAACATATTTTGGAACAATGGTCCAACCGACTTGCATCGCTACAAGATTAATATTCATTAAAATATTACTCGAGTATTGAGCAACTTGAATAGATGTATTTAGGGCTTCAAAAATATTTTGAATTTTTTGGAACAAAATCGGTGAGGCAGTTTCCTCGCTCATGATAAATTTTTGGGCAATTAAATCCTGTTTTGAAATACAGTCTAAATGCGCATGGGCTGAATGACGAGGAATCAGCAAGATCAGGGGCTCACTGAACAATTCGATAGAGGCAATATGTTCATCATCGATACATTGGCGAGTGAATGCGACATCAATTTTTTGATCACGAAGTGCTTGGATTTGATGTAAACAGCTCAAACTATGAAATTGAATATCTAAATCAGGCTGTTGTGCACGAATAATAGGCATGACATAGGGAAAAATTTTCATTTCTGCCACAGGTAAAAAGCCAATATTTAATTTATTTTTCTTGGTATTCGCCATAATTTGAATCTTGTGTTTGGCGTCTTGAGCAAGTTTCAATATATGTCGAGCATCTTTTAAAAAAGTTTCTCCTTCCTCTGTGAGTGATAAGCTTCTGCTTTTACGAATCAGCAGGGATGTACCTAATTCCGCTTCAAGATCTTTAATTTGCTGACTTAAAGAGGGCTGCGCTATAAAAAGTTTTTCTGCAGCACGCGTAAAATTAAGTTCTTCGGCAACTGAGACGAAATATTTCAAATGTCGAAGTTCCATGCGTACCGATCCTTAATCGCCATAATAAATGAGGTTGATTATACGTTTGAATTGCTAGAACTTCAGCGTGATTCACGTTTAAAGCTAATTTAAGAAGAAAAAAACCGACCCATATTGAAATGAAATATTGGTCGGTTTTTATCAAGTAAAGTATTAAATGATTGAGAAGATCAAGCTAATGAATCCAATAAAGGATACGCCCAAAATGATTTTTTTTATTTGTGACTCAAAATAGGTCAGACAAAGTGCAACAAAAAGCGCAGCGAATGTCAGTACACCAACCCAATAACTCATCATATTACTGACTTGTCCTTTGCTCATGCAGAGGATAAGCCCTAACGACAGGAATCCCCATCCAACCATTGAGGCTATTTTCTGGTGTTTAATACTCAATGTTTGACCAAAAATTTGTTTTTGATGCTTTTGCATTGCACTGGCTAAACCTATAAAACCTAAAGTACAAACTGCCCAAATGAGGAGAAAAAAGCTCATGGTGATTACCCCTCTACCTTAGGTAAAACTTGACTCTTTTTTAATGGAGTTCCTTGATGATTTTGAACTTTGTAAAGTGCAAAATAAAAAACTACTGCTAAAACTATCATCGCCAGATCGAACGAAGCGATAACCCATTGTCCGTGAGCTATAGAACGCCATAAAGGTTGACCACCTGTGATAAAGTTTAAAAGCGGAAGTAAAGCAAAAAGCAGGGTGGCGAGACTCAGTAATTCAAGCCAAGCTTGGCGATGGGTGCGAAAAACAGCATAAACCAGTGTGAAGAGCCACACTATAAAGAATGTACGGATTTCCCAGTTTATACGCATTTCCATATCAACAGGGATAAAACGGTTTGCATAAAAATAAGCTGCACAAGCAATTGGTAAGCCGATAATCGCAGCGATGTTGGTAATCTCGACCGTACGATACCCAAAGGATTTATAACCTTGTTTCGCTTGTTGAGGTGCACGTTTGACGCACCATAAAATTAATCCTGTTGCGACCATTAGCGTGCCAACGATACCAGAAAAAAAGAGTATCCAACGTAAGGCTAAATCAACTCCTCGTGCTTCATGTAGAACAGTGACAACATTGTAAATGCCATTGGGAATAGAAGGATTTTTGAGTTGAGCGGAATCATCTGTAATGTTTTGACCTGTCACACCATTGAAGTCTAAAGTTTCATATACGCCACGATGAGCGATACTTGCGCCGTGTAAAGCACGTAACTCAATGGTCGCCTTCGATGTATTTGGTGCTTTAATTGTGATCGAACCAATCGGATTGTTTTTCCACTTCGCTTCAGCTTGAGTGAGGATCGGAGCAATATCTGTAAGTGGTGCAGGTTCAGCTTTTCGATCTTGGTTGCGCGTACGTCGACTTTCACCTCGATTCTTTCTCTCACCATCCATTTTGTTAGTATGTTCATTTGATGCTGACTGCGTACCACGAGCCTCAATTTTTGTACGAGCATTCATCATTGAGCGCTGATTTCCTTGCGGTTGATCAGTACGAGTCTGCCCTTGTGGTTCTGCTGGATTTTGAATTAAGGATTTTCGTTGGTCTTGTAGAAAGGCGCCACGATTGTCATAAATTTGCTGTACCCCCCATGGCATGATGGTAAACAATAATAAAAGTAAACCACTAAAAGTGATCATGATATGAAAGGGAAGTGCGAATACAGCTGTTGCATTATGTGCGTCTAACCAAGAACGCTGTCCTTTACCTGTTCTAAAGGTAAAGAAATCTTTAAAGATTTTCTTATGGGTGATGATGCCACTAATAATTGCAACAAGCATAAACATGGTTGCTATGCCCACAATCCAACGTGACCATATACGTGGCATTCCGTATAATTCAAAATGGAAACGATACAGAAAACTACCACCACGGGTTTCACGGGCTTCTAATACTTCACCTGTGGCACTGTCAATCGTCACACGTTTACCACCGCGACGAGCATTGGGATCTTCTCCGACATTCCGGATATTCAGTGTGGTGTAATTTTGACGAGCATTGGGCAATTGAATTCCCCAGCTCCCTGCATCATCATGATTATTCTGCAAATATTGCAGAGCCACTTGCGTCTGCTCGAGTTGAGATTGGCTTGGAATCGATTGGTGATACTCGGGCTTCATCCATGTACTGATTTCTGCTTGGAAAAAACTCAAAGTACCAGTTACAAAGATGGCATACAGCAACCATCCTAGTATCAAACTAGCCCAAGTATGTAACCATGACATAGACTGGCGTGGGCCTTCAGCTTTGGCATCACTTCTCATGAATTAGTTCCCCATGATTTTATAGATGAGAAATAAAGCAAGGCTAGGTAAGACGATGCCCAATGTAGCTTTTCTGGTTTTGTGAACCATAAAAACCCAAATAAACGCTGCACACTGTAAACAGAAAGCAATGAGCGTTGCTGACATCGCTGCGCTAGATTGATATGTGCTAAATGTTTGTGCAATCACGATAGCAGAGAGGGATGCAAGCAAATAACCTCCAATACCCGCCAATAAAAAACGATAGAGCACCATCAGGCGATAACTGATAGAAACTGATTTAGTAGTCTTACGAATTTTTTTTACTTGATTCCCAAGTGTTAACTCGCCTGGTAGTTCGAATTCTGTACTGTTCATAAAAGTAAGAAAGTGTGAGTGTATGTAATTATTGTAAATGATAACAATTATTGTTTATCTTTAGAATTATAAATTTAGCATTTTAGAAATAAATTTTTAATTGAATTAGCTTGGGCATGTTAATTGCAGAGTTGTAGTTATTTTTTATCGATAGGTAAAATTTATGACGTATCAAGTTTTTTACTGCAAAGCTAATCCTAATGCTCAATTTGTGTTGTTATCTTCAGGGTTAGGAGGGCATGGACATTTTTGGCATCCTCAATTAGATATATTGACTCGATTTTTTCATGTCATTACATATGATCAACAAGGATGTCATGCAGATGCTGCATTACTAGCACCAACTTATTCAATGACCGATATGGCAATACAAGTGATACAGATTTTAGAGGATCTAAAGATCGATGAATTCCATTTTATCGGTCATGCTTTAGGTGGGCATATTGGAGCGGAGTTAGCCGTTTTAATTCAAAATACAAAATTGGAAATGTTGAGTTTGACCAGTATTAATGCGTGGGACTCACTAGATCCACATACGCTCAAATGTTTTGAAGCTCGAGAATCGTTATTACAAAATGCTGGTGCAGAGGCATATGTTAGAGCTCAAGCATTATTTCTTTATCCACCTGTATGGATCTCTGTTAATATCGATCAAATACAACAAGCAGAAAATAATCAACTCCGAAACTTTCCACCAAAAGAGAATGTATTGAGACGTCTGAAGGCTTTAAAGGAATTTAAAATAACGAATGAACATATCACCGCACTTCAACGAACTCCAATTCACTTGATTGCAAATCGTGATGATTTCTTGGTTCCAGTACATAAGACTCTTGATCTTCAGAAAAATTTTGTACATGCACAATGCTCAATTTTTGATGTAGGTGCACATGCTTCTACTGTGACTGAGCCAAATATCACTAATCAGGCACTTATTCAATTTCTTCGATCACTCTAGCATTTGAAACTTTTCAATTGCATATAAAAAACCACGATTGAGATCGTGGTTTTTTAATTATTTTACCAAGTGGTATTTTTTGGAACATCTTGTGCACTTTTTTATGACGTTGTTTAGGAGTAATGGGTATTGGGATTATGTGATTAATTTATCATAAGGTAAAATAGAAAATCATTAAGTTTTTGTAATATATAATAAAATAATAATTGGCACATCATTTGCTAAATATCTAATACAAGTTCGAAAGCTTAATCCTACTAAATCAAATTTGACTGATCGTTAAATTAGGAGTGTTAGATATGAAAATTGGTGTCTTTTGTCCGATCGGAAATAATGGCTGGTTACTCTCAGAAAATGCTCCTCAATACAAACCAAGTTTTGAGTTAAATAAAAAAATTGTCCAACGCGCAGAGCATTACGGTTTTGACTTTGCATTGTCTATGATTAAGCTGCGTGGTTTCGGGGGTAAAACTGAGTTTTGGGATCACAACCTTGAAACTTTTACGCTTATGGCGGGTCTTGCTGCAGTCACCAGCAAAATAAAAATTTATGCAACAGCTGCGACGCTAGTGATGCCGCCTGCCATAGTTGCACGCATGGCATCTACGATTGATTCAATTTCGAATGGTCGTTTCGGCCTAAATGTCGTCACAGGTTGGCAAGCGCCAGAATATACTCAAATGGGCATGTGGCCCGGTGATGAATATTTTGGAAAGCGTTACGAATACTTATCTGAATACGTACAAATTCTGCGTGAATTATGGGCAACAGGTAAATCTGATTTTAAAGGTGACCATTTCCAAATGGATGATTGCCGAGTTAGCCCACGCCCGCAAGCAGAGATGAAAATTATCTGCGCTGGTCAATCGGATACAGGTTTGGAATTTTCTGCTCAACACGCTGATTACAATTTTGTTTTTGGTAAAGGGCTAAATACACCAACAGCATATGCAGAAATCAATGATCGTTTAAAAGCAAAAACAGATATTACGGGTCGTGATGTTCAAACCTACGTTTTGTTCATGATTATCGCTGCTGAAACAGACGAAGAAGCGATGGCGAAGTGGCAACATTACAACGATGGTGCTGATATTGAAGCAATCAACTGGTTAATGAATCAAGGCGGAAAAGATACTCAATCTGGTGCGGATACTAATATTCGTCAAATGGCTTCATCAGTATCACCAGTCAACATCAATATGGGAACGTTGGTGGGTTCTTACGAAACTATCGCAAAAATGCTAGATGAGATTAGTGAGGTGAAAGGAACTGAAGGCATTTTACTGACATTTGATGATTTTGTTGAAGGTGTTGAAAGTTTTGGACAACGGATTCAGCCGCTTATGAAATGTCGTGAACATGTTGTGGTTGAAGGAATGAGTTCAGAACCTGTGTTGGAGAAAATCGCATGAATCATTTAGAAAATACCGTTGAAGCTGGATTTACTGCACAAGCGGGTACGGGTGTAAAACTCAAAGCCGAACCGGAAAATATTGTGCTTGCACCAGAGCAAACAGCATTAATCGTGATTGATATGCAAAATGCGTATACGTCAAAAGGTGGTTATTTAGATCTTGCTGGGTTTGATGTGTCGACGACAAAACCTGTGGTTGAAAATATTAAAAAGGCAGTTTCTGCAGCACATGATGCTGGTATTCAAGTGATCTATTTCAAAAACGGTTGGGATAATCAATATCGTGAAGCAGGTGGTATTGATTCACCAAACTTTCACAAATCAAATGCACTGAAGACCATGCGTAAGCGTCCTGAGCTACAAGGCAAATTGTTAGCAAAAGGGGATTGGGATTTTGAGTTGATTGATGAGTTGGTGCCAGCTCCTCAAGATATTGTGATTGAAAAGCCTCGTTATAGTGGATTCTTTAACACAGCGCTAGACAGCATGCTCAGAGTGCGTGGAATTCGTAATTTGGTTTTTGTTGGTATCGCGACCAATGTATGTGTTGAATCGACGCTCAGAGATGGCTTCTTTCTAGAATATTTTGGCGTGGCTTTAGACGATGCCTGTCATCAAGCAGGGCCAAAAGAAGCCCATGTCGCAAGTATGTACAACATAAAAACCTTCTTTGGATGGGTGTCGGATACAGAAAGTTTTGTCAGTAGTTTTACAGATCAACTAACACTCGCTGAAAGCGCATAAATATTTATAGATTCTAAAATTAGGAAATAAGTCATGTCAAAAGAAGTCATTATTCCAGTGGGTTCAGGTAAGCCACTCGCACCGTATTCGCCAGCAACTAAAGCAGACAACATTGTCTATGTTTCAGGCACTTTGCCTTTTGATGAAAACAACAATGTAGTTCATGTTGGAGACGTAGCAGCACAGACACGCCATGTCCTTGAAACAATAAAGAAGGTCATCGAAACTGCTGGCGGAACAATGTCTGACATTACTTTCAATCATATTTTTCTGACAGATTGGGCAAACTACGCTGCAATGAATGAAGTATATGCCGAATATTTTCCGAATGCAGAACCAGCTCGTTATTGTGTTCAAACAGGATTAGTCAAACCTGATGCACTCATCGAAATTGCTTCGATTGCTCATGTTTAATTTGAAAGCTTTCATCACCCTATTATGAGTCCCTCACTGACTGTTTAGGCGATGAGGGATGGAGAACACTATGAATGCAAATGTGAAATCAATCAATTTACCCGAGGCAGTGAGTGCCACACTCAACATTGACCAACAGGTTTTTAGACAAGGAATGTCGAATTTAGGTGCAGCTGTCAATGTCATTACTACAGCTGGTCTAGCAGGAAAAGCTGGCTTCACAGCTTCAGCTGTATGTAGTGTGACAGATACGCCACCAACATTGCTGGTATGTCTAAATCGATCAGCATCAGTATTTGAAACATTTAAAAGTAATCAGGTTTTGTGTGTCAATACTTTAAGCAGTAGTCAAAAGCATTTATCGAATGTGTTTGGGGGTAAAACTCCAATGGCAGAACGTTTCGAAAAGGGGGACTGGTCAACATTAGTCACAGGTGCACCTATTTTAGAAGGTGCGCTAGTGAGTTTTGATTGTGAAGTCGTACAAAGTTTATCGGTAGGCAGTCATGATGTTTTGTTCTGCCATGTAAAGGGGATGAAACAGCAAGCGGGTGAAAAAGCCCTCATGTATTTTAACCGAGCATATTGCGAGCCAGTTCCAATGGTCTAAAACAGCATGCTTGATCAGGAGAAGGTCGATGAGCACAAAAGAAACATGGTTTCCAAAATTTAAACCTTTCCAAGGAAATCTAGACACGACCGCAGTTCAAGTAGATGAGTACTTGCCGCCAGGTAAAAGTATGGTATTGGGGCTGCAGCATGCATTTGCAATGTTTGGAGCAACAGTACTTGCCCCTTTACTGATGGGTTTCGATCCGAATCTTACAATGTTTATTACGGGTATTGGGACAATATTATTTTTCCTAATGACTGGGGGGCGTATGCCGAGCTATTTAGGCTCGAGCTTCGCTTTCATTGGAGCAGTCATTGCAGTCACTGGTTATACCGGTGTTGGCTTAAATCCAAACTTAGGCTTAGCACTTGGCGGTACCATTGCATGCGGTATTTTGTACGCCTTGATCGGTTTGATCGTGATGAAAACTGGCACAGCATGGATTGAAAAATTGATGCCACCAATTGTGACTGGAGCAATTGTGATGATCATTGGTTTGCATTTAGCGCCAGTGGCGATCAAAAGTGTCTCTGCTAATCAGTTTGATTCATGGATGGCTCTAATCACGATTATTTGTATTAGTGTAATCGCCGTATTTACTAAGGGCATGATCCGTAGATTATTATTGCTCATTGGCTTAGTGGCTTCTTACTTTATTTATTTTTTACTCACCAATGTTTTGGGTTTTGGTACAGCGATCGATTTTACTAAAGTCAGTGAGGCAGCTTGGTTCGGTTTACCTACTTTTCATGCGCCAGTGTTTGAATTTAATGCCATGCTGCTTATTGCTCCCGTAGCGATCATCTTAGTTGCAGAGAATCTAGGACATTTCAAAGCAGTATCTGCAATGACTGGACGTAATCTTTCACCATATATGGGACGAGGTTTCTTTGCAGATGGTGTATGTACGACCTTGTCTGCATCAGTGGGTGGAACAGGAATGACGACATATGCTGAGAACATTGGTGTGATGGCGGTAACCAAAATTTATGTGACCACCATATTTTTATTTGCTGGCGTATTTGCAATTTTGCTAGGTCTATCACCAAAATTTGGCGCGGTTATTAGTACGATTCCTGTCGCATTATTAGGGGGAGCTTCGATTGTTGTTTTCGGTCTGATTACAGTGGCCGGTGCTAAAATTTGGGTGGACAACCGCGTAGATTTTACCAAAAACAGTACTCTGTTGATTGCTGCTGTCACCTTAATTATGGGGACAGGCAATTATAGTTTACAAATTGGGAATTTTGATTTGGGTGGAATAGGGACTGCAACATTAGCGGCTATTTTATTGAATCTTTTCTTAAATCGCGAAGATAAGAATGCGCAAACAGTAGAGCTCGAAAACAAACCGCATTCAGCAGAAGCAACGGCACTCCCTAACACTCAAATTTAAGGTGAAATTAAAAATGAAAATTGCATTTATCGGTTTAGGTGCTATGGGATGGCACATGGCGAGCCATTTACCAAAACTAGGATTTGAAGTTTTAGTTTGGAACCGTAATTTTGAAAAAGCAGAAGAACATGCACAAACATTTGGTACTAAAGCGACCTCTGTCGATCAAGCAGTGAAAGCAGATTTTATTTTCACTTGCTTACCCACCAGTGCAGATGTCGAACAGCTTATTGCTCAAAATCCTCCGGTCAAGGGGAGCGTATGGATCGACTGTACCAGTGGTGTACCTATAAGTGCTTTAAAACTTGCAAATCAGTTGAAATTTAATGGTGTTGAATATTTAGATGCCCCCGTTTCTGGGCAAACTATAGGCGCTGAAAAAGGGACATTGACGGTAATGGTTGGGGGTGATGTCGATGCTTATAAGCGTGCAAAACCGATTATTCAGGCATTTGCAGGATTAATTGAATATGTCGGGGAGAGTGGTTCTGGATTTGCTGTTAAAGCAGTGAATAACACGTTGATGGCAACCCATCTATGGGCACTCGCAGAAGGATTGACGGTATTAAAGTCAAAAGGAGTAGATTTGAATAGTGCATTGAATTGTATTAATCATTCTAGTGGTAAAAGTTCAATGTCTGAAAATATTATGGCGCAACGTGTTCTGAGTCGTGCGTTTCCAAAAACCTTTGCCTTAGCTCTTTTACAAAAGGATATAGGAATTGCGACTGAACTAATTCAAGAGCAAGCGTTGAATTTGCCAGCGATGCAACTTATACAAAATCAGTATATGCAAATTGAAAAAGTGAAAGCTCAAGATTCTGACTTTTCAGCTGTGGTTCAGGTGCTTGAACATCAATCTAAAATTGAATTAAGTTAAATCTAGCGTCCAAATACCTTAAATACCGCTTAATGTAGATTAAGCGGTTTATCTATGAATGCTCAATGAGATTAGCTTTGTTGATATTCATTAATGACTTCTAACGCGGCTCTAAATGCTTCTTGTGTAGCTGGAGCACCACAGTACGGCAAGCTGTGCAAAAGAACCTCTTGGATTTCCTCAACAGTTGCGCCGTTATTTAAAGCACCATGTACATGACCTTTAAGTTCTGTTGGGCTTTTTTGGGCTGTTAAAAATGCAATCGTGATTAACGAACGATACTTGCGTGGTAAAACGCCTTCACGTTGCCAAGTTGAACCCCATGCATGCTCATTAATCCAATCTTGAAGTGGTTGAGTAAATGGAACTGTATTGTCTTGTGCACGTTTGACAAAAGTTTCTCCCATCACTTCTGTACGAACTTTTAAACCATTTTCATAATCTTGTTTTGACATTTTTTTCCTCATAAAAAAAGCGCATCTTGAGATGCGCTATAGCATAAATATTAAGCTGGGATTTCAATCGCAATCGCAGTTGCTTCTCCACCACCAATGCAAAGTGCGGCAACACCTTTTGTTTTACCTAAGCGTTTTAATGCATGGATGAGAGTCAAAATAATTCGTGAACCTGATGACCCCAATGGATGTCCGAGTGCACAAGCTCCACCGTGGATATTCACTTTTTCAGGATCTAAATGAAAAGCATCGATCGCTGCCATGGTCACCATCGCAAACGCTTCATTAATTTCCCACAAATCCACGTCTTCAACAGTCCAGCCCGCTTTGTTTAATACTTTTTCTATTGCACCAACAGGTGCGATGGTAAATTCTGATGGGTGTTGAGAGTGCGTTGCGTAAGCTTTAATCGTTGCTAAAGTTGAAAGTCCCTTTGCTGTTGCGAGTTCAGCAGAAGTCACTAAAAATGCTGATGCACCATCACTAATTGAACTGGCATTGGCTGCAGTAATTGTACCGTCTTTAGCAAATGCTGGGCGTAGCGTAGGAATTTTATCAATTTTTGCTGTAAATGGATTTTCATCTTGGGCAACGATGACATCGCCTTTACGTGAACTTACTGTAACAGGGGTGATTTCATCTTTGAAATAATTATTTTGAATCGCATTCTGAGCACGAGTTAAGGAGCGAATCGCGAAATCGTCTTGTTGTTCACGTGTGTAGTTTTTCTTATCTGCCATTTCTTGAGCAAGAATACCCATTGAATAGCCAGTTTCAGCATCTTCCAAACCTTCTTGGAACATGTGATCAATCACTTTGCCATGTCCCATACGGTAACCTGCGCGTGCTTTGTCCATGAGATAAGGTGCATTCGACATGGATTCCATTCCGCCAGCGACAATAATATTTGCCGAGCCAGCTTTAATGGCATCTGCAGCTTGCATCACGGCTTTCATGCCAGACCCACAGATTTTATTGATCGTTGTTGCACCTACATGATCTGGTACACCTGCAATTCGCATCGCTTGACGAGCAGGACCTTGTTTTAATCCCGCAGGTAAAACACAGCCCATAATCACTTCATCTAGTTGGTCTGCAGCAAGCTTAGATTGGTCAAGTACGGCTTTAATGACTTCAGCACCAAGTTGCGGGGCTGTTAAGCTTGAAAGTCCTCCCTGAAAGCTACCCATAGCGGTACGGCTACCTGCAACTAATACGATTTCTTGACTCATAGCGTTGATCCTTGTCCTGTAGTTTATATGATTCAAATGCGTGTCAATTTCATATGTTCAAAATTTAATGACAGCTATTTTATTAGTTGTAATCACATTATCATAAAAAATGAATAAAGATTCATTATTTTGTTTTCATTTAATTTCGCTTATTTTGATGTTGTTTTCTATAACACCATAGTGGAATGAAATATAAAAAGTGGAATGAAAAATAAAAAACGACCCTTTAGGATCGTTTTTTCAGAAGCAATTGAGTGACTAGTATTGTGTAGATTTTGACAACACCTGAGCGTGAGGGTTCTCAAGTTCTAAACTCTGGTTAAGTTCAGTATCGAAAACATCGGTCAACATACTGTCAAAACGTTTAGCGTTATACGTAAGTAACTGATCTGCTTCAGCCTGAGTGATGAACTTGTCATTAAGAGCAGACTCAATGTGCTCTTCAAAAGTCAGACCTGTAAATTGGCCTTTGGATTCAGCCTTTTTAAACTTATTCCATAATTCCTCAATTTGAAGCAACATTTGGAATGTAGACTCCATGCGCCCATTGACATCATCGGGATCAGTACTATAGAAGACATGTTTTTTTAATTCATTGCGAAAAGCATTTTCCTGAAGAATTAGTTCACCTAATTTAAGTTTCAAGGCATCCGATGGTTGAGTAATAGGACGACCAAAAGGGAAACAAATAAGTTTGACTAAACTTGCGGCAATTTTTACAGGGAAGTTATCAAACAGACCATAGAACGCTTCTTGAGATGCATATAATGCTTTCTCAAGTGCGAGTTTAGCATGCAGTTGTTCAGCTTCAGTACGTTGACCATTTTCATAAAATTTAAGAATTGCAGTCGCAATAAATAAGTGTGAATGCATATCTGCCAATCGTCCAGACAGCATTTCTTTGCGTTTGATATCACCTGCAAGGAGGCCTAAGCACATATCTGCGACTAAGGCAAAATTAGCACTCAAACGATTAATGGTTTTGTAGTAGGGGCGACTGAAATCATCAGCCTTTACTGAGCCTTCTGTTGATCCGCCTATAAAACCATAAGCAAATGATTTAGCGGTTCGATTAAATGTATAACCCAAATGCTTATAAAGAATGTCATTAAAATCTTTTAATGCTGCATTTTTATTTTCGGCTTGTAAAAGTTGTAATTCTTCAAATAAATAGGGATGACAACGCATCGAACCTTGACCAAAAATCATCAGTGAACGACTCAGAATATTGGCACCCTCAACAGTAATCGAAACAGGGATCGCTTGGTACATGAGCGCCAAGAAGTTACGAGGACCCATTTGAATAGCACGCCCGCCCACAATGTCCATACTATGATTAACAATCTTACGCATGGTCTCAGTTGCGTAGTATTTTGCCATTGCAGTCATGACTGCAGGTTTACCCCCTTGGTTTAGGCCACAAGTCACTAGGTAACGGAATGCTTCAAGCATATAGGTATCGCTAGCGATATCACTTGAAACCTCTTGAACACCTTCGAATTTACCGACTGAAATTTTGAATTGTTGACGGACACGAGCAAAGGCGCCGACATTTAAATAACACATTTCACCTGCAGCTGTTGATAGTGCTGGAAGAGAAATACCGCGGCCAACTGCCAGACATTCCATCAGCATACGCCAGCCTTTACCTGCATTTTCTACACCACCAATAATCCAATCCAGCGGAATGAAGACATCTTTACCATCCACGGTACCATTCATAAATGGTGAACCTGGATTATGGCGTGCTCCTACAATCACACCTTCATGATCAGCTGGTAATAGGGCACATGTGATTCCGTATTCAGTTTTGTTTTTATCACCTAGTAAACCTTCAGGGTCATATAATTTGAAAGCTAAACCGACCACCGTAGCAACAGGGGCAAGTGTAATCCAACGTTTGGAAAAATTCATTTTTAGGCCAAGAACTTCTTGTCCTTCAAATTGACCATAACAAACCACACCTGTGTCAGGAATTGCACCTGCATCTGAACCTGCTTCAGGGCTTGTTAAACCGAAACATGGAATCTCTTCACCTTTTGCTAAACCTGGTAAATAACGATTCTTCTGATCTTCAGTACCATAGTGTAAGAGTAATTCTCCTGGACCTAAAGAGTTAGGCACCATACAACTGACAGCAGTGGTAAGTGAGCGTGAGGCAATCTTACTCATGATACGGCTTTGCGCAAATGAGCTGAATTGTTTACCGCCGTATTCTTTAGGGATAATTAAACCCAGAAAACCTTTGGATTTAATAAATGACCAAACTTCTTCAGGGAGGTCTTTACGATGATGGTGAATATCCCATTCATCCAGCATCTGGCAGAGCTGTTCGACTTCATGATCGATAAATGATTGTTCTTCTTCAGACAGCCTTGGGGACGGATACTGATCAAATTTCTTCCAGTCTGGTGCCCCCATAAATAACTCTTTTTCCCACCAACTGGTTCCTGCATCCAATGCTTCACGCTCCGTACTACTCATTGTTGGCATTGCATTGGCTAGAGCTTTATAGGCAGGTTGTGTAATAAATTTCATCCTTAACGTATCAATACTGACAATCAATGAAATTAGGATAAAAGGAATACCGAGTATCAGCGACCAAGGGCTGATCAACGCGACTAAAATAGATACGACTGTGAGTGTGATAGCCCCAGAAGTTCTTGAGAATTCGAAATAAAAAATAGCCCAGAGTGTTATAAATAGAATAATTAAACTGAGTATAAAAAACATTATGAACTGCTCCATTTATGATTTGGTCATGGAGCCAATACCCACAGTAAATTTAATCAAAGCACAAACATCAGATCTACAGCGATATTGGATCATGAAATGTGAAACGAAAGCGTTGAGTTCTAAAACGGACGCATATTAATACTTATATTGGATAAGATTGTTTGAAAAATATTCAAAATTCAAGCTGAAGAGAGATAAGAAATGTGTCAATAAGTAATTGAGAATTATAAAAACCACAAACAAAAAAGCCCTCATACGAGGGCTTTAAAGTAAGAAGAATTATGCTTCGATTGTTTGAACAGTAATTTTCTTTGCAGGATCAGCTTTACGACGAACTGCTGGTACTGGTTCGCCATAGTATTGACGATCAGCAAAATAACTTGAACGTACCATTGGTGCAGCCCAAATATTTTTAAAGCCTAATTTTTGCCCATGTGCTGTATAGCGTTCGAACTCTTCAGGTGTGACGAAGCGATCAATTGGTGCATGTTCTTTCGATGGTTGTAAATATTGACCAATTGTTACGTAGTCAACATCGTGTGCTTTGAGGTCATCAAGAAGTGCGAGAACTTCTTCTTCAGTTTCGCCAATACCTACCATCAAGCCACATTTAGTTGGAATATCTGGGCAGTATTCTTTAAACATTTTAAGAAGATTTAAGGAATGTTGATAGTCTGAACCTGGACGCATTGCTTTGTATAAACGTGGTACGGTTTCAATGTTGTGGTTAAACACATCTGGAGGACATTCCGTCATGATGCGTAATGCAACATCCATACGACCACGGAAATCAGGTACTAAAATTTCCAATAATGTATTAGGACTTAAAGCACGCGCTTCTTTAATACAATCAACAAAGTGTTGCGCTCCACCATCGAGTAGATCATCACGGTCTACAGATGTTATAACAGCGTATTTCAAACCTAAGTTTGCAATTGTCTCAGCCATGTGGCGTGGTTCATCTGGGTCTAATGCATTCGGACGACCATGTGCCACATCACAAAATGGGCAACGACGTGTACAAATGTCACCCATAATCATGAAAGTTGCTGTACCACCACCAAAACATTCAGGAAGATTTGGACATGCAGCTTCTTCACACACTGTATGTAATTTTTGTTCACGTAAAGTTGATTTAATGCGTTGAACCTCTTCTGGTGCAGCCATTTTGACGCGAATCCAGTCTGGTTTACGAGGTGCTTCAACCGTAGGAATCACTTTTACAGGAATACGTGCGACTTTCTCAGCGCCACGAAGTTTTTCACCCTGTACTGGTTTACGGTTTTCTGACATATTCAACGATTCCACTAATGTGTGACGGGAGGAAATATTAAAAATAGGTCTCTTATTATAGCGAATTTATGCATAAATTGGGCAAAAACGATATTCATAAAATAAATGTGGCTATCAAGCAATATATGGTATTGAAATACAGCAAATGTGTGCATTTTCAGTCATAATATAAGTTAGATAAATGAAGAGATAATTGTATAGGAGCATTGAATGCCGCGTAAGAAAGAGGTCGTGAGTGGAACCTTTGTCAAATATGATGCAGTCGTTTTAGGTTCAGGCCCTGCTGGTGAAGGTGCGGCAATGAAACTTGCCAAATCAGGCAAGCGCGTTGCAGTAGTTGATATGCGTGAACAACTTGGTGGTAACTGTACGCATGTAGGAACTATTCCAAGTAAAGCTTTACGTCAAACGGTTTCTAGCATTATCCGTTATCAACGTGATCCAATGTTCCAAAAAGTGGGTGATTGGAAACAATTCACCATGAAGCAAGTGCTTCGTAATGCGCATAAAGTGATCCAACAGCAAGTGGATACACACTCGCGTTTTTACGACCGTAACCGCATTGATATTTTCCACGGTCGTGCTTATATCCAAGATCAAAATACGGTGGTGATTTTCACGCCTGAAGGTGTGAAAGAAACGATTATTTTTAAACAGTTGGTGATTGCGACAGGTAGTCGTCCATATCGTCCTTCAATTTTAGATTTCAATCACCCACGTGTGTTTGATTCTGACAAAATCTTAGACCTAGATTTTTCAATTCAAAAAATCATTATTTATGGCGCTGGTGTCATTGGCTGTGAATATGCATCTATCTTTATTGGCTTAGATCACAAAGTTGATTTGATTAATACTCAGCATAAATTACTGAGCTATTTAGATGACGAAATTGCTGATGCATTGTCATATCACTTACGTGAACAAGGTGTATTGATTCGCCACAATGAGCAGATTGATCACTTAGAAACATTTGATGATCATGTGGTGTTGCATCTTGAAAGTGGCAAGAAAATTAAAGCTGATGCAATTCTATGGTGTAATGGTCGATCTGGTAATACAGATGGTCTTGGCTTGGAAAATGTTGGCATCAAACCAAACAGCCGCGGACAACTATCAGTGAACGAGCAGTATCAAACTGAGGTTGAAAATATTTATGCTGCGGGTGACGTAATTGGTTGGCCGTCTCTAGCTTCAGCTGCATATGACCAAGGTCGCTGTGCTGGCGCGATTATGAGTGGTGAACAAGGTATCCAACCCGTAGTTGATATTCCTACTGGTATTTATACCATTCCAGAGATTTCATCAATTGGTAAAACTGAGCAGGAATTAACTGAAGAAAAAATTCCTTATGAAGTTGGTCAGGCGTCTTTCCGTCACCTTGCTCGTGCACAAATCACGGGTGATACAGTGGGTGAGTTAAAGATTTTGTTCCATCGCGAAACCTTAGAAATTTTAGGTGTGCATTGCTTCGGTAATAATGCTTCTGAAATTATTCATATTGGTCAAGCCGTGATGAATAGTCCGAACAACACCATCAAGTATTTTGTTGAGACAACGTTTAACTACCCAACGATGGCTGAAGCTTATCGCGTAGCAACGTTAAACGGGATGAATCGCTTGTTCTAAGGCAACGTGATGACAAAAAACTCGCAAGTTCAGGCTTGCGAGTTTTTTTATTTTTGCATTTAAGTTTGATCTTTAAATTACAAAATACAATAAAGCTCCATAGCTAACAAAGCTCGCTACTAAAGAGATGATGACAGGAATTTTTGATTTCAGTAAAAGAATGACAATGCCGATAAAAATAAAATCATAAATTGAATGTAGATGTTTTTCAGCCATTTGAGCAATTAAACAGAGTAGTAATCCGATGACCGCTGCATTAATAGCAGCGACAGCTGCTGCAATCTTTTTGTTTTTGACCCATTTTGACCAGTAAGGGAGCGTGCCGAAAATAAGCAGAAATGAGGGCAGGAAAATTATACTGGTTGCAATTGCAGCGTTAAGTAAAGGCGATGCGGTAAATCCTAAATATGTGCCAACGTATCCTGCAAAGCTAAATAAAGGGCCTGGAATAACTTGAGCAAATGCATAGCCTAAGTCAAATTGTTCCGCAGTGATGTGTTGAGTAAGCACAAAATCTTCATACATGAGTGGCAGGATGATATGACCGCCCCCAAAAACCATTGAAGCAGTGTGATAAAAGCTTTCTAGATTTCTAAGCAAGCTTGATGAATAGATAAATTGCAGCGCAGGAAAAATAATAAATAAAGTGACAAACAGGATGAGCCAGAGATAATGATACTTTTGATATGCCTGAGTGGTTTTGATGTGCGGTGATGGCTGAGATTTTCCTTTTTTTGTAAATGCTAAGCCAATGAATCCAGCCACTAAAATTAAGAAAATTTGACTATAGCTCCACTGCGCAAAATAAATAAAAAAAGCAGAACTCAGCATCAGGACATACTGCCAAATTTCAGTACAGAAGCTTTTGAACATTTGTAAAAAAGCCCAAATGACGACGGCTATTACAATCAAATGGATGACGTGAAAGAGTTCGAGAGGTATATCGGAAAAAAAATATTGACCAAAAATAGCAAATGAAGTCATTAGAATGAAGGCAGGTAATGTAAATCCTAACCAAGCAATAAAGCCCCCCCAATATCCTTTGGAGAAATATCCTATCGATAACCCCACTTGACTACTGGTCGGACCTGGCAACAATTGCGCTAATGCGACCAATTGTCCATATTCATGAGAGCTTAACCATTTGAGTTGATCAACAAAAGTGCGATGAAATAACACCAAATGCGCTGCAGGACCGCCAAATGAAATACATCCTAATTTAAGAAAAATAAAAAATAGTGCTGATAAGCTAACTTTAGGAAAATTATCTGATTTCATTTAGTAATCGTACGATGTTTTTGAACTAAGTCTAATAGGCGATTATGACAAGTATTTGAAATGAATGAAGGAGTGATGAGGGGTAAGCCTTATCTTGAAAATGATAAGGCTTGTGGATGTTAAATTAAGCAAAATTTCCATTTCTGAAATCATCAAATGCTTGCACGATTTCTTCCTGAGTATTCATGACGAAAGGACCGTGGGCAACAATGGGTTCATTCAATGGTTCACCACTTAAGCAAAGAATTTTCGCCGTACGATGAGCAATTATTTCGACCTGTGTTGATTTTGGGTCAAGATAAAGCGTTTGCATGGCTGTATAGATCTGACCATCAATCTCAACTTCTCCATCAAGGATGAAAATCAGATGATTCCAGTTTGGCATAAGGTTTAATGGAAGGCATGCTCCATGATTAAGTCTAATGTCATAAACATTCATGTTGCTAAATGTTTGAGCTGGTCCTTGATAAACAGTTGAGCCGATTTGATATTGACCAGCAATAACACGAATCTTGGTTTGCTCATCGTGAGATAAAACTTCAGGAATATTTTGCTCAGTCAATTCCTGATATCTCGGCTCAGTCATCTTGGCATGCTCTGGTAGATTTACCCAAAGTTGAACCATATCCAAAACTCCGCCAGTTTTTGCAAAAGCTTCCGAATGGTGTTCTTCATGCAGAATACCTTTACCTGCGGTCATCCATTGCACTTCGTTTGGACCAATTTTTCCATGATTGCCTTTTGAGTCACGATGCTCTAATTCGCCGTCATAGACAATCGTCACCGTTTCAAAACCACGGTGGGGGTGTAAACCAACACCGCGTTGGTGGTGACTTGGAGAAAATCGATATTGACCTGTATAACCCATTACCAAGAATGGGCTGGTATGATTTCCTATTTCATGCATGGGTAACATGGAGTTTGTTGGAAAACCATCACCCACCCATGTGCTTCGATCGCTGGTATAGACTTTCTGAACTTGTGTCATTTGTATTCCTCTATATATCGTTCTAATCATGATATTGAGGTATATTGATGAGATTACAGGGCGATTCTCTCAACAGATAATTCCAAAAATGAAACAATTATGCAAAATTTAAATGATTACTACTATTTTGTGCAAGTCGTTAAATATCAAGGTTTTACTAAGGCAAGTGAAGCCTTAGGTATTACAAAATCTAAGTTGTCTCGTCATATTTCAGATTTGGAAAACCGTTTACACGTAAGATTATTGCAACGAAATACACGAAAGTTTGCCGTAACCGCAGTTGGTCAAGAATTTTTTGAATATTGTATTAAGATTTTGGATCAAGTGGAGGCGGCAGAAAATTTTGTAGAGCAAAGTTTGTCGAGCGAGCCTTCAGGTTTAATTCGAATCTCGTGTCCAATTGGTTTGGTTGAGTTTCCATTGGGGAATATGATTGCTAAATTCATGCAACATTACCCACGTGTTCAAGTTCATCTGGTCGCAACAAATCGTAAAATTGATCTCATAGAAGAGGGGATTGATTTAGCTGTTAGGGTGAGAAATTTACCACTTGAAGATAGCGACTTGATTGTACGAGAGCTTGATGCTTGGCAACATGTGTTAGTGGCAACGCCTGAATTAATTCAACAGATTCATGAGCCTATCCATTTGGATAACCTTGAACAACTTCCGAGTATAGGTTTTCATGTCCCAAAATCGATTTGGAGATTTCAATCCAAATTTGACACAGTTAATAAGTTTCAAGAAGTAGAATTCTTTCCAAGACTCAAAACTGATAATTTTGCTGCCATGAAATCTGCAGTGTTGAACAGTGTTGGAATAGCATCATTACCTAGAGTGTTTGTTTATGAAGAGCTTAATCAAGGCACTCTTGTAGAATTAGTCCCTGAATGGGAGTTGCCACGTGGCGTTATTCATGTTGCCTATACATCACGACAAGGCATGATGCCTGCCGTGAGATGTTTATTAGATTATTTGATTGAGGAATTTAAAAAACTGAGCTGTCAAAACCATAAAATTATATGAATTAATGTGCGCAAAAAGCTTGATTAAAATATGTAAATAAATCAGGAGTGTTCATCCACAAAGTAATCGATAGACTAAGCAGAAGGATGACTCCGATGAATATGCTGATGTTGAGCAGATTGAAGCGATTAGTCATTGACGACATTCTCCTCATTAACAAATAAATGAATGAATACACCGAAGATACTGAGCGCAATACACATCATCCAAATAATATTGTAATTGCCTGTCATATCATGATTTAAGCCACCCAACCATCCTCCAAAAAATGAACCAACTTGGTGAGTGAAAAATACAATTCCACTTAGCATGGTGAGATATTTAACGCCAAACATATTGGCAACAATACCATTGGTAAGGGGGACGGTTGATAACCATAATAAACCCATAATGATGGCAAAACTATAAATCGTAAAGATCGAGAGTGGCAATGCGAGGAATAAAATGATGGCGATGCCACGTAGTCCATATAACCACATGAGCAATTTAGGTTTGGAATATTTATCACCCAGCCAACCAGCAGTGTAAGTTCCAACAATATTAAATAGCCCAACCAAGGCTAAAAACATAGTACCAGTGGTGGTGCTAAAACCATGGTCAGTTAAATAACCCGGCAAATGAATGCCCAAAAATACGACCTGAAATCCACAAACTAAAAATCCTAATGCCAACCAGATAAAAGGTTTGTGGTTTTTGGCAACTATGAGTATTTGTTTAAAACTTAAAGAAGGTTTAGTGATTGCATCAACTGCTTGAGGCGCTTGATACATTGGAGCTTTTAGCATCCAAGCCAAGGGTACAATTAATGCAATTAAAATCGCTGTGATGAGTAGCGCAGATGACCAACCAAAATTTTGTAAGAGTAAAAGTGTGGTTGGCAACATAATAAATTGACCAAAAGAGCCTGCTGCGCTGGCAATGCCCATAGCCATACTACGTCGACTTGGATGCGCTGCACGTCCGACAGCAGAGAGCAAAACAGAAAATGAAGTAGCTGATAAAGCCAGACCAATGATTAAACCTAGACTAAGATTGATGAGAAGCCCTGTTGAGCTAAATGCCATCATCACAAGTCCAATCGCATATAAAGCGCCGCCTACGGCAACGACTTTTTTACTCCCATATTTATCTGCTAGCGCTCCCGTAAAGGGTTGAACAGCACCCCATAATAAATTTTGAAAGGCAATTGCTAAACTAAAAACTTGATGATTCCAATTAAATTCATGACTCATTGGAACTAAATACAAGCCAAACCCATGTCTGACACCTAAGGAGAGTGCCAAAATAAAAGCACTCCCAATGAGCATAAAGATGAGGGGTTTTGAAAATTTGGTTTCTGACATGGTCAATCCGCTTAGCATTTTTTGTAATTTTAAAAGATCAGTAGCATCATGACGACAGAATAAAAATTTATCAATCAATAAAATTTAGTTATTAGAATGAATAAAGCGGCACTTGGCCGCTTTATGAAGACTGATGGAAATTAGAATCGATAACCAATACCGGCATATCCCAGAATCGGATTAATTTCGATATCTGATTTTGCATTGATTAATTCACCAAGTTCAGCATCGTTTACTGTAATTGTTGTTTCACCTTTAAGATGCGCATAGGAAATTGACCCGACTGCAAACCAACGATCATTGAAATCATAAGTAAAACCAGCAGTAGCTACAGGGGCGAAAGCATCTTTAGCTTCGAGTTTAACTTTAGGATTCGCAGTACTTTCAATTCCATCAAGTGCTTTCCCAGCTTCACCTAATTTGATGTTCGCAATTTTATGACCTGCAGCGACTAGATCAGCTTCAAGGTTGGAGTTCATTTCCAATTCATTGAAGTATGCATACATCAAACCAAGCCCTACATAAGGTCTAAATTTATTTACGCCTGTTTTACCAAAATGGTATTGGAATTCGAATGCTGGCGTCCATGCACGAGCTTCTGCGACTTTACCGTGGGCTCCAAGATTTGTTACTTGGATATCTTGTTTGAGTGGAATATTGCCGCCAATAATACTCCCAGCATCTATATCTGCAATAATGATATTGACGTTTCCAGGATCTACTGAGCCTGTGAGAGGTGCTGATATATTCCCTTTACCTTTAATATCAACCTTAGGTGGAATTCCTGCTTTGACTTCTAAAGAAATATTATCTGTAAAGAAGTAATTAGTCATGATTCCGAGGGTAGTGACATCATCAGCTTCTAATCCTGTCCCTTGAGCAGTCCATGATGATAATCCATCAATTTCGGCAGTGCCACCAACTGATGGCTTAAGATATTTTACGCCATCGATTTCATCAAGGATTAATGGGCTAACAAGACCTGAGTTTATAAGTGTCTCTAATTTACGTTTTTTATCAACACCATCTGCTGTCGAAGTATCAATAGCACCTAGTACAGAAGATGTTGAAATTCGTCCAACTTCAGACTTGGTACCCTCTGGTACAGCGGTGTTAATATCAATCGGTTGAGCTTTACCCTGAGGCATTACATGTAATGCACCCACTGATACAGAAAAACGTTTAAAGCCATCTCCATCTTTCAAACTAAAATAAGGTGAATCTGCATAACTGAAGACTGGAAAACTTAACGCACTGATGGATGCAACTAAGTAAGCTAGTTTTTTTTTCATTATGGAACTCCATGTCCAATACTGTAAATAAAAAGTGATTATTTTTGTATTTTTATTATCAAATTTATTTTCAGACACATTGTAGTAATAATTTGCCAATTATGTTTGGTTTTTGTTTGGTTACAAAAAAAGAGGCAATTGCCTCTTTTCTTACTCTATGCTTTAGAAACGCATGCCAACCCCAGCATAGCCCAATATCGGGTTAATCTCGATATCAGCTTTTGAGTTGATTAACTCTTGTCCAGTATTTTCATTGACGACTGTGATCTTCGTTTCATTCTGCAAGTGGGCGTAACTAATAGATGCTACTGCATACCATGTATCATTAAAGTCGTAGGTGAATCCAACTGTAGCTATAGGTGCAAAAACATCAGTTGCTTCTAAATTAACTTTCATTTTTCCATTGGTATCTTTCTTATCGAGTGCTGCACCAGCATTTTGATTAATAATATTTTGGATCATATGCCCAGCGGCGACTAAATCTTTTTCAATACCTGGATCCATTTTTAGCTCATTAAAATAAGCGTACATTAATCCAACGCCAACGTAAGGGCGGAATTTATTAATCCCGGTCTCACCAAAACGATATTGTAATTCAAAAGCAGGGGTCCATGCTCGGGCTTCAGCTGCTTTTGAAGATTGTTCTAGATTAGTAATATGAATATTATTTTTGAGGTCTAAGTTCCCCGCAATTCCACCTAACGGTGCTGCAGTAGCTGAGAAGGGGGCTTTAATATTTCCAATACCTTTGATATCCACTTTAGGTGGAATTCCACCTTTTATTTCCACAGACAAATTATCTGTAAAGTGATAACTGCTCATGATGCCAACTGTTGTAACTTTATCAGCCTCCAAGCCCGTATTCGGATTATCCCATTCAGCTAATCCATTAATATAGGATTTTCCACTAATAGCCCCTGAGACATTGCCTTGAAAAGCAGAAATTAATTTAACAATACCTTCTACTAAATAATTTGGTTTACGATCTGGGTCAAGGTTATCGATTACAGTGGAAGCATTAATGTCCCCAACTTTAGATTCATAATTGTCATTTATGACTGTTTTGACATTAAAAGGTTGGGCCTTACCTTGCGGCATTACATGTAATGCACCCACTGAAATTGAAAAACGCTTAAACCCCTCATCAGAAAGGCTGAAATATCCTGACTCCGCATAACTCAGAGTAGATAAGAATGAACTTGCGAATAATGTAGGAACTAAAAACTTCTTCATTGTTTGAAGGACTCCATGTCCAATTTTTAGTTCATTTTATATTCATTAAATCATCTAAATGCAAAGCAGTTTGTTCACTTGAAATCAAATTTATTATCCTAATTTACAATTGTTAAATTATTGAAAAATATGATATAAGTTAGATTTTAAAATGTATACTAATTGTCTTATTTTTCCTTTGTTAGTGATGGATTGGGCATATTGGGGTGTGGCTTCAATATGCCTCAAGTGTTTTAGAAGCGATAGCCTACACCAGCATAACCAATGATCGGGTTTACTTCTAAATCAACTTCCGATGAAAATAATGTTCCAAGTTTATCATCGTTGACTTCAATCGTGGTTTTACCTGTTAGATGTGCATAACTAATAGAGGCTACTGCAAACCAGTTTTGATTGAAGTCGTAAGTAAATCCAAGCGTGGCTATTGGCGCGAAACTTAGGTCGGCTTCAAGTTTAACCTTGGGGTTTGCTGTACTTTTTTTACCTTTAATTAATGCATCGCCACCGCGTCCATTTTTCATATTGGCAATCATGTGACCTGAATCAATTAAGTCTTTTTCAAGGCTTGGATTCAATTCTAATTCATTGAAGTATGCGACCATAAGTCCAAGCCCAACATAGGGTCTAAATTTATTGATCCCAGTCTGTCCAAAATGGTACTGCAATTCCCACATTGGGGTCCATGCACGAGCTGTCGCAATAGAGTTTCCATGACTCTCAAGATCTGTAATTGGCAAATCATTCTTCAGATAAATGGTAGGTAGGGAGATCAACCCTAAATTTGCATTGGCTTCAGCTGTAAACGGTGCTGTAATCTTACCTTTTCCTTGAATATCTACTTTTGGGGGGAACCCAGCTTTACTCTCGAATGAGATCTTATCGTTGAAATGGTAATTGATCATGATGCCAAGTGTTGTGACATCATCTGCAGTCATTCCAGAACCATCCATACTCCAACTTTCAATGCCGCTTACAGTTGAAGTTCCACTTTGACTGGCTGGATAAGTATCACTAAAAGCATCAACGATCTTCAAAAGTGCTTGCATACTTTGATTTTCTTTTTCTTTATCAGGATCTAAGTTCTCAAAAACTGTAGAAAGTGTAATATCACCATTTTTTGCAACTTCACCATTTTTTACTGCTGTACGAATTTTAGGTGCCTTGGCTTTACCTTGAGGCATAACATGTAATGGTCCGACTGAAATTGAATATCGTTTAAACCCTTCAGTTTCATCCAGATTAAAAAATGATGATTCTGCATAAATAGTTGTAGATGCAAAAACAATAGGTACGACCATGCACCAGAATGCTTTTTTCGTCATTTTGGACTCCCTGTCCGATTTTGTTGCTAGTTGTTGTTTTACATTCTTTAAGCGTTATATAAACATAAAATGAATCAGTTTGAAAAGCGTTTTTACTCATTTTTGTGATAAAAAATTTTTAAAAATCATGAATTTAAATTTTCAAAATCCAACATTTGTTAGGTTTGTTTGTGAATTTATTTCTTATTGAGTGACTTAGCAAAATAAAAAGTCAGATCAATTTAAATTGGTCTGACTTTTTTAACTTTATTAATTAACTAAAATTATTGAAATCGGGATAAATCCTCTTCAGGGCGAGCAGTTAATACCTCGACACCTGTTTTAGTGACTAAAACAGTATGTTCATATTGCGCAGATAATTTATGATCTTTCGTTACAACTGTCCATTTATCACCAAGAAGTTTAGTTTGCCATACACCAGCATTGACCATTGGTTCAATTGTAAATGTCATACCTTCTTCTAAAACCATGCCTGAATTTGGTTGACCGTAATGAAGCACTTGAGGTTCATCATGGAAAACAGTTCCAATACCATGACCACAATATTCACGAACGACACTGAAACGCTCTGACTCAACATATTTTTGAATAGCATGACCAATATCACCGATCGTCGAACCAGGTTTTACCGTAGCAATACCACGATACATTGCTTCTTGTGCAACTTTGCATAAGCGATCTGCAAGAATAGAAGTCTCGCCACCCACGATGTACATCATGTTGGTATCACCATGAAATCCATCTTTAATCACAGTGACATCAATATTCAAGATGTCACCTTTCTTTAAGATTTTGTTTTCAGAGGGAATACCGTGGCAAACCACATGGTTTACTGATGTGCAAATCGTATGCTGGAATGCAGGACGACCAGGCGCAGCACCATAGCCTAGGCAAGCAGGAATAGCATTTTGTTTATTCACAATATAATCATGACAAATCGTATCCAATTCTAGTGTACTCACACCAGGCTTGATATGCGGTTTGATCATATCCAAAACTTCTGCCGCTAGTCGTCCCGCCACACGCATCTTTTCGATATCTTCAGCAGATTTAATTAAACGACGTGGTGCTTCATAAGTACTGTTCATGATCTTTAAAAACTTTTGGAAATTTGTGTGTGACTATGGTATAAATAGCCGCCCAATTTATCAAATGCTTTTCGTGAATAGATTCACTTAATCGGATGATATGTTGGTTAATAAAATCCGCACATATGTCGACACATTACTCTGGGTGCCCGTAAGGGTGGAGAATGCGGACATATGGAGGCCTAACCCAAACTTTTAAGGTAAAGAAAATGGCAGATTACAACGTAAGCATGCGCGACCTTCTTCAAGCTGGTGCGCACTTCGGTCACCAAACTCGCTTCTGGAACCCAAAAATGCGTCAATACATTTTTGGTGCGCGTAACAAAATTCACATCATCAACCTTGAGCACACTGTTCCTGCGTTAAATGATGCATTGAACTTTGTTAACAACCTAGCAAGCAAAAAGAACAAAGTATTGTTCGTTGGTACTAAACGTGCTGCTTCTAACATCATCCGTGAACAAGCTCAACGTGCTGGTCAACCATATGTGGATCACCGTTGGTTAGGTGGTATGTTGACGAACTGGAAAACTCTTCGTCAATCAATCAACCGTCTTAAAGATCTTCAAACTCAGTCTACTGACGGTACTTTCGCTAAGCTTACTAAACGTGAAGCTTTAGAGCGTACTCGTGAAATGGAAAAACTTGAACGTGCTCTTGGCGGTGTTAAGAACATGGGTGGTTTACCTGACGCATTGTTCATCATCGACGTTGACCACGAAGCGATTGCAATCAAAGAAGCTAAGAACCTTGGTATTCCAGTAATCGGTATCGTTGATACTAACTCTAACCCAGATAACGTTGATTTCGTTATTCCTGGTAACGATGATGCGATCCGCGCTGTAACTCTTTACGCTACTGCGATGGCTGATGCGATTATTGCTGGTAAAGAATACGCTCAAACTCAAGCTAATGCGCAAGCTAAAGGCGAAGAAGCTGCTAAAGAAGCTCCTGAGGCTTAATGCGATTTGATGCGGATTTGTCATTTTTGCGACACGTAATCGTGGCATCTTAAGCATCAATCAAGCAAAACGGCCCAGATGATTAATTTGGGCCGTTTTTGTTAACAGATACATATCTCGACCGAATTTAGGAGAATAACATGACTGCTATTACTGCAAGCATGGTTAAAGAGTTGCGTGATCGTACTGGTCTAGCAATGATGGAATGTAAAAAAGCGTTGACAGAAGCTGGTGGCGATATCGAGTTAGCGATCGACAACCTTCGTAAATCTGGTCAAGCAAAAGCTGCTAAAAAAGCAGGTAACATTGCTGCTGATGGCGCGATTACAATTGCTCAAGAAGGCAATAAAGCAATTCTTTTAGAAGTAAACTGTCAGACTGACTTCGTTGCTAAAGACGAAAACTTTGCTGGTTTCTCTGCGAAAGTTGCTGCTGCTGCGCTTGCTGCGAATGTAACTGATGCTGCTCAAATTGCTGAATTGAAACTTGAAGATGGTGCAACTGTAGAAGAAGCTCGTATTGCGCTTGTTCAAAAAATCGGTGAAAACATTCAAGTTCGTCGTGCTCAAATCGTTGAAGGTGAAAACCTTGCAGTTTACAAACACGGTTTAAAAATCGGTGTTGTAGTTTCATTTGCTGGTGATGCTGCTACTGGTAAAGGTATCGCAATGCACGTTGCTGCGTTCAACCCAGTTGCTGTAAATGCTGAAGGTGTTTCTGCTGAGTTAATCGCTAAAGAGAAAGAAATTGCTGAAGCAAAAGCAATTGAATCTGGTAAACCAGCGAATATCGTTGAAAAAATGGTAACTGGTTCAGTTGAAAAATACTTAAATGAAGTTGTTCTTGAGCGTCAAATGTACGTTATCGACAACGACAAGAAAGTTGCTGATGTTCTTAAGTCTACAGGTACAACTGTTGCTCAATTCGTACGTTTCGAAGTGGGTGAAGGTATTGAGAAAAAAGCTGAACTTTCTTTCGCTGAAGAGGTTGCTGCTGCTCAAGCTGCTGCAAAATAATTGAATCAATTATTTTGAAAAAGAAAAAGCCCTTTAAGGGCTTTTTCTTTTTTTTATGAGTCTAAATGATATAAACTTTAGGATGAAATAAAAATATAACTTAGAGATCAATATGTCTCAGAAATCAAAAATGAGTATTGTTGCGTTAATTGCAGTGTTGGTCGCAGCATATTTCGGTGTCGATTTAAAACAGGATTTAAAACAGAGTAATGAGCACGCACTAAATCCTACAGATGCAAGTACTCAATATAATGATGCTAACCAACGAGAACTATCCTCTGCGGATAATGATGATGCCGCAAAAATAGCGACACTTTTTCAAAAAAAGATGAGAGATGTGCAAGTTAGGGCTTCTGGAGAAGTTGTTGCAATATTAAATGATGATAATGAAGGATCTAGACATCAGAAATTTATTTTAAAACTTAATCATGGTCAGACAGTTTTGGTAGCTCATAATATAGACTTGGCACCACGTGTTGAGAATATTCAAAAAGGGGATATCGTCGAGTTCTATGGTGAATATGAATATACCGACAAGGGTGGTGTAATTCATTGGACTCACCATGATCCTCAAAAACGGCATATTGATGGTTGGTTAAAGCATCAGGGTCGAAGTTATCAATAATTTTTATAAAAATAAATATATGAGATGAGCAATTTCATTCTAGATTTAAAATGCAGGCGTGATAGTTTTTATGCAATTTTATAGGCGTAATATCCAGAAAAAAGATGCAAGAGTCTGCTAATTATCTTCATTTCAAAGAATTGGGCGGATTGGAATTATTAAAAGCTCAATTTCAACGTAAGCAATTTTCAAAACATGCTCATGAGGGCTATTGTATTGGTGTCATTGAAGATGGGGCACAAAGTTTTTACCGCTCTGGAAAGCTTCATATCGCACCTAAAGGCGATATTATTCTGGTGAATGCTGATGAAATACATACTGGTTCATCCGCTGTGGAAACTGGTTGGAAATATCGAGCAATTTACCCAACACCTGAAATGATATTAGATCTGAGTCGAGATTTTTTTACAACCAAGAATGCAGTCCCATGGTTCTCGGATGCAGTGATCCATGATTTGGGTTTGGCGAGGCAACTAGTATTTTTATTCGATTTATTTGAGCAGGGCGAGGATACTTTGCTTAAAGAAAGCCTCTATTTGACGACATTGGCCAGATTGATCTATTGCTATGGGCGGGCGAAATTGAGTCCAATCAACACACCAGAAATGAGAAAAAAGTTGAACTAATAAAAGAACTTATGAGTAGTTTTCCTGAACATGACTATTCTCTACACGAGTTGTCTGCATATGTAGATACAAGCCCATGGCATTTATTACGTGAATTTAAAAAACATACGGGATTGCCTCCACATAGTTGGCTTGTTCAAAGAAGAATTCAAAAAGCTAAACAATTGCTTAAGCAGGGGGTGCGAATAACTGAGGTTGCACAACTCACTGGATTTTCTGATCAGAGTCATTTAAATCGACATTTTAAAAGTGCAATAGGTGTAACGCCTAGACAATATCTTTTGAACTATTAATTTTCCTTAAATTTGCGCCGCAATATTATTCAAGATCAATCATTACTCATCAGATGATAATAATCGATAAGTGAATCAGATTAAGATGTATTGATGAAAAAGATGAGTGATACAAAAAAGAATTTTATACATGGTGTGCTGGGTATTATGCCGTTGGCAATTGCAGTCATGCCATGGGGGGTATTGGCTGGCTCTTTGGCGATACAGACTGGATTGAATGCGATACAAGCTTTTGCAATGTCATTGTTTATGTTTGCTGGTGCTGCACAATTAGTGAGCTTAGGATTGGTTTCGGGGCAGGCTTCGCTGATGACAATCTATCTGACGATATTTTTTCTGACGAGTCAGCATTTAATTTACGCGCTTAATTTTCGAAATGATGTTAGTAAATTTCCACTATTTAAACGTATTGTATTTGGCTTTCTGCTGACGGATGAATTATTTGCGCTTGGAGTAAAAAATAAATCACAACGATCATTCGCATATTTATTTGGAGCAGGACTTTGTTTTTATATTTTTTGGCTGATATTTAGTTTATTTGGGATTGTGCTTGCTCACTTCATTCCTAATTTATCAAATTTGCATCTTGATTTCTCAGTCGTTGCACTGCTTATATTAATTATAGTGCCAATGATAAAAAATCTTACAATACTTGTTGGTGTTGTGATTACCATAATTTTTTCTTTAATTTTAGAAGCTTACCAAGTAAATGCAGCGTTAATTATTTCTGGTCTATGTGGAATGTTTGCCAGTGTGATAGTTGAAAAATGGCAAACAACAGAAGGGGATTAAAAATGAGCTGGATGCTTTTGCTGGGGTTGTCGATCATGATCTTTATTAATCGATATTTATTCTTGGAGCCAAGGGTAAATGTGCCACTTCCTAGAATTTTGAAAAAGATGTTGAAATATTCTGCGCCATGTTTGTTGACTGCAATATGTGTACCGATTGTCTTTTATGAAGCAGCAGAATTAAGGGTTATGTCGAGTAATCACTATTTATGGGCAGCAATATTTTGTGTACTGCTTGCGCTAATAAGTCAAAAAGTTATCAGTAATTTAGTTTTTACTTTACTGTTTTTCTATCTCATAAATTACTTAATTAGAGCATGAACATCGGGCTAAATTGAATTCTAATTTAACCCATGCTGTATTTGCTAATTTAAGCGCTGATTTGGCGTGATTTCCAATTGGGTAGTATCTTATCTAGATAAGCATCCATACACCATAGAGGGCCAATCAGAAGGAATTGGAGGTCTTTTAAGAAAGATGGCTTTTTCCCTTCAATTTTGTGCCCGTAAAATTGACCTATCCAAGCCAAAACGAATAGAGCAATATAGAATCCTTTCCCGAATGGAAGAATAATAATAAGCCAAGACATGACCAATAATAACGCTGCCATTGCAACCGCGAGTACAAGATCTAATCTTGCATAAAAGATGAGTGTTAACACCAGTAAAAGGGTAGTCAGTAATGCGCTGAAATGAGCGAGTATGCCAATGATCGAGAATAGAATCGTGGGTACGCAAATCCAGTGTAATGTTTTATTGGTTGGGTTTTGATGGCTATCACTATATTCATCTAACCATTCTGTAATTGTCTTCATCCTATTTCCTTCACTGATTATTTGAATTTTATTTATTCTATAAACGACAGTATGACATAAGATGATAAATCAAGATTCTTTTTTGTATATTGGTCACATCAAAAAAAATTAAAAATAATAAAGCCACTCAATGAGTGGCTTGTCGTTAAATGCTTCGCTGAATCATGAGAACCTAAGAATTTGGACCATCCACACGTTCGATGCTTACACGCGCAGTACCAGCATTGGTAATACCAAGAGATTTCGCAGCACCGTAAGATAAATCTACAACACGATTACCATGAAATGGGCCGCGATCATTTACTTTAACAACAACGCTTTTACCATTTGATTTATTCGTTACACGAATATAGCAATTAAGCGGTAGGCTACGATGCGCTGCAGTAAGTGCATTCATATCAAATGTTTCGCCACTTGCAGTTTTACGACCGTGAAATTGACGACCGTACCAAGAAGCAACACCTGTTTGACTAAAACGACGAACAGTGTTTGAAGCAACATTATTAAGTTTATCAATCACTGAAGGCTCTTCAACAGGTACTTGAATTTTCGCTGCGATTGTTTCGCGACGAATTTTATCACCTGAACTTTCAGTAATTGCTAAACTGTTTAAATTCGAGAAGTGCGAATTGAAACTTGTAGAGTCTTTGCTAATCACGCGTGAAGCAAGACTTGATTGGTCAACATCATTATTCAGATAAGAGGATTGAACCAGCTCGGCATGAGTTTGAGACAAAGCCAAACTAATACCTAATATTGATAACATTTTCAGCGAAGCATGCATCGTTTAACTCCTTGGAACCCTAATTTAATTATCTAAGTTGCTGATAATTAAATTAAATGGTCTGTAAATTTACTTATGCAACTGCATTTAACGGTAGTGGATGATATTCATCCTGATACAAAAGTGTCTAGCTTTATTTTCACTTTAGTTACAAAAACGACAAATTATCACAAAAAATGGTTAATATTTAATCAATAATGTAACAAAATATTTAAAATGTGCAAATAGTGAACTTAATCACAAAAATAAACATTGACTTTTGTGAAAATAAGTAGATTTATCTTTATCTACTCGCGATTTCCGTCCCTAAAAGCCAAAGTGCAGTTGCGTACATTCGACTACGGTTATAGGTCGTAATGACTTGAAAATTAGGATATGTAAGGTAATAAGCAGGCCCATAATTTTCTTGTAGTTGAATCACATTGACCATGTCTAAGTCATCTATTTTAACAATAGGATTGAGTGGGCTAATGCCTTGAACTTTTAATGCACCATATGGGGTAGGTTGTGTTAAGTCTTTGGCTATGATGGCATCCGCATTATTTCCTTGGTAGCGTGCGGCAAAAGCAATCGGTTGATCTCGTTGCCAACCATGTTGAGCAAGATAATTTGCAATAGAACCAATTGCATCTACAGCAGAGTTTCTGAGATCGATATGACCATTACCGTCATAATCCACACCAAATTTCGGAATATTGCTTGGCATAAATTGAGGATAGCCCACAGCACCAGCATAAGAGCCAACGACTGAATTAGCTGGAATGCCGTCCTTATAAGACCATGCAATCAAAGCGCTTAATTCGTCTTGAAAGTATTGTGCACGTCGTTCATATCCAAACCCTAAAGTGGCTAGGGCATCACGTGTGATGAATGAGCCTTTATTTGCCCCAAAACCTGTCTCTACGCCGAGAATACCGAGAATGATGGACTGGGGAACACCGAACTGCTGTTCTGCTCGATTTAAAGTGTCTGCATATTGATTTTTAAAACGCACACCACGTTGAATTGTACTTTCTGCTAAAAAATTCTTTTTATATTCGTACCAAGGCTTGCTTTCTCCTGGGCGATTCATAATGTTGATAATATTTGGTAGGTTTTTTGATCCATTCATGGCCCAGTCAACTTGCTCAGCACTCAAACCATAGGTCTGCATCGTTTTTAGTTTAAAATTTTGATATTGAGGATGTTGAGCGAAGTCATTGGCTTGAACAAAACTTGTGACCATAAACGCACTGAGTGCTAAACCAATACGTTGTAATTTAACATTAAAATTTTCAAATAACATAACAGCAGCAGATCCAATTATTATCGGTGGTAGACGCAAAGGTATAAGTGTTGATAAGGATTAAAAGTTCAACATCATTTGATTAATCACAATGTTTATTAAGATAACATTAGGTCGTGATGGATTCACAAAAACCTACATAAAAAGTGTAAAAATGGATGAATTATGTCTTTTATTTATTCAATATTGATGAACTATTTTTAAAACATAAAAAAACCTAGCAGAAGCTAGGTTTTTGATTAGTCTGATTTATTCTTGAATAAATAGCGTGTCATGATATTCAGCTGTAGCTAACAATTCTTCTTTAGTAAAGTTAGGAATGAGCTTATCAATAGCAATATGAACTGCTTTGATGACCGCTGAAGAAGCGATATCAGACGCCTTACGTTTAATCATACCCAAATCTAAAGTCTTGTTAAAATCATTCATAAAGTGACGAACTGCAGCTTCACCGAATTGCTTGTATTGTTCAGACAGAACTGCACGATTGACATCATTGCCTGCACGTACTTCTGCAAAGCTATTTTTTAAGTTTGTCACTAGATCAGCAGGTAATGGAGCGCCGACACGATAATTACCCTCTGGATCTTTGAATAAACTCTTTTCAGAGAATTCAATCGATTGTCTCACGACGTCATTTGGTGCTTTGCCCAATAACTGTTTAAGTAGTACCGATACTGTTGATTTAATATAACCAGCAAGTTTTTCAGCTGTTTCTCGTTTGTCGCTTGCAGGGAAACGACGTACAAGTTCAACTAAAATTGCATCGATAATTTCATCATTAATAGCGAGTGCAGTTTGATCACGCAAAGGGTAAAGTGGTTCGTTTGAATTTTTTTTCTCAATTCCAGTTTGAATATTCTTTAACAAAGATTCAGATGGAATAAAACCAAAATATGACATCGTATAACCTCAACTATTCTTCAATTTATTGTCGCGCCAATCGAATTGGGCTTGGCATCCATGCAAAGTCCGATACACGACAAGGATTAATGTCTAAACCACCACGGCGTGTATAAGTCGCATATACCATCAACTTTTCAGGATTAAAGTTTTCCCAAATATCTGCGTAGATTTGTTCAACGCATTGTTCGTGAAAGCCATTATGCTGACGATAGGAGATAATATAAGCTAAAATTGAACGATAACAAGGTTTTTTGCCACGATATCTTAAAAAAACTGTGCCCCAATCAGGCTGACCTGTGACTGGGCAGTTACTTCTTAATAAATGCGAATATAATTGAATTTCAACGATTTCTTCGGAAGACACTGCATCGAGTTTGAGTAAGCTCGCATCAGGGTGGTTTTCAAGACGTTCAGGCTCATAATGGTCGATACATATTCCTACAGGCTGAGCAATATTCAATTGATCAACATCGAATAATTCAAGTCTTACTTCTGCATTGGCTGCTTTAGAAAGATCACGCTCGACTGTCTCAATAAACTGATTTTGAGATTCAAATTGAGCAAAATTAAGACTATTGAAATATAGTTTTAGAGATTTTGACTCAATGAGATTGGGTGATGAAGCTGGAAGATGCATTCGACCAATCGCAACTTGAGGAATCCCTGACAGATTCAACCAAGAAATTTCAAAAATATGCCACCAATCTATTCCTTGTTGAATACCGTCTACATGTGCGTACTTCGCTCGTGCTTCTGCACGAGCAATTGGAAATAGCACCTCAGGTTGATATTCAGTTGGATAGTTGGTGTCTTTGCCTAAAAGAGATTGTTCAACGCTCATTATTCACGCATTCCTGAACCACGGGAGAGTAAGTGATAAGCGACCGCATATAGCACGGCGCAACACGCTGTGATTACTAATAAAGAAATAGATACATTTACATCGCTATGACCAAGGATCCCATAACGGAATGCATTGACCATGTATACGACAGGGTTAATTAAAGATAAATTTTGCCAAAATGGGCTTAATGCAGAAATCGCATAGAACACCCCACCTAAATAGGTCAACGGTGTTAAAACAAAAGTGGGAATAATCGAAATATCATCAAATGACTTTGCATAGACAGCATTAATAAATCCACCTAATGCAAACAGTAATGATGTAATCAGGACGGTATAAATTGTGACGAACCAGTTGGTAATATATAAGTCAGTAAAAAATAAACTCATTGCAGTCACAATGATAGCAACCAATAAGCCTCGAGCAACACCACCAAGCACATAACCCCAAAGTACGGCATGTAAAGGCACTGGACTCATGATCAGTTCTTCAATACTTTTTTGAAATTTAGAACTAAAAAAGCTTGATGAAACGTTGGCATAACTATTAGTAATGACAGCCATCATAATTAGACCAGGTACAATGAACTGCATGTAGGTAAAGCCACCCATTTCCCCAATTCTTGAACCGACTAGATTTCCAAAAATCACAAAATACAGTGACATGGTAATTGCTGGTGGTAACAATGTTTGTGGCCAAATGCGCATAAATCTACGAATTTCCTTATGGATAATCGTATATAAAGCTACAGCGAGTTGGTTAAAATTCATTGCGCAGCTCCATCAAGATTCTTTTCGACCATTTTGACGAATAACTCTTCTAAACGATTTGATTTATTACGCATACTTCGAACTTGAATGTTCTGTGATTCTAGAAGTTGAAAAAGATCATTCATGCTATGTGCTTTATCAAGCGTAATTTCTAAGGTCACTGGATCAACCAAATTAAATTTCACACCAATAATGTCAAGTTGTATCGGTTCTATAGGTTCAGCCAAATCAAAAATGAAAGATTCTTCATTTAATTGATTTAAGAAGTTCTTCATGGTGGTGTCTTCTTTAATGACGCCACGATCAATAATTGCAATTTTGCGACACAGTACTTCTGCTTCTTCTAAATAATGTGTTGTGAGAATGATAGATGTACCTTTCTGATTCATTTCTGTTAAGAAGTCCCACATCGAGCGACGTAGTTCAATATCAACACCAGCAGTCGGTTCATCGAGAATTAACAGTTTCGGATCATGCATCATTGCTCGGGCAATCATAAGGCGGCGTTTCATTCCCCCAGATAGCATACGTGCTTGAGTAGAACGTTTTTCCCATAAACCTAATTTGGTCAGATACTCCTCTGCACGAGTTTCAGCAACTTTTTTTGGAATGCCGTAATAACCTGCTTGTGTGACTAAAATATCGAAAGTCTTTTCAAATTGCGCAAAGTTAAACTCTTGAGGGACTACACCCAAGCATTGTTTAGCTTGTGAAGGATGTGTATCGAGATTATGACCAAAAATCTCGACAGTTCCTGCAGTTTTTTTTGTAAGAGAGCTGATGATGCCAATAGTGGTTGATTTACCTGCACCATTAGGGCCTAGAAGAGCATAAAATTCGCCTTCTGGAACATCTAAGTTGATTCCTTTTAATGCTTGAAAACCATTTCGATAGGTCTTCGACAAATCCCTTAAGGTCAATGCATCAGTCATGAATATCTCGAATGGTGAAAAGTTGAGATATTGTGAGTGATCTTGAAAAATAAACCAAGCTTTGTAATCAGAATTCTCTGTTTTGATGTTGAAACGCTGTATAAAGCATGAGCACTAAAAATTGGAAAGATATATAGTTGCTTTACCTTAGAGTTTTTTTTGTTATGATGTGCGCACTTCCTAAAATGCGCTCATAGCTCAACTGGATAGAGTACAGGTCTCCGAAGCCTGTGGCGTGGGTTCGAGTCCCGCTGAGCGCACCATTTCACTGTTTTACCTCATCCGAATAACTACAAAAATCATTAAAAATAAACTACTTATGTTTTTATCTTGTCCGATACAGTCCGAGCATGTTTTAGGTTATGTATCGCCATTTGAGTTTGAAGCAATGTACTATGATAAGGTTAATCCGTTAGGTCAGGTGGCCTAACTTAAATAAAAATCTCTCCGATAAACCCGGTACGGTTCATTTTTTCAAGTGGTTGACCATTTTGATCAAAAAAAGTTGCAGGGTCAGGTAAATATTTACATTCTTTCTTCGCTATAACTAGCAGAGGATCGTTTTCAATTTGTTTCTTTGTCTTTTCTTCAATTACACTGATATTGAGTAAATTACCTTGAGCTGCCCGATCAAGGAGAGATAAACCACATACATTATCAACTTCCGCTTTAGTGGCAAATTCAACGATTCGAGGTGAACCATCTTCATTGGTTCCGCCACCTTCATAAGGTGCTTTAAAAAAGTCAGGCTGAACTTGTAACTCTCGAAGTTCATGCAAAATTTTTGTGAGAATATATGCGAAAGTGAAACCAGTACCTCCAGCATATTGTTCTACAAGGACTATTGCAGAGTTTTTATTTTTAGGATCAAGCTTCACGACGACATGGAAAAATTTTTGTAGTTCATCTCCATCTTCGAACGGAACTAATTTAGTTTCTGATTTAGGTCGGTTATAGATTCGTACGTCTTCACTCTTGGTATCTGATCTTTCAATCAATAAATACAATGAGCCAGATTTTTTTGTTATTTCAGCTATTGAATAAACATAGCGTCCTCTTACTGAAGAGACTGTCAAATTTTTATTATTGTATTTGGCAATAAAATCAAAAACCTGTTCAACACTAAAGAAATAGCTAAATTTACCACGAGGTTGGTTTACAATTTTCTGATTTTTAAAGCTAAGTCTATAAAATGCACATGCTATGTCATGCACTACTTTGCGTGAACTTTTGGTCATAATTTAGGTGCTTGGTTGAGTTGTTATATTATTGAAAATAATATAAAAATAATGAATCAATAACAATCTTCATTTTAAATTGGAACTTTATTTTTGAAGTGAAAATCCAATATAGAAAGACTATAGTCAGTATTCTTTGATGAAAATATGGCAAGTATATTGTTGAGAACATCCTCAGAATTGTAGAGAATGCTAAACACTCAGTTCTTTGCTCATGCAAAGACGATCCCTGCCTTTTAAATGAATTGATACCAACTGTAGACCACCTATGAACAAGCAACAACTCGCTTCCAAAATTTGGGAATCAGCCAATAAAATGCGCTCAAAGATTGAGGCAAATGAATATAAAGACTATATCCTAGGGTTCATGTTCTACAAATTCTTGTCTGATAAAGAACAAAGTTTTTTAGAAGCCAATGATTTTACACAGTCAGATATTGAAGCACTGACAGAAGAAGATCTTGAAACCGTAGAATTTATTAAAAATGGTATCGGTTATTTCATTGCTTATGATGATCTGTTCTCAACATGGCTTAATAAGGGCTTAGACTTTACCGTTGCTGATGTTCGTGATGCGCTATCCGCTTTCTCACGCCACATTCATAGCTCTCACAAAAAAGTGTTTGATGGCATCTTTAAGACATTAGAGACAGGTCTGAGCAAGCTAGGCGATAACTCAAATAGCCAGACCAAAGCGATCAGTGACTTGTTACAACTGATCAAAGTGATTCCAATGAACAACAAGCAAGACTATGATGTGCTTGGTTTCATTTATGAATACTTAATTGGATCATTTGCTGCGAATGCAGGTAAAAAAGCAGGTGAGTTCTATACACCGCATGAAGTTTCAGTTCTTATGTCTGAAATCATTGCGCATCATTTAAAAGATCAACCTGAAATCAAAATTTACGATCCAACAAGTGGTTCGGGGTCATTACTGATTAATATTGGTAGTTCTGTGGCGAAGCATGTGAATGATGCCAATAAAATCAAATACTACGCACAAGAGTTAAAAGAGAACACCTATAACTTAACCCGTATGAACTTAGTCATGCGTGGTATCTTGCCAGCCAATATTGTGGCGAGAAATGCCGATACTTTAGAAGATGACTGGCCATTTTTTGAAGACAATGATCCTATCAATACTTACGAACCGCTTTATGTAGATGCAGTGGTATCGAATCCTCCATATTCACAAGCATGGGATCCTGCAAATAAAGATGCAGACCCTCGATACAAAGAATTTGGTTTAGCCCCTAAAACTAAGGCGGATTATGCGTTCTTGTTGCATGATTTATATCATTTAAAACCAAATGGCATTATGGCGATTGTCTTACCACATGGCGTGTTGTTCCGTGGTGGTGAAGAAGAGCGTATTCGTACTAATTTAATTAAGAAAAACCATATTGATGCGATTATTGGTTTACCTGCCAATATTTTCTTTGGTACAGGTATTCCAACGGTCATTATCATTTTAAAACAACAACGTCCAACTACAGACGTGTTGATTGTTGATGCATCTAAAGGCTTTGTGAAGCTCGGTAAAAACAACCATCTACAAGCATCGAATATTAAGAAAATTGTCGATGCTGTGATTGAACGTAAAGATGTTGAACAGTTCTCACGTCTGGTGACACAAAAAGAAATTCAGGATCAGGGCTATAACCTAAATATTCCTCGTTATGTGGACTCTTCAGCAACGGCTGAAACATGGGATATTTATGCCACGATGTTTGGCGGTATTCCTAAAAAAGAAATTGATGCACATGCTGCATATTGGGCAGCATTCCCACAGTTACGCCAAGACTTATTTACCGACAGCGATACGCCTTATGTCAATTTAGCGAAGACTGAAATTAGCCAAGCAATTCACAGCCATCAAGATGTAAAAGGCTTTATTAATCAGTTCAATACCGCATTTGCTGATTTTAAGGATTACTTAAAAGGCGAACTCATTGGCAAAATGCAAAGCTTGCACATTGCCCAGCAAGAGGATGTTTTAAGTAATGACATCTTTAAGCGCTTAGCTGATATTCCATTGGTGGATAAATATCAGGCCTACCAAGCTTTAGATGACCAATGGCAAGGTATTGCAGGTGATTTGGAGATTATTAAATCTGAAGGTTTGAATGCTGCCAAAATCGTTAATCCAAATATCGTGATTAAAAAGAAAGATGGTAAAGAGCATGAAGTACAAGAAGGTTGGGTAGGCTATGTATTGCCATTTGATCTAGTACAGCAGCGTTTATTGTCTGAAGAGTTGCAAGCCTTAAAAGCCAAAGAGCGTGAACTTGCAGAAGCCAGTGCAGAGATTGAATCTTTGATGGAGTCTTTATCTGAAGAAGATAAAGAGCAGTTGTTAAATGAAGCCAATGATGCTTTTGTTCCTGCTGAAATTTCTAAAGCCTTAAAGCAAGCTTATGCGGAAATTGAAACGCCTGAAATTGTGGCACTCAATGAGTATCTTGAGTTTTTAGGTACAGATCCAAAGCCTAAAAAGCCCCAAAAAGAGCAGTTTGTAAAAGACCATGCAGAAGTGCAATGGTCAAACATTGAAGCGAATAAAGATGGCACTTATGCAGCCCCAAAAGTAAAAGCTTATTTGAAGCACTTACGTTCAGGCTTTAGTTTTGAAGAAGGAAGCTTGGAAGCAACTTTGGTGCAGGTAGATGAGTTACTTGCACAAGAGAAAGAGTTAAAAGCACAGATTGGTAAAGACGAAGCTGTACTTCATCTTTTAACCAAAACCACGATAGAAGCTTTACAAGAAGCGCAAGTGAAAGCGTTGTTAGAAGCGAAGTGGGTTGAACCGATTGTGTCTGCGATTTTGGCATTGCCGAATGAAGTGATTGAGCATTTGACCGATACGGTACAGGCTTTAGCAGATAAGTATGCAGTGACCTATACGGAAACCACGCAAAAGCTGACAGAAGCAGAGCATAGCCTTGCAGACTTGATTGATGACTTAACTGGTGATGAGTTTGATATGAAAGGCTTGGCGCAGTTTCAAACATTGTTAAAAGGGGTGTAATGTGGAAAAGCAAAAATGCCCTGAGTTGAGATTTAATGGATTTTTTGAAGTATGGAACACCAAGAGGCTTAGTGATTTAGGATCCATTCAGACAGGCTCAACACCATCGACATCTGATGAATCCTATTACTCTAAAAAGGGATTAATGTGGGTAACACCAACAGATATCAATGGACAGTTGGTTTTAAATACTGACAAGAAACTTTCTATTCTTGGGCGAAAAAAAGCAAGGATTGTACCTCCAAATACAATCCTGGTTACGTGTATTGCCAGTATTGGAAAAAATGCTTTGCTTCTTGAAGAGGGAAGTTTTAATCAGCAAATTAACTCATTAACTCCATTTGAACGAAACGATTCATATTTTTTATTAACACAGTCATATTTTTGGTCTATTGGCATGCAACAATTTGCAGCTAAGGGCACAATGCAAATTGTTAATAAGACACAGTTTTCAAATATTGAAACATTTGTTCCTTCTAGGTTAGAGCAGAGTTCTATTGGTAACTTCTTCCAAAATTTTGACCAATCTATTGCTTTACATGAAAAGAAACTTGCTCAAATCCAAAACTTTAAAAAAGCAATGTTGGAAAAGATGTTTCCAAAACAGGGAAGGAATTGTCCTGAAATTCGTTTAAAAGGTTTTAGCGGGGAGTGGGATGAGTTTAAGTTAGGTGATATTTATAATTTTAATTACGGTAAGTTTAATACTAATCCTAGTAACGGTGGGCAGTACCCAGTCTATGGTGCAAATGGAATTATTGGGGGCTATACAGAGTATAATGCTGAAAACTCGGCCGTAATTGGTCATATGGGAGAATATGCTGGTTCTGTTTTATGGGCGGAAGGCAAACACTTTGTGACTTACAACGGAACTATAGCTAAACCTAAACAAGCTGATTTTGATTCATTATTTGGCTACTTCACTTTGGTGAAAATGAACCTAAAAAAAATATGTGGGGGGAGTGGTCAGCCATTTCTTTCTTATGATGTATTAGAAAGATTGAATATTCTACTTCCAAGTTTAGAAGAGCAAACTCTCATCGGTCAATTCTTTAAACGTTTAGATGATGCTATCAATTTACAAAAAAAACAGCTTCAAACTGTTAAAAATCTTAAGCAAGCATTTTTAGAAAAAATGTTTGTTTAATCACTGCTATATCCCCCTTGATGTAAGGGGGATTTTAGAATCTAAATACTGACTTTATAACACGAAACAAATATGACTTTTAAAAGCGAAACAGCATTCGAACAAGCACTTATCAGCCTTCTTTTACAAAAAGGCTGGCAAGATGTCATTAAAAATCCAACAGAACAGGATCTCATTAATAACTGGGCAGAGATCCTATTTCAAAACAACCGAGAAATTGATCGACTGAATAATCAGCCTTTAACCCAAGGGGAAATGGATCAGATTATTGAACAGATCAATACACTACGCACGCCTTTTGCCCTCAATGGATTTATTAACGGTAAAACCGTATCCATTAAACGTGACAATCCAAATGATGAACTACATTTAGGTAAAGAAGTCAGCTTAACCATTTACGACCGTCAGGAAATTGCCGCAGGTAAAAGTCGTTATCAGATTGCGCAACAACCGAAATTCCCAACCAAATCTAAAATATTAAATGACCGTCGTGGCGACCTAATGCTTCTCATTAACGGTATGCCAGTGTTTCATATCGAGCTAAAACGTTCAGGCGTACCTGTGAGTCAGGCGGCACACCAAATTGAAAACTACGCACGTTCGGGCATCTTTACAGGTTTGTTTGCATTGGTACAAATCTTCGTAGCAATGAACCCAGAAGAAACATGGTACTTTGCCAACCCGGGACCCGATGGCACATTTAACTCAGATTTCTATTTTAATTGGGGAGATTTTAATAACGAACCTGTGAACTATTGGAAAGATATTGCGGGGAATCTGCTTTCTATACCCATGGCACATCAACTGATTGGTTTCTATACCATTGCTGATAAAACCGATGGTATTTTAAAAGTCATGCGCAGTTATCAGTGTTTTGCTGTACATGAAATCACGGATCGGGTGGCAAGTATTGAATGGGATGGTCGAGATCGTTTAGGGGGGTATATTTGGCATACCACTGGATCTGGTAAAACCATGACCAGCTTTAAAGCAGCCCATTTGATTGCGCTGAGCAAAGATGCAGATAAAGTGATTTTCTTAATGGATCGTATTGAGTTGGGTGTGCAGTCACTTGAGCAATATAACAACTTTGCTGAAATTGAAGACTTTGTCCAAGCCACTGAAAATACCCATGCCTTGGTAAGTAAGCTCAAAAGTAACAATCCAAATGAAGTCTTGATCGTAAGCTCAATTCAAAAAATGAGTAATATCAAAGATGAAGATGGCGGTTTAAATGCACATGACATTGAACTGATCAATAAAAAACGGATTGTCATCATTGTAGATGAAGCACATCGCTCTACATTTGGTGAAATGTTGATGACCATTAAAGATACCTTCCCACAAGCAGTATTCTTTGGTTTTACAGGTACACCGATTCAAGAAGAAAATGAAAAAAATATGAATACCACGGCAACGGTATTCGGGAGTGAATTGCACCGTTACAGTATTGCAGACGGTATTCGAGATAAAAACGTTTTAGGTTTTGACCCGTATTTAGTTTCAACTTATAAAGATTCTAAATTGCGTAAAGAAGTTGCACTGTACCAAGCAAAAGCCAATACAGAAAAAGAAGCTTTTGATGATCCTGAGAAAAAAGCAGTTTATCAACACTTCATGGACAGCAAGCAAGTTGAAATGGCAGGGCGTACAGATAAGTCAGGCAAATACATTAAGGGAATCGAGGACTATCTGCCAACATCACAATATCATCGTACTGAGCATCGCAATAAAGTTGTTGAAGATATTAAAGACAATTGGATGCAGTTTAGCCAAAATCATAAATTCCATGCCATGTTTGCAACCAGTAGTATTCCTGAAGCGATTGAGTATTATCGATTGATTAAAAAGGGGATGCCAGAGCTAAAAGTCACAGCCTTATTTGATCCAAATATTGACAACAACGGTAATGCTGCCTTTAAACAGGATGGCTTAGTTGAAATTATTCAAGACTACAATGCACTTTATGGTGTGGACTTTAGCTTAGCTAATCATGCCAAGATGAAGAGAGATATTGCAGATCGGTTATCACACAAAGAAGCCTATAAACGCATTGAAAATACACCTGAAAAACAGCTTGATCTGTTAATTGTAGTAGATCAAATGCTGACAGGTTTTGATTCAAAATGGGTCAATACGCTGTATTTAGATAAGGTATTAGAATATGCAAACCTAATCCAAGCCTTCTCACGTACAAATCGCTTGTTTGGCAAAGATAAGCCATTTGGCATTATTCGTTATTATCGTCGTCCGCACACCATGAAGCGTAATATCGACGCTGCAGTAAAATTATATTCAGGTGATAAGCCATTGGCTTTATTTGTTGATAAATTGCCAAGCAATTTAAAAAACATCAATGACATCTTCGAAAAAATTGATAGCGTATTTAAAAATGCCAATGTGTCTAATTTTGATAAGTTACCAAAAGACGATCAGTCATGTGAATTATTTGCAAAACTGTTTAAACAACTCAACGAATATCTTGAAGCCGCCAAAATTCAGGGCTTTAAATGGGATAAGTTAAGTTATGAATTTACTGATGAGCAGAAAAAGAAATTTACGATTCAATTAAAGTTGGATGAGCAAACCTTCTTAGTTCTGGCACTACGTTATAAAGAACTGTTCTCGAATGGCGGTGGTGGCGGATCAGGTGGGGGTAACATACCTTTTGAAGTAGAAGGCTATTTAACAGAAATCGATACAGACAAAATCGACTCAGATTACATGAACAGTCGTTTTGATAAATATCTGAAAGCACTGCGTAATGGTGATTTAGAACTTTCTATTGAAGATGCGTTAAATGAATTGCATAAGAGTTTTGCAATGCTCAGTGCCGAAGAACAGAAGTTTGCCAATATCTTCTTGCATGATGTACAGAGTGGAGATGTGACTCTTGTTGCTGGTAAATCGTTCAGGGATTACATCACTGAGTATCAATTCCAAGCACAAGAAGATGGAATTCATGATCTTGCAGAAGCACTAGGACTCGATGAAACGAAGTTAAGACAACTCATGAATACTCAGGTCACTGTAAATAATATTAATGAGTTTGGACGTTTTGATGAGCTTCTAGCAACGGTAGATAAAGTCAAAGCGAAACAATATTTAGAAGCTAAAGATGGAGCAACCATTCTTCCCCACAAAGTAAATATTCGAGTGGATGCAATGTTGCGAAAATTCATCTTAAGTAACGGTAAAGATTTAGCATAGTGATATAAGACAAGGCCATATGGCCTTGTTTTATTTTGATTCTATTGTTATTGCTTCAGCTTCTAGTAGGTATAACTCATTGATCAATAAAAACTCTCGGTACTGATGAATTAAGTTTTCATCTTTCTCGCGATGGGCACGAGCATTCCTGAACGCCATATATGCACCCGTAAATAAATTGATTCGACCTTTGATCTCGGCACTGTCTGGTACATCCCAAGTGAGAGTGGCATTTTCACCTTGAAAGACTTGAGCAAATAGCTTGGTGCTATGCTCACGGATACCTGTACGTGTACGAACAATATCTTCAAGACGTTTATACGCTTTTGTTAAAGCAGAGTCGGGATCTTGCTTAAACAGTAACGCTAAGTCAAAAATTCTGTCATCAATAATCGAGTAGGGTAGTTCTAAAGGGTAGTAACGCTTTGAATTAACAGTGTGGGCTGCTTCATTTTCGAAAGGATAAATATAATCATGCAGACGAATAGGACGAATGATTTTTTGCTGAAAAATAAATTCGATGTCCTGATCACTCAATTATGAGCTATTCAATTTATTAAGGAGTTTTGTGGATACTAGAATTTCTTCAGTTTCAATATGATGCCTCTTTAAAAGAGACAGAGCTATTGCTAGACCTTTAGGTCCTTCTCCGAAATAACCCGATGTAAAGCCAGAGCGAATGACATAATAATTTTCGGTTAGATCTTTCATGATAAAGGCATGAGATTGTTCACTTGTCAGCAATAGAGCGTAACTTAGATCTGCATGAGTTTGGATCAAATTGTGCAGGCTTAATAGACATGTTTCTGTAATGCCTTCTTCACCTAAATAATCGACACGATAGTAATTTTCTGTTTTAAACATTTTTATAAATAGAGAATTTTTGTTCGAAAAGATGATGGGGTAAATTGGGGTAAAAATCTAGTACTTCAAATTTTTTAATTGCAAGATTTCATTAAAGATTTCGGGTGAGTTCAATTGCCACCACCTCTAAGCCAACTACATTGTAAAATAATAAAATTCCGATTAAAAAATTAATTGAAGCTGTAAATTTTTAAAATCTAAATTAAAAAATATCAAAAACAATAAATTATATATTTGATATAGCTGTTCTAATAACTCCCCATATAAGTACTGAAGAATTACACTATGCATCTAACAGATTCGCAGCAGTCGATGTGCGTTGTTCAAGTAACAGAGACTTAGGGTGAGGAATTAATTGTAATTGAATTTTCGATAAGTGTCATACTCTCTAAAAATGGTGCAACGAAGCTAAATTAACAAAAAAGTAAAAAAAGTAAAGATGTGTGGTATTGAGGATTATGGATAAATAAAGTAGATTTCGTCACAATGTTTAATTTTATAATAATAATCGTTAAAAATGAGAAAATTTTTTTATCTAAGTTTGAGTTGTTTTTTTACTTTAAATACTGTGTGTGCTGCTAGTCAAAATGTGAGTGCTTCTAGTGTAAAGCCTTTATTTCCTGAAGAGATTTTTTTACCCGAATTGATTAGGCAAGACCAGCGGTTAAAAGATTTAAAACAGCAGCTAGATACACAAACTAATATTAAACCTAAAACTTATAATTTAGCTAAACAGAAATCACTAATTATTGATGAAATCCCTTGTTTTGATATCCAAAGAATAGTTTTAGACGTAGATGATTTGAAACCTAAGACGACAGATGCTTTTGTTTTTTTGACTAAATTACTCAATAAAAAAAATGGTCAAATTATAGGGCAGTGTATAGGTACTAAGAGTTTACAGAATGTGGTGAGATTCGCTCAGAATGAATTGATCAAGAAAGGTTTTGTCACGACTCAAATTGTGGTGCCTGAACAGGATATGACTCAAGGGATATTGAGATTTGAATTGGTGCCAGGACGTATAGCTAAGATCAGTCATAATGGGCCTGATATTTCAGTTCTGCAGTTAAAGACAGCCCTTCCTTTTACAGAAGGTGATATTCTTAATATTCGTTTATTAGACCAAGCATTAGAAAATTTAAAAAAAGTATCTGGATTAGAGGTTGATATTCAAATAGAGCCCGCTACAGAAGAAACAGCAGTAGGGCACAGTAATATTCTGATTAGCACGCAACCTTATAAAAAACTTAATGTTAGCTTGTCTGTAGATGATTCGGGTAATAAAAGCACTGGCCAATATATTGGTAACATTGGACTGACCCTGAATAATCCTGCCCGAATGAATGACAGGCTGTATCTTAATTTCAGCCATTCACTTGATGATTTTGATCAAGACCGTAATAAAAGTTACTTTGCTAGCTATCAATTACCGTTCCAGACTTTTGACTTGAGTGCAACTTACAACTGGTATGAATACGATCAGTATGTTGCGGGTTATGAGAGTCCGATTTTATACAGTGGTGAAAGTCAGCAGGCTAATATCACCTTGTCTAAAATGATGTTACGCGGAACCCAATATAAAACTTCCGTATATGGCAAATTTTATCAAAAACAAAACCGCAACTATATTGAAGATATTGAAATCGGTGTTCAGCATCGACGTACAGCTGGCTGGCATGCGGGTATTCAGCATAAGCACTATATTGGCAATACCTTAGTCGATGTCGGATTAGATTATCGAAGAGGGGTGGGCGCTTTTAATTCACTTGCTGCGCCAGAAGAAGAAATTACCGACATTTTTGGAAATCCACTTCCGGTTGAAGGTTACTCACGTGCACCACTCTGGAGTGCTGATTTGCGAATAAATTATCCTTTTAATTTATTCAATCAGGCAGCTCAATACCGCATAAATTGGAAAGGGCAATATACGCCCAAGGTCTTGGTGCCCCAAGACCGTCTCTATATTGGTGGTCGCTATAGTGTTCGTGGCTTCGATGGTGAAATCATGTTATCTGGAGATAATGGTCATTTTCTGCAGCAAGAAATAAATATCAATACTCCCTTGAACAGCCAAGTCTATCTAGGGATAGATCAGGGGTGGGTTACTGGGAAGCACAGTATTGCGGGGCAGCGTTATTTAGCAGGGGGAGTTACGGGAATACGTAGCTACTACCAGGGGCTATATCTGGATGCTTTTGTTGGACACGGACTGGTTACTCCACAGAGTATAATAAAAGAGTTTATTACGGGCTTTAGCCTGAATTATTCTTTTTAAAGCTTTTAATTTAAAAAATTATTTAAAAAATAGAAGTACTTTCAATGAATAAAAATCTTTATCGCATCATTTTCAGCAAAGCCCGCAATATGTTCATCGTTGTAGGGGAAAATAGTAAAAGTAAAACCAAAGCTGCTGGAGAGAGTGCAAAAATAGCAATCTCTCCAGGGACTCACGATAGTCAAATTTTACAGCAGCATTGGGTAGTGAAAAGTTTGGTGGCCAGCATGAGTTTATGGATGTCTGTAGCACCTGTATATTCACAGATTCAAGCAGATCCGGCGGCTAATGTAGCGAACAGGCCAGTCGTGGGCGTGGGAAAGAATAGCCAAGGTCAAAATGTACCTGTAGTCAACATTCAAACCCCAGTAAATGGTGTCTCCCATAATATCTATAAACAAATGGATGTGCTAAGTAATGGTGTAGTCCTGAATAACAGCCGTACAGGTGCTGGTTCCATCACTGTTGGGAATGTAGGGGCAAACCCATTTTTAGCTAAAGGTGAAGCACGGCTTATTTTAAATGAAATCAATTCAACTGCAGCAACACGTTTTGAAGGAAATCTTGAGATTGCTGGTCAACGTGCAGATGTCATTATAGCTAACCCAGCCGGTATTAATATTAAAGGTGGAGGTTTCATTAATGCCAATAAGGCCATTTTTACCACAGGCAAGGCACAGCTAAATGCGGATGGAAGCCTAAAGCAATTTGTTGTAGACCAAGGTAAGGTGACGGTTACAGCCAACACAGGTTCAACTTTAGGTTTAGGTGGGAACAACAATAATGCTGATTATGTAGATATTTATGCACGTGTGTTAGACTTGAATGCAAAAATGCATGCAAATCAAGATATTAATGTCATCACAGGTGCAAATACAATCTCAGCCAACCTTGAGAGCATTGACAGTAAAACCTCAACAGTCGCAGCACCTGCATTGGCAGTGGATATTAAAAGTTTGGGCGGGATGTATGCCAATAACATCTTCCTGATGGGGAATGAAAAGGGCTTAGGTGTCACGAATGCCGGTACACTCCAAGCTGTAAATAATATAGTGGTGACCAATACTGGTAAAATTGTTCATAGTGGAACAATTTCAACTACAGATAAAAAGAATGGTTTAGTCAGCGTTGCTAGCACCGGAACAGGAGCTGCTGCAGATATTGCTATAAGTGGATCAGTAAATAGTTATGGTTTAATTAATATTGATTCAGGCAATAATTTAAATCTGAATGCAAAAGATATTACGCTAAATTATGATGCCACAACCCTCAACTCAGCAGCACTGATTATTGGAGCTCAAGGTAATCTAAACTTAGCCACTGGTACCAAAATCAACAACCTCAGTACAAATGGCGACTTATATATCGATGCTAAAGGGATCAGTCTGGCAGCAAATTCAGAGCTACGTAGTAACCGAGGCTCTGCCAATATTAATGCCAATGAGAGTCTGTTGAGTAACAGCACAGCAAGATTGATTGCTGCGAAAGATTTAAACTTAACTGCCAATAAAGACCTGAAACTAATAGGAAATACGTTACAAGCCACGAGTGGTTCAATCAATATCCAGTCAGCTGAAGAGGCACATCTGCTTCAAGTAGATGGTGGAACACTTTATGCCGGTAAAGACTTAAATATCTATGGTACAGGTGATGTCAGTCTTAAAAACTTAAGCTTTAATTTGGTCAATAATGCTACACGTTTAAAAGATATCAATGTCTACAGTGGCATAAATCTGATTTGGGATAATAAAGCGAAACCCTTAGCTAAAATTTCAGGAAAACTACAACTTGAAGCAAAGCAGGGCATAGAGCTCACGGGTACGGCGCTGCATGCAGCCAATGGTATTGCCATACAGTCTGATACTTTAAATTTGAACACGACTGTAAAATCAGATCAAGGCATTGACTTTACTACTCTTAGTGCCATGTCTCTCGCGCAAGGTACAGCGTTAAATGCAGTAAGTGATGTCAAATTAGCCTCATTACAGGGCAGTATTCAGGCACAAAGTCTGAAAGTAAACTCAACTACGGGCCATACATCGATCATCGCCCATGAAAATGTCAACTTGAATTCGGTTCAAACCACTGTGCCCATGTCCCATGCCGATCGTGATGAACAGATTACAGATAAGACCGTGATTGACGCAGCTCAAGGGATTGTAATTGCCAGTGCAGAAAAAGGTACAGTCAGCGTTAATTCAGCAGACTTAGCGACAGCCAAAGGTGATTTAAAGATCCTTGGACAAAATGGTGTAAATCTGGATTCTAATATTGATGTGGTAGTTGGTGGTGGAGATAATGGATACGACACTATTCTTAGCAATCAGCTCGAAGGCCAATCTGTATCAATAGGAACTAAAAAGGGTAATATTGATATTAAGAATACTGATTTGACCTCAACTGTAAACCAGCTACATCTAAACAGTGAGGCAGGTATGCTTAATGTTGCAGACAGTAAGCTGCAGTCGAAGGGAAATACTGAAATTTATGCCAAGGATATTTTGGCTCTTAAAAATATCACAGCAAACTCAGATCAACATTTAGCAGTCAATTCAAAACGAACCCTATATCTGAATGCAGATTATACGCCGACAGCTACTGTGTGGCACCCATCAGCTAAAACCAACTTAACAGCAAAAGGAGTCTTGTCACTTACTGCCACGGGCAACCAAATAATGCAGAATGCCCAAATGACAGGTGGTGCTATTTTATTAGAAACCACAAATTTATCTGTTAAGCCGGGCCTAGTATTCAATGCCACAGGAAGTGACTTATTAAAAAAAGATACCAATTTGAATAGCCTGAATGGTGACTTAAGTATTGAGACTAGAGGGGCAAATGGTTTAAACATTGATCCGAAGCTTATTAAGCTATCGGCAGTAGGCGATATTGAATTAATTGCAAAGAACGGCTTATTAAAATTAGTGGGTTATGGTGGCACACAAGGTAAGGGTTCTGAACAAGTGGTCAAGCTCAATACTGCAGGTGGTGGAATTAACTTGCAAGGTGACAAGGTTGAATTACAGGGATCAAAATTAACTGCTTCGAAAGATTTATCAATTGTATCAACTGGTGGAGATTTAATTGTTGATGGAGTTCGGAATACTATTACTAATCAACATACTGATGAATACAAAGCAAGAATAAATAATTTAATTAACCAGGAAAAATTACTTTTTGAATCAGATGATTATAAAGATTTTATGGCGTTTTTAATGCAGGAATTAACTACATTAGGTAAAAGAGTTGAATCTGGTGAATTAGTAGCCGGAGGTGAGGCTGTCTGGAAGGAAGTAGAAAAAATTTTAATTATAGGAACAAAACAATATCCGAATTATGTTTCAAAAGCTATTCGAATACGAGAAGAAAAAGACTTTTATTCTGAAATGTTAGAGTTATTTAATGTTGGTTATGTTAATGGAGAGGTACATACTGGTACAGAATTTATTAGTGAAAAAGGCAATATTCAGGTTGTATCAAATAAAGGTTTAAGTATTAGCGGTTCATCTATTGATGCGAAAGATGGAAAGGTCAGCCTTGAAGCTGCGGGAACCTTGGATGGTGATGGGTATAATATTCAAGGAAAATATAATAACCCTATTGAAAACAGTGTAAAAAAAGGTGTTATTAAAGGCAGTATAGTTATTGATGCTAATCAAGACTCGTATGAACAAGGGAAACCCTCTGATAATAATTATCGTTGGTATAGCCCAGTAAGCCCTACAATTATTAATGGAACTAAAGGGGTTTCTATAAAAGCTACGGGTAAGCAGGCTACAGATAATTTAGTTTTACAAGGAGTATCGATTACCTCAGAAAATGATGTAAATATTGAAGCTTATAAAAATATAATTTTCGATGTGGCGATTAATAATAGTTTTAATAAATCTCAGAAAACTGAAACAAAAAGAAAATGGTACGGAAAAAAGAAAACGATTACAACAACGCAGACCGATGAGAAAAGTGGAGGCTTGTCTGTCGATATTGATGCAAAAAATATTAATATTAAAAGTCAAGAAAAGAATACAGCTTCGATGACAGGTCAGAATCGCACGAGTATTGATATGTATTCTAGTCAACTAAATGCTATTGATGGAAAAATTAATATTCAGGCTGGAGGGGATCTAAACTTCTTAACTGCTGATGATGTAACACTTAGTACAACAGATATTACTAAGAAAAGCTCATTTCTTGGTGTCAAACTGAATAACTCACATACCACAAAGACGCGAAATGTAAAATCAGAATTACCTTCAGAATTAAATGCCAACTATATAGGAACTAAATCTGGATTTGATACTCGTCTCAAAGGAACAGTATTTAACTATTTGGAGGGGGCAAATATTGAAGCGGGTGGAAATATTACTCTGGAAGGAGCTTCCAAAACCGTCGCAGAAACTTTGAAAAAAGAAAGTAACAGTGTTGTTTGGCAGTCTATGCAAGATAAGGGTTCGATTACGGAAACTGCAAAACTTCCAAGTTTTAATGGGCCAGTTGCACCAACGTTTATTGCGAAAGGTGGACTGACTGTACAAGTTCCAGTGATTACTGGTCAGAATAATGATGTTCGTGCTGAAGTGATCAAGCTATCCAATCAACCTGGTAATGAATATCTGAAAGGTCTTATTGCTCGTAAAGATGTCAATTGGGAAGCAGTAAAACTTGCACAAGAGAGTTGGGATTATAAGTCACAAGGATTGACGGGTGCTGGTGCTGCACTCATTGTCATTATTGTTACTATAGCAACAATGGGAAGTGGTACCGCAGCCGCAGCAGGTGCTGCTGGAGGGGCTGCTGCTAGTGGAACAACAGTAGGTCTAGGTGCAAGTATGATTGGGGCTGCGGGTGTAACAACTACTGCAGCAGGAGTCATTGTCCCCTCAACATTAGGTGCAATGGCGAATGCAGCTGTCACTTCGCTCCTGACACAAGCTAGTATCAGTACCATCAATAATGGTGGTGATCTAAGTAAGACCTTAAAAGACTTGGGAAGCAAAGAATCTGTTAAAAGTTTAGCTACAAGTGTTGTAACTGCAGGGCTATTGAGTGAAGTAAGTAGTGCATTAAAGTTGAAACCAAATAGCACAGCATTAGCTGACAAAATGACGAATACTTTTGTCAATTCAACAGGTTCTGCTCTTATACAAAGTGCTGTTAATGGCGGTGATCTGAAAACTAACTTGGAAAAAGCATTATTATCTGGCGTTGTTTCAGTGGGACACGCAGGACTTTCGCAGCTGATTGGTTCAAATATAGATGGATTCACTGGGACACAAGTAGAATTTATACTGCATAAAATTGCTCATGCGGCTGCAGGTTGTGTGGCTGCAGCAGCACAAAAAGCACAATGTGAAGCAGGTGCAATAGGAGCTGCTGTAGGAGAAACAGTTGCTGGTGTAATGCTGAATCAAAATAAGCAATTTAATTCAGTTGATGAAGTGAATAAGTATTTTGAATCTATAGCAGAATATTCGCAATTAGCAGCTGGATTGGTTGTTGCTTATGCAGGCTATAAAGATGTTGCTGTTGCAGCCAATGCTGCTGAAGTAGCGGTAAAAAACAATGCATTAATGTTTATTCCTGCAGCTCTCGAAGGGCTCGCAACGTTAACAGCTGGCTCTGCAAGGCTGTGTGCTACAAATCCTGTATGTAGAACAAAAGCAGCACAAATTGGTGTGGATGTGCTTGCTATGGTCGCAATAAATAGTGGGAAACCGGATAATGAGAGTGTTCAGATAGTCCCATTGCCATCAACTTCAGGAAGTTCATCTACTGGAATGCCACCCAATGATCCTGATCATGAAGATAAATGGCGGGAAAATAAGACAGACTACACAAGTAGATTAAATGTTAGAGAGGATACTGCACGTACTGAACTTAGAAGTAACTTGCCAGGTAGTGGAGGCCAAGCGCACCATATAATTCCTTGGCAGTTAAGAACTAATCCATTAGTACAAAAAGCTTCAAAGGGTGGGTTTAATATAAACGGCGCAGAGAATGGTGTACGATTATCAAATCATAGGGGGCCACATCAATATTACAGTATAAGGATTGAAAATTATTTGAATAACGTAAATCGTACCTATCCGAATATGACGAATGAAGAGGCAGCAAAGTACCTTGTTAACTTTAATCGTGAAATGAGAGTAACTTTGAGAAATATGGATAAGAAAGGGACAAGACTGGAGTAAGTGTAATGGCATTATATGATATTGAGAAATATGATGACTCTTTAACTTTTAGTAGTGATCATCTCGGTAAGTTGGATCAAGGCAGTGATGAGTTATCTTCTGATTGTAAAAAAGCTATACATATGTTTTTCGAAGAATTCTCGCAAGTAATCACATTGCTTGATTGGGATTATATAGCTGTTGAGTTCTGGTTTGATGCGGGGCATTTATATTTATTTCCAGAAAAAATTGTTGACAAAACAATTGATTTTACTGATTTAGGGGCGACCGAAAGACTTGATCCTTATTTCACTCTTTGTCTTACATCGTATCTAAAGAAATTTGATGCCTTTATTGAGCATGATTATGGTAAGTTCTCTGATAATGAGCTTGAAGAATGGTATTTACAAAATTGTAAAGAGGTTTTTGGCAGTGTTAGTCTTGCATTAAGTGATAGTACCCTTTCCAATTTTATTCTAAATGCTTTAAATAGGAAGCAAATTGTTTTTCGTTATTTTGGAACTTCTAGAGAAATTGAGTATGGAGAAAAAACTATTGCTTTGATAATGTGATACATATTGTAGATTTTTTACCATTGCTGGGGGGAGAGAGGACGATGCTAATTTATTTTTTTCTATAAAGCATCAATATTTTCAAACATAACTTTTTCCCTGCAGTTGAATTCTTAAATGATACATGAAAATAAATAAATATAAAAAAGAAATGTTATAGCATTTCTTTTTATATTCAATTTACATGTGTTAATCTGAGTACACAAGTTCAAATCCTTAAACGGACTTTGAACAAAATTAATTTCAGGATTCAATAAACTAAATCTAATTTGCGTAAAAATTGGGTGCAAAATTTATAGATTATATAAATTAATATTTAAAATCATTGATTTAGGTTTTGAGTTCAATTGACGCAATCTCAAAAATAATAAAAATTGAAGAATCACTTTTATTGATTACAAGAAATGTTTTAACTTAATTGTTTCTTAATAAGTTTTTTAAATAGGAAAATATGGCTACTAAATCTTACTCAGAAATGCTTACAGCTATTAAAAAAGTGAATCTGGAAAATTCGAAAGATTTATCAGCCTTAGATTCATTAAAAATCTTGGAACATGGAAATATTAGTAGTTACTACATTCCGTTTGATTATGTATCAGAAAAAGCGAAAGTAGTCCTAGTAGGTATAACTCCAGGTAAAACTCAATTATTTAATGCCTTATCATCTGTGCAAAGATCTTTAATGAAAGGGCTAGAGCAAGAGGATGTTCTTAAAATAGCTAAGAATGAAGGGGCATTTAGTGGAACACTACGTAAAAATTTGATCAAATTATTAGACCATATTGGCTTACATGAAAAGCTAGGTATATCAAGTACGTCAAGTCTTTTTGATAAAGATGCTTATTTAGTGCATACGACTTCTGTACTAAGGCACCCTGTATTTATTAATGGTAAAGATTATAGTGGGTCAACACCTAATATGCTGAAACACCCGTTATTACGTGACATGATTGATGTCTATTTAATGGAAGAAATTAGCAAATTGCCGAAAGCAATTTATATTCCTCTCGGCCCTAAAGTTAGCCAAGTTTTTGAGTATCTAATTCAGCAGGGATCATTACAAGACCAGCAGATATTGTTTGGATTGCCACACCCATCTGGTGCAAATGCTGAAAGAATTGCATATTTCTTGGGGAATAAAGCACGAGAGTCATTAAGCCTAAAAACTAATCCAGATTTACTTGATCAAGCTAAGCTAAAAATCTTGGAAAAGTTGTCTTTAAAAACTAATTAGTTTTTCTAAAATATCCCTTCTTTATCCTAGACATAGTTAAGAAGAGATATTCATATTAAGTTATTTGATATAATTTTCTAATTGTAATTTATAAAAATACTATGGGGTATGCAGTGAGTTTTTTGACAATAGCAGAATTTTTACAAAGTTATTATGTCATACCGGTTGCAATGGTGATTTTTGTCTCCTTTGTAATGTATTTTTTTGTCAAACAATATTGGTTTCCTGCCAAGAGATTAGCGCAGAATTTTGATGAAATTATTCAAAAATTAAAAGAAGATCAGCAGTCACATACAGCTAAACATGTGCTTGACGAAATTTTTTCAGAAGATGGCGAACTGAAACATGCTTGGGAGAATTATAAGAACTCTCTGCATGATATTCGTGAAGAAGTCGATGGTGAGTCAAAAATTATTGCCTCCCGATCAACTGTTTCAAGCGATGCTTTTTTTTCTCAAATCGCGATTATTGATACACCACTGAAAGTTGATTTCTATAAACACATTCCGGGCATTATTACCGGTGTTGGTATTATTGCTACCTTTGTTGGATTGCTATTTGGTTTGCTAGCTTTTGATCCAGCTGGTGATCCATCCAAAGTCCAAAACAGTCTTGCCTTACTTTTAGGGGGGGTTGGTGAGGCATTTATGGCATCTGGGCTTGCGATCTTTATTGCAATGTTTATTACTTGGAAAGAAAAGTATTGGCTAAGAGAATGCTATGCAAAGCTCGAGACACTGACTAGCGTCATTGATTTGAAATTTGAACCTGATGAAACAGGTGAAGAGTATCTCGCACAACTTTTAAAATCTAGTCAAGCGAATGAAACCAATGCACGTCAATTAAAAGACAGTTTGGTCAATGATTTAAAAGTAATGATGACAAACTTAGTCGAGGAAAATAAAAAGAATCAACTCGCATTTGCGAGCCAACTCACCGAGAGTTATGCCAAAACAAGTCAGGATATGGCGACGCAAATTGGTCAATCCATTACAGATACTTTGCAAGCACCGTTAGACAAGATTGCATCAAGTGTACAACAGGTTAGTGGAGATCAGGGTAGTCGGGTACAAGAGTTAATTACCGATGTTTTAACAGGGTTTATGTCCAAACTAGAATCTACTTTTGGTGCACAGATGCAGGGCATGGGCGAGATGATGACTCAATCTGTATCTGCAATGAAAGAAATGCAACTAGGGTTTAGTCAGCTCATTACAGATATGAAACTCAATAGTGAAAGTGCATCACAAAACTTGGAAATGCAGATTACTAAAATGATTGAAGATATTCAGATGAAGCAAAATGCGATGTCTGAGCAAATGAATCAAATGGTGGAACATTTATCACAAGGCGCTGAAAAAATTGGAGAACAGGGGCAATTTGCAATTGAGCAGTTAAATGGCAAAGTATCTGAGTTAATTGGTCATATGGGCGGCACTATGTCGAATGTAATGGCAGATATTGCAAAAAAACGTATGGAACAAGATGAATTAGTTGCTAGCAACCAACAAAAATTGCATGAGCAATCCTCAGCATTGATTGATCACTTGGGTACAGAAATAAAAGAATTGATTGTGCAGAGCCAACATGCTGTAAATGCCTATAAAGACAATATAGATAAACTGACACAAGTGACCACAGAAAGTATTTCAGGAATGAATACGGGTGCTGAAAAAATGCGTCTTGCTGCAGATCAATTTAATACGGCAGGTTCATCGTTAACGACGGTTACAGATAAAACATCACAGTTGATTTCAGAGGTCACAACAACATCTACTCATTTGACAAGCGCAAGCAGCAATCTGATTTACTTGCTCGGTGATTATAAAAAATCACAAGACAGTGTGAATAAGGCAATCGCGACACTTGAAGGGCTTATTCAACAAGCACAAACAGAAGTCGGTATGAGTAGCAAAATGCTTGATGATATGAATCAGATGACTTCTGCACTAAATCAAGTGAAGAAAGAAATGCAGGATTATTCAGCGCAAATTAGTGACGTGATGGTCAAAAGCTTTGAAAGCTTTGGTAACTCCGTCGAAACAAGCCTTAATCACACCTTGGGCGTATATGACAATGCTCTTGATCAAGCCGTTAAACGTTTATCAACAGGTATTGAAGGTTTAAGTGGTTTCGTTGAAGATCTTGAAGAACTTGTGACTCAGAAGAAACATTAATATTGGAGTACTTAAGTCATGTTTGGTAATCGGTACTCTAATACCTCACGATCTAAAGATGAAGGTGAAAAGCCATTTTGGATTTCTTTTGCCGATCTGATGACGGCTTTAATGACCTTGTTTCTTGTGGTTATGGCTGTGTCTTTAATGATTGTGACCAAGAAAATTAATGAAGCGACGCAAGCAGAAGATCAGCGTAATGCGGATATTTTAAATATTTGTCAAAATATTCAGAACAGTGCACGTTTAAAAGATGCTGGCATTGAAGTGGACTGTAAAAACAACCGTATCAATTTTGGGGAAGCAGGACGTTTTGCACATAATGACTATCGTTTAAATGAGGTGGGGCGCAACCGACTCAATACCATCGTGCCCATTATCCTTGAGGAAGCGAATAATCCTTTAGGTGAAAAATGGTTTAAACAAATTGTCATTGAGGGTTTTACTGATACGGATGGCTCTTATTTATACAATCTTAATTTAAGTTTAAGACGTTCAGAATGGGTGATGTGTAGCTTACTTGATCCAAAGTTTAGTTCTGGCTTGGCTTTAACTGAGCAGGAAAAACAGCAAGTGAAACAGCTTTTTTTAGCAGGTGGTGTTTCATTTAATTCAGCAAAGGACAGTAAAGAAGCCTCGCGGCGTGTAGAATTAAGAATGCAGTTTTATGGCTTAATAGAAAAGGAAAACGCTGAACCACAACCACATTTCGTCTCATCTCCTGTTGAAACTTGTAAGTTGGCGAGGTAATGCGATGACAATAGAACGTTTGCAACGTCGGTTAGAACAAAGTTTAAGCCTGCTTTTCCCAAAAGAAACCACATATAGTAAGTTCGTTCAACCTGTACGTTTAACAAAAACCTTGCAGGTATTGGAGCGAAAATTTGATGATCTTGAAAATTCAATTCCATTAGATGTCAAAATATTCAAAACGATTTCGAAACTTGAGCATTCAGGATTTGAACAATTTACTCGAAGAGATTGGAAGAATTTAGCTTGGGCATTAAGTAAGGTTTTGCCGGATACCCAAGAAAAACTTATTTTTAATGATATTGGCAAACGTATTGTTCAGCATTTTAATCAGGCAGAACAGAGCATCATTAACTTGGTTTATTTTCCATTATTGTATAGTTATTTTGCTTTAGCTAAAGAAGATATTGCAGCGAAGCCAGCGGTTTGGTTGACATTGCGAGATATATTGAATCGTCATAAGTCGAATGTTTATAAAAGTACGCAACGTCCAAAACAATGGATGATAACTTTAATTGATCATGCTGACATTTTATCTGATACACCAACCAAAGCATTTGTGAAACAATTCTTGCAAGACGATGATAAGAGTGGGATTCAGGATGAACTCGGAAGTCTAAGAATTGCACCAAATAGTTGGTTTTGGGATGACTTAATTAAATCTTCTATTCAGTCCATTCGACAGATGAATGAAAAAGACTATTTTAAATTTATTGCACGTTTCATTAAGTTATCAGAGCAGAATAGCTTATATAGTCGAGATATTCTGGCAGCGTTGTTAGATCGTTATGCAAAAACATCTGCACGTGACAAGGTACATGAAATACTCAAGCAGATGGCATTAGATCAATGGGGGAATCCACAATATGATTCTTCTGCGGGTTGGAATAATGTCAATCCTGATACGAAACGTATGGTGGTTCAATGGTTTGTCAAAGCCGACTTAGAAGCGTTCTTTAAATTATTTAGTCGAACTGCGGATGTAAACCGATTTAATTATTGGATGAAGTTTATTGAAAAGATTAGTTTCTCTCAGATTTTTCTTGGACCTGGTGCACTAAATTCACAGCAAGCCTCACATAGAAAATTCAGAGAAATGAATCGTGGGCGGTTGAAAGAATTAATTGGCTCAACGCAGACAAACAATGCTTTTTTATTAAAAATTGATAATGTATATGTAATTGATTTTTCAGATACTGGTAATGCTTGTTATGTTGTTAATAAATTACCTTATAGAGAAGAAAATAGACGAATTCATGTCGATGAAATAAAGCCTTGGCCTAATTTATTAAAATTAAATCATATATCTGGTTGGGAACGTCGGTTTGATGAAAAACTAGCTGAAATTGGGATTTATCATCGTAAGCCTCAAAACAATTACTATTCTTCAAGATAAGAAACGTTCATAAGGGATATTTTATGAAATTAGCATTTTGGAAAAGAAAGAAGTCAGCTGAGGTTATTGAAGCGCACGTGTCACAAGCGATAACACAGCCGTTAACCTACAATGACTTAGGTATTACGTATCCGCCTTTACAAAATGCTATGACGGATGCGGATTTCTATTGGCAAAGTCTTGAAGAAGAAGCTTTAGCATATTTGACGGATGAGGGCTATGTCTTACCTTGGGAAGAACTATTCCAGATCTTAAATGACGAAGATCATTCAAGTGTGATTCATCTATTACATTTACCTAGTAAAGCCAATGTACGCCCAATCATTAAAAGTGAAGGTGGTTTAAGCGATTCAACTTTTAAAATCATTTTAGATGGTTGGCTGAATGAACAAAATATTAAACTCAAAAATCAGCCTGAGCGTATTGGTGCCATCTTAATAATAGATGGTCAAGAATACTTGTTGAATGAACAAAATTTTAAAGTCGTAGAGCAGCTAAAAGAATTTTCAAGAATACAAAATAAAGATAAAGCATTAAATCAAAAATATTGGGCTAAAATTAGAAATTTGGCACATAAAGTGAATGCCAATTTAGATGATTTTTTAAGAAAAACCATTGTATTGGCACCTGAAAAGTTACAGTTAAATTTAAGAAAAAATCTGATTAGCCAAGAAGCGGTAGTCGAAGTACAGCCGGTATTTGATGAAGCCCCAAATGATTGGTTAACAACGTTTGATCAATATCAGCAGGTTCAGGATCAGTACAGTATTAGTTTACCAGATGGTGGCATTGCTCATGTGGTGATTGAGCCCGAGGTAAAACATGTACTGCAAGAAATTAAAAAAATGCCAAATCGGCGTGTGGCAGGTGAGCAAGCTCAGGCATTTTTACATAATCCATTTGCACAATTGGGTGAAGATGCCCTAGATGTGGTAACACCTGAAAGTTTTGAAGCAGCCAAACAACAAGCTGAAATTTATAGCTACACTTTAAGTGTTCACAAAAATTACAATGAATTAAATCTCTATACCTCGGCAACGCTCAACTTACTAGAAAATTCTGAAAGAGAGACAAACCCAATTGTCTTGGCGCTGAGTAATCTAGAACAAAGCGCATATTTCATTCAAGCATATGAACGAAATACGCCATTTTTTGTATGGGCGGGCTATGAAATTGAACGTACAAGTGTTTTAGACCAAGAGATAAGAACACTCAAGCAAGACTTAGAGACCATCCAAAAATATCAGGATGTAGCACAAGCACAGCAAGTTTTGGATTTATCGAACTATAGTGATCGAGTTATTGGCATTGGTGAAGCACCAAAGCTTCATTCAGAATTTATTCAGAGAAACAGTGGAGAATCAGGTTGGTTACCACAGCATTTAATAGATCTATATGATCAGACTGATACTGATGCTCAACTAGATGACATGGTTACTGCACTTGAAAAATGTATTCAAGCTGCAGAAAAGGATGGTTTAACAGAAGTGGCTTTGCCACATGCGGATCAAAAGTTGTCAATTGAGCGAAGCAAACAACTTTTAGAAGAATTACGTCAAAAACATCATGCACTGAATAACAAAGAAGTGAGGCAAGAAGAAAATTCTGCTCAGAAAAAAAAGAGAGATACGCTCTTAATTGCTAACAACATTGATGAGGCTGAGTATAGTAAACAACGTGTAGCACAACTTGCATTTGATCGAAACAATTTTCCTGCACCAAGATTGCCAACAAGTTTTAGGCAAAGCGAATTTAGTTTAAAACAGCATCAACGTTATGGTGTTGCGTGGCTACAGCATCTGCATCAATATGCGCCTGAACAGGTCAGTGGATGTCTATTGGCGGATGATATGGGTTTAGGTAAAACCTTACAGCTGTTATGTTTTATTGGCGAATATTTGGAAAATGCCAAAAATAAAAAGCCTGTACTCGTGGTTGCACCTGTTTCATTACTTGAAAACTGGGAAGCAGAAGCGAATCGTTTTTTTAGTCGCCAATTCCCTAAAATTTTAAGCTTATATGGCGATCACCTCAAAACAAGAAAAATTCCTAAACACATGATATCCACCCAGTTGCGTGAAAATCATGGTATTACGCATCTGTTAGAAGAAGACTGGCGTGGTGATGCAGAGATTGTGTTAACCACTTATGAAACCTTACGCGATTTAGAATTCTCTTTGGCACGGGAAGACTGGGGAATCATGGTGTGTGATGAAGCACAAAAAATTAAAGTCCCAACCTCAATGGTGACTAAAGCAGCTAAAGCGCAAAAAGCGGATTTTAAAATTGCTTGTACCGGTACACCTGTGGAAAACTCTTTGACTGATTTGTGGTGTTTATTTGATTTTATTCAGGAAAATTTACTTGGTCCGTTAAATGAGTTTGGGAAAAAATATCGTAGACCGATAGAAGATGCTGAAGTCAGTGATGAGAAAGTCTTAAATGAGCTGAGAGCATTGATTGATCCTCAAGTCCTAAGACGAATGAAAAATGAGGTGGCTGATTTACCACCTAAAACTGAAGTAAATAGTTGTAAAAAAATTCATATTTCTAACTTACAAAGAAAATTATATGCCGATGTGGCTCAACATTTTCATAAGTTGTCGGTCGAGGGAAATCGTGGTGCCATGCTAAGTAGCTTACACAAATTGAGAATGATTTGTGCACATCCTTTAGCAGAAGATCCAATGGCAACACTCAAAGATTCACCAAAAGTAGATTGGTTATTCAATACGTTGCAAATGATTCAGCAAAGGAATGAGAAAGCCATTATTTTTACGGAGTTTAGAGAAATTCAGGTCTTTTTGAAACGTATTTTGATGGAACGTTTTGGTTTAAATGTCACGACTGTGAATGGGGATACCAATACAAGCAGTAAAAGTGGCTTAACTAGACAAAATTTAATTGATAGGTTTCAGGAAAATCCAGGGTTCAATGTGATTATTCTTTCTACAACAGCGGTAGGTTTTGGTGTAAATATTCAAGCAGCAAATCATGTCATTCACTATACACGTAGTTGGAATCCAGCTAAAGAAGATCAAGCGACTGACCGCGCTTATCGTATCGGGCAGCAGAAAGAAGTCTATGTTTATTACCCAACTATCTGTGCACCTGAAGGGGAACAATTAGAAACTTTTGAAGTCAAATTGGATAGACTTTTAGGGAGTAAACGTTTGCTTGCAACCGATATGCTGCAACCAAAAACAGATGTGAGTAAAGAGTTAATGCAATTAATAGGCTAGTGTGATGTTTGCGATACCCGAAAGCAGTAAATAACCTGATATTTTACCTATCATCACCCTAAGGGAATCATAGGGAATTTTTTATATTCCTAAAATTATTCGATACGGTTTAAACCCCTCTAGTACAGCTTCAGCAACCAACTGAATGAAAGACTCAGTTTTTCCATAAGCCATCCATTGATCTAACGCTTCATAGTAGGCTAAGCGATTTTCGACTGTAATAACGCAAGGAGGGTATCCAGCTTTGAGTAACTCAAGGTTCATTAAGAGACGAGATGTACGTCCATTGCCATCAATAAATGGATGAATGCCAACAAAGTCGGCATGAACTTTAGCAGCACGTTCAATAGGGTGAAGCTTGTGCGCTTCGGAATTATACCAATCCACGAGCTGAGCCATCTTGTCATTCAATAATGTATAGCCGGGTGGAGTAGTGGTAGCACCTGAAATCAATACGTTTTGTTGGCGATAATGCCCGGCATTGTCATCATCAATATTTTTTAGAATGAGCTGGTGGATATTTCTAATCTGCCATTCAGAAAACGGTTCTTCTTTTCGAATAATATCTTTAACGTAGTAGATAGCATTTCTATGGTTGATTGCCTCGAAATGTTCTCGTAAAGCTTTTCCACCAACAGTTATGCCTTCTAAAACGACTTTGGTCTCTAGTAATGTAAGTGTATTACCTTCAATTGCATTCGAGTGATATGTCCAGCGAACAATAAGATCTTCTTGTAGATTTTTTACAATTGCAGGAGAAAGAGGATGATGCTGATCTAATTTTTTCTTTAAACATCAATATTTCCAAACATAACTTAACCCTTGAAGTTGTACTCTTGAATGATACATGAAAAAAGCGATTACAAAAAAGTGATGTTATATCATGACGTTTTATGGGGTTGTAAGGACGTGAGAACCTATATACCATTTCAAAAGTTCATTGCGGATTTGAATGTTATCTGTAACTGATTCAATAGACTTAATTTGATGTAGGTCCAAATTACGTTACTAAATTTCAGATTATCAGTTTGAAAAAGTGAATAGTATTTATACGGTATTTTTTACGGTAAAAGCTATTTTGGTTCAATTTTTTATTTATAAAAATCAATATCATATGTTCTGTTTATGGTGCACGCTGAGCGCACCATTTCTTTTATGTCTTTCAAACAAAACATAGTCCGTCAATTAAAGTATTTTTAGTAAATTTTTATCAAAATTTAGTGCGTAATCTGAATTGTTAATCTGAGTCGATTGAATCGTGAGATGCACCAATACTGACAAATAATAATAGATCGAGTCTCAAAATAAATATAAAAATGCAAAATTTGTCACATAAAATTCACATGGCTTATTTTAAATTTAAATTGCAGTATTGCTGTATAAATCACATAAATTATGAATAATTCAAATAAGAGGCACAACAATGTACGAAGAAAAAGTTCTGATCCAAAATCGAATTTCGTGGGCGAGTATTTTCGCTGGCGTTATTGTTGTATTAGCTATTTCAATTTTACTCTCATTACTAGGCGTTGCATTAGGATTTGCGCTCCTAGATCCACAATCTACCACTGATATTACAAATGGCTCAGGTATAGCAGTAAGCGTATGGACAATTATTTCATTGTTAGTATCGTTGGCTATTGGTGGATTTGTTGCAGGTCACTTGGCTCAAGCTAATGCTGCAATCCATGGCTTTATTGTCTGGTCACTTTCATTGCTGTTAGGTATCTGGTTTGGTGCAATGACCATTAGCGGCGCGGCTAAAATTACTGGTAGTGCGATTAGTTCAGTCAGTAGTGCTGCGGGTAGTGTAGCATCAGGAATTGGTCAAGGTGGCGTTAATTTAACTCAGATCTGAGTTCAAGCATTTGAGGAGTTAGTTCCTTTACCAAAGCTCGAAAATAGTGATGAAAAGATGTCTGAATCATTGCTGAAAACTGGGATTGAGGAATTGCAACCCGAATTCTTAAAAGCGCAGGGTGAATGGGCAAAGGAGCAAATTAAGGTTGCCGCAAAAGAGTTGATGATTCATCCAGATAACAGTGAGGCTATTATTCAAAAGTTATCAGAACAATTAAAAACTCGTGCACAATCTGTGACTGCTTCTATTAATAAGAATGAAGTCAGTGCTGCTTTAGCGAAAAATTCATCTCTAACTCCGCAAGAAGCGAATCAAGTTGTCAATAATTTCCTTATGCAGCAGGATAAATTCTTTAATGATTTAGAGGCGAATATTCAATCTGCTAAATTGAAATATACTGAACTAAAAGATCAAGCACGTGAAAAAGCAGCTGATGCGACTAAAGCTGCTGCAAAAGCTGCTTTATGGTCATTCATTGGTTTATTGATTGGATTGATTGTGACGATTTTTGCTGGACGTTTTGGTGTAAATCATTCAAATAATCGTTCAAGTCATTTGGCTTAATTCTGAGCTTAAAATTAGAATTAAAAGTCGACCCATTTCGGTCGACTTTTTTGAATTAAAACTTTGTTCATATTCGCGAAACTTATTCTTATCTATAAATAAAAAAATTCAATTGTATTTTTTTTATTCAGTTGTTGAAAAGTGTTAAAGTAACTTCACATCACATATTGAAAGTATTAAATTAAAAATCACAGTAGGTTGTAAACATTCAACGCTACTGACGAGTTGGACGGATCAATGACAGTTAGTTGAGTTCAGTTGAACAATAAATCTAACACTAGCCTTCCAACATAAAGCCCGCGTAAAGCGGGCTTTTCATATCGGAATTATGCTTTAAACATGACCTCAACATCATATTTTCGAAATTCACTGAGCAGGTCTTGAATGATCGATCCACCCGTTTGTTCTGAAGCATTGAGCAGGACTTCTTTATTTTCAAGGCTATCAAAACATTCTATGTGATTGATTTGCCATTGATGTTCTTGATCAGCTTGCTCAATGATAATACGTCGAGGCTGCAATGAGCCATCTGCTTGACGTGGAATAACATTGGTTATGGCGAGCTGGATTTTCTCCACCTGGTCATGGGCATGCAAGAAGGTGAGAACCCAATTGCCGACTTTTTTAAGATACATAGGATTATCTAAAGGATCAAATTCTAGAATTTGGCTAAGTTTAGACATAAGGCACCTATTTATACCGTTGTTGTATGATGGTATTAATATATTTATGACAAAGATGTTCTACTTCGCCTTAGTCTAATGGAGGATGAGGTGGGCAGTGTTGAATGAATAAAAAATAATAAAAATATTTAATTATCATGTAATTATATTATTTTAATTATTGGTGTAATTTTTAGTTTAATCGTTTAAAAGTATTAAAAAATAGTTAATTTCTCACTTTAAGCTTTAGGTTCAAAGTGAGAGTCATGAAATATTGCTTAAAGCGTATCAATTAAAGTTTTTTCTAAGGCTTTTTTCAAATAGGGATCCAAGTCTTCTTGTCTTAGTAACCATGAAACATAATCTTTTGGAAGATCTACAATGGCTGTCCCACGATGTTTACCGAAGTTAATTGTACGAGGGATACGTGCATCTTCAGATACTTCATAGAGTTCTTCAATGTTTTGAATACCCAAATGATGAATAATGTGCATTAAAATATTTGCAGTCAAAATAATATCTGCGTCAGCTCGATGGGCACCTTTTAACATCTCTCTAGCTTTGCTACTGCCTTTACTAATCATATAAATTAAAGCAGAAATGTTGTGTGCTTCTGCATGAGGCCAAACTAGTCGAGAAAGAGCGAGTGTACAGATGGCTTTAATATGACTTGTTTCAACGCCGCATTGCTGAATAGCTCGAATATCATAATCAATATTATGACCAATAATATACGTCGTTTCTTGAGGTAACTCGAAGGTTCTGAAGTTGGGTTGATCTACTAAATCGCTTTCAAGAATATGATGAACCGCCATTGCAGCATAGGAAATTTTTTCGTCACCAATGCTATATAGTTGGTCAAAAATTTTTTCGCGATCAAGACTTAATTTGCCTTGTTCAATCTGAATAGGAGCATATGCAATTTCTATGGGCAAACCGTTTAATGTATGGGTTTCAGTATCCAAGATAATGGCTTGCATGCAAATGTCCAAGTTAATGATAAAGATGTAATTAATTTAACATTTTCAAATCTGAGCTCACAGTAATAAAGTCAATGAATTGTATAAATTATGCTGAATTGAACAAATTATGGGAATTATTTAGATAAGGTGCTCATTTAAAGAAATTTCGTTTTCTATGATATTGACGCTGCAAGTTTAGACTGTAGGTTGTTAAAGGCAATTTTCAAAAATGAATGAATTTAAAAAAGAATAGTCATAATTCAGATATTTGTTTTTAATAGTAATTGAGTAAACACACAGGAATTAATCAAATTTAATTGCAAACTGTTTAAACTTCATTCTCGAAATTTAACAAGTTCATGTTACAATACGCGCCAATCTTAGCACGGCTTAAAAGCCCTACATTAATAGGACCTCGCTAATGTTTGCCAATATCTCTATTGCTGACTTTGATCCAGAATTAGCTCAAGCTATTACGAGTGAAGATGCTCGTCAGGAAGCTCATATTGAGTTAATCGCTTCAGAAAACTATTGCTCTCCAGCAGTAATGGAAGCTCAAGGTTCAAAACTCACTAACAAATATGCAGAAGGCTACCCAGGCAAACGCTACTATGGCGGTTGTGAATATGTAGACGTGATTGAACAATTGGCAATTGACCGTGCTAAAGAACTCTTTGGTGCTGATTACGCGAACGTTCAGCCTCATGCTGGTTCTCAAGCAAACTCTGCAGTTTATCTAGCGCTTCTTAACCCAGGCGATACTGTTTTAGGTATGAGCTTAGCTCACGGTGGTCATTTGACTCACGGTGCTAAAGTTAGCTTCTCTGGTAAAACATATAATGCGATCCAATACGGTTTAAATCCAGAAACGGGTGAAATCGATTACGAAGAAGTTGAACGTTTAGCTGTAGAACACAAGCCACGTATGATTGTCGCTGGTTTCTCTGCTTATAGCCAAATCGTTGATTGGCAGCGTTTCCGTGAAATCGCAGACAAAGTAGGCGCTTATCTATTCGTTGATATGGCTCACGTTGCTGGTCTTGTTGCTGCTGGTGTTTATCCAAGCCCAGTTCAAATTGCTGACGTAACTACAACGACGACTCACAAAACACTTCGTGGTCCACGTTCAGGTTTAATCCTTGCAAAAGCAAATGAAGAAATTGAGAAAAAACTTCAATCTGCTGTATTCCCAGGTAACCAAGGTGGCCCTTTAGTTCATGCTGTAGCGGCTAAAGCAATCTGCTTCAAAGAAGCAATGGCTCCTGAATACAAAGCATATCAACAACAAGTTGTGAAAAACGCGCAAGCAATGGCTGAAGTGTTAATCGAACGCGGTTATGATGTTGTTTCAGGTGGTACGAAAAACCACTTGTTCTTGTTGTCTCTCATCAAACAAGACATTACAGGTAAAGATGCTGATGCTTGGTTAGGTGCGGCTCACATCACTGTGAACAAAAACTCTGTGCCAAACGATCCACGTTCTCCATTCGTAACTTCTGGTATCCGTATCGGTACTCCAGCTGTAACAACTCGTGGTTTCGGTGAAGCAGAAGTACGTGAACTTGCAGGTTGGATCGCGGATATCTTAGATTCTAAAGGTGATGAAACTGTCATTAACGCTGTGAAAGCTAAAGTTGAGACTGTATGCGCTAAATTCCCAGTTTACGCAAAATAATCTTCGACTTGAGAAAAGCCCCCTCAAGGGGGCTTTTTTATTGAATGTTGGAATGTCAAATCTGTCATTTTTGGATAGTTCTGATATAACTGATGTATCTATTAATTATTCAATTGTCTCTATACATTTGAATTGGAGCAGAAAATGAGCCATCCAAATATTATTATTTCTGAGCAAGATTTAAATCGTTTAGAAACCATGTTGGAACATCAGAAGCAGGTAACTCCAACGATGGAGCATTTAGAAAATGAGTTGGCTCGTGCTGAAGTCGTACAGCCTAAAGATATCCCTGCCAATGTAGTGACGATGAATGCTAGAGTACTGATAACGGTTGCACCGTCCACTGAATCTACAGAGATTGTGCTGGTATATCCCCATGACTTTAAAGGTGAAAAGGGGCAGGTTAATGTGATTGCACCTATTGGTGCAGCAATCCTAGGTTTGGCTGAAGGACAAGAAATTGAATGGCCTCAGCCTGATGGGCAAACAATGAAAGTGAAAATTGATAAAGTGCTCTATCAGCCTGAACGTGAGGGTATATATCTTTAACTAAAATATAAAGCCTCTTGTGGAGGCTTTAAAGTTTATTATTTCATCGTGGTTTGTTGCATATATTTATTTAAATAAGTTTCGCGTATTTCTTTGCGCTGCTCGGCAGTCGTCGCGTTCATCATTTTTTTACGCAAATCATTTCGTTCACTTGAGCTCATCTGTTGCCAAGTTTCGCGCATTTGTATTTTTTCTTGTTCAGGCAGTTTAGTAAACCAATCCATTCTTTGTTGTAGAACAATACTTTGCTCTTCAGGAATTTCTTTCAAATTTTGATAGCGTTTAATCAGTGCTTTTTGTTCATCTTCAGAAAGCGATTCCCAAGATTCATTAAGTTCAGAATTATTGTCTTTCGAGAAGATCCAAAAACGTTCATAGCCTGCAAAACTGGTTTGTAAAAAACCTAATGTGCAGAGTGCAATCGCTAAGCCTTTAGCTGCCATGAGCTGATTTATCCTCACCAAAAACAGATAACATTTCTAGATCTTCCATCATTTGCGGAGAAAGTTTAGGGGTGACAATCACTTGTTGTGGGCTTGGAGCTTCTTCCAAATCAAATGCATTTGGAAGTACCACAAATCCTGTGATCGCGGCTGCTAACGCAAAACCAGTAATTTTCCAAGTCATCAACTGAGAAAATAACGGTTTGTCTTTAATCTCATCGAGTACATGCTCCATCACGACCGCTTTATTGCGATGTTGTGATGCCAGTACATTCAATTTTTCAGTCACTTGTTTCGTAAATTCATCATGATTCATCCGATGATCCCCCGGCATTTGGGTTTAAGTGAGACAAAGCAGATCTTAAGCCCTGTATAGCTCGATGGTAATGGGTCTTTACACTGCCTTCTGAACAATTCATGATTTCGGCTGTGGTTTGTGTATCAAACCCTTCCCATGCTCTCAACATAAATGCTTGTTGTTGGCGAACAGGTAACTTAGAAATTGCATTTTGAATCTCCTCAACAGCCATCTCTTGTGCAAGAAATTGCAGCGGATTAGGTGTTGATTCATCCACAATATTGATGGTTTCGTCATCATCTTCATCGTGGTTATTTTTTTTAAATAACGAGAATGGAAAAGCCCGTCGAGATTCTTTACGACGCCAATCCTGAAGTTTGTTATTTAAAATGGTATAGAAAAGGGGATACCACTCTGCAGTGGATTTATCAGCATAAGATTTATGCAAAGATATAAAAGCTTCTTGGACTAAATCCATGGCAATGCCATTGTGTCCTTGAGTTGCACTTTCCATCATCACCAATGCACGCCCAGTGACGTCTTGCATAAAATATTTAAGACGTTGTTCGGCCGTATTCAAAAGAACACTCGAATCTTCAGGCTTGACTTTTTTTGGTGCTAAATCCATAGAGATGGAAAATCCCGTCATTGGGTACCCACCATTATTTTCTAATCGTTACTTATATAACGTCAAAACATAATGGTAGGTTGACAATCTAAGCAACTATTTTTTAGCAGTTTAATAGATTTTTTTATTTTCAGTGACTTCGTTAATATATTTTAACGAATCATATCCGTTGGCGTACCATTTCAAAGAAACAAATCGATCCGGCAACTGCAACGTTTAATGATTCTTGACCACCCGGTTGGGGAATGGTAATTGCTGAAGCATGCGCTAGGGCATATTCCGAAACGCCTTGACCTTCATTGCCCAGTACCCATACGCAAGCATGAGTTAAGTCTTTTGCATATAAACTTTCTGATTCATGTGAGCTCGTGACATACACGGGAATTTTGAATTGAGACAGCACATCTTCAAGCGCAACGTTTTCATAGGTTTTTAATGAAAAGTGCGCACCCATTCCTGCTCGTAATACGCGAGGAGACCACAAAGATGCTGAACCTTTGGTGCAAACAATTTGTTCAATACCTGCAGCCGCAGCTGAACGAAGTAATGTACCTACATTGCCTGGATCTTGAACATTTTCAAGAATTAAAGTGTCTTGAGTATAATCTAGAGCATCACGTTGAGTTGGTAAATCTACAATCGCTAAACATGCTAAGGTGGTTCCTAGCGTGCTAATGTCTTTATAGAGTGATTCACTAATAACAAACACTGAACCTGTATAGTGTTGTGCGATTTCGTCAAAATCGGCGTGTTCCATTGCTTTTTCAGTGGTAAAAATCGAATTCAATTTACGATTTTTTTCTAACCAAGCTAAGCACAAATGTGTGCCTTCTAGAACAGTTTGGCCTTGCTTTTTACGGTAACTATTTTGATCAATTAAACCACGTAAATGTTTAATTTTCGGGTTGTCTTTAGATTCTAAAAAGATGATGGCCATTCAGTTTGACTTCCATGAGAGCCTAAATCAATAGGCTCTCAATTGTAAATTATTGATGATAAGCAGTAACAAGCTCTACTTCATTTTTTGAACCAATGACGACTGGTACACGTTGGTGAAGTTCAGTCGGTTGGATTTCCATAATACGCACGCGACCTGTTGTCGAAGCACCGCCTGCTTGTTCCATGAGCATACTCATTGGATTTGCTTCATACATAAGACGTAAACGACCAGCTTTTTTAGGATCTTTGGTATCGTAAGGATATAAGAAGATCCCACTACGGCAAAGAATACGGTGGATATCACCGACCATGCAGGCAACCCAACGCATGTTAAAATCTTTTTCACGTACAGATGTTTTACCCGCTTGTAGCTCACCAATATAGCGTTGAACAGGTTCTTCCCAATGACGTTGATTTGAAGCATTAATGGCGTATTCTTTTGTATCGGCATCCACTTGGATATTTTCAGTTGTCAACAGGAATGTTTTTGACTCTGGATCAAATGTAAAGAAAACAGTACCTGCACCAACGGTTAATGCCATCATAGTTGATGGGCCATATAACACATAACCAGCTGCGACTTGTTCAGTACCTGCTTGAAGGAAATCTTCTGCTTGTGTCACTGAATTTTTGGCAGGTAGGATAGAGAAGATGGTGCCAACACACATATTGATATCAATATTACTTGAGCCATCTAGTGGATCGAATAAAACTAAATACTTACCGTTCTCTTGTGCTGGGGTAAACTCATCGAGTTCTTCAGAAGCTAAACCGCCTACATTTTCGTTGTTTTTTAGCGCATCAATTAAATAGTCATTTGAAATAACATCTAATTTTTTTTGCGCTTCACCTTGTACGTTTTCATTACCAGCACTACCTAACACACCCGCTAAGGCACCCTTTTGCAATGCTGAATCGATGGTTTTACACGTTTCAGCAATTGTTTCAATCACATTAGAGAGTTCAGGCGTTAGATTTCCTTGTTGTTGTGCAAGATATTGTGACAAGGTGAGGTATGACATTACAAGGACGCTCCTAAAAGCTTTAAAAGAATAAAATTTGGATCTTGGGCTATTTTAGATGAGTTCAGTGCAAAATAGAAATTATCCTGCGTTATTTGTGGTGATTTTGCACTTGCCAGAGTTTTAGAACATGGTATGTTGATAGGAGGATGATTTTAAAAGGAGCTTTAAAATGAGCATTCAAAAGTTTGAAGCAACTCCAACGCCAGGTGAGGCAATCGACTTAAACGAAATTAGTTCAGAGAGTTCCAAGGAAGCATGGAAACAGTACGAGGCTAAACCTGAATATAAAGAGTTTAATAAGCATGACATGATTGAGTCTATGCAAGTGCCCATGCCAGACTCGCAAAGGTCTTAAACCTGATATAAAAAAAGCGCTCGAATTGAGCGCTTTTTTTGCATTCATTAGCGAAGAAGTGGTGGCACTGCTTCATAATTGAGTTCTACACGACGGTTTTCTTTCCACGCAGCTTCATTGTTACCTGTATTAATTGGCATTTCTTTACCATAACTCACAGCTTCGAGTTGGTTTGGATTTACACCATTTGTGACTAGATAACTTTCAACTGCTTTGGCACGTCGCTCACCCAAAGCCATATTGTATTCACGCGTTCCACGTTCATCGGTATGACCAGTTAATGCGATTTTAGAGTTTGCATTTGCCAATAAAAATTGTGCATGTGCTTGGAGGGTTTGATAGTCCTCAGTAGATAGCTCACTGCTGTCATAATCAAAGTGAACAACACGTTTAGCCAAGAAAGCTTTATTGGCTTCAGTTACCCCTTTAGCAGAAGCACCCGTTAAGTTTTGAGCATTTAATGCTGCATCTTCACTGAGACCAGTCGTATTCACAGACGTTGACGTTGACGTTGACGTTGATGGTGGTGTCATCGTAGTGGTATCTGTAGTTGCTGGTTTACGGCTTGCGCAACCCGTCATTACTAAACTTACAGCAATGAGTGGAAGAGCAAACGTTTTAATCGCGTTCATGTTCATCTCCTTGAAAGATTAAATTCGATTATTTAGGTGCCCAAGCAGGTTCACGAACTTCACCTTGTTCGCTAGGTAAATTCATGCGGAAGCGACCATCTGTAGACATAATCGATAACAATCCACGGCTGCCTTCACGTGTCGCATACACGACCATTTGACCATTTGGTGAAAAGCTTGGTGATTCATCTAAACTGGTAGGCGTTAAAATGTTCGTGATTCCAGTTGAGATTTCTTGAATTGCTACCTTATAGTTGCTACCAGAAGGGCGATGTACTAAAGCAACATATTTACCATCGGCACTTAAACTGCCACGTGCGTTGAATGCTCCGCGGAAAGTTAAACGTTTTGTTGAACCATCAGCAAACGTGTAATGGTAGATCTGTGCTGAACCACCACGGTCTGAGGTAAAGATAAAACCTTTACCATCTGGGGTATAGCGAGCTTCTGTATCAATTGCTGTATTATTTGTCATACGCTTCACTTGGCGCGTATTTAAATCCATTTGATAAATTTCAGGGTTGTCATGCATTGAAGCAGTGAACAACATGCTTTTACCATCTGGGGAAAAACTTGGCGCACCGTTTAAGCCACGGAAGCCAGCTAATTTTTCACGTTGTCCAGTCGCTAAATCTTGAACATAGATCGCTGGACGTTTGGTTTCGAATGAAACATAAGCGATTTTTTTGCCATCAGGCGTCCAAGCAGGGGATAAAATTGGATCGCGCGAACTCAATACAGTGCGTGGTTGTTCGCCGTCCGTATCTGCGATTTGTAAAGTGTAGCGATTATCAGGAGTCGCAGGATTTCGCAAAACATAAGCGATGCGACCACTAAAGTCACCAGGAATACCTGTTAATGCTTGGTAAATCGCATCACTGATCATATGTGCTGCAGATCGAATGCGCGATGGTGGTACAGTTAATAGTTCATTGAGCAAATATTGTTGTTTTTGGACATCATAGAGTTGGTAATGAACAGCCAATGAACCATCAGGATTGGTTTTAACTTCACCATTCACAACATAAGGTACGCCTGCAGATTGCCAAGCTGCACCATTGGCTTGATTGATGGTTGCTGTTGCAGGTAAATTTTTAGATGAACTGGTAAAGCGACCTGAACGGTTTAAATCTTGTTCTACAACAGGGTATAAGCGTTGATCACCTACGAATGGCACGATAGCAATTTTTGGTGCTTCTTCAGGTGCTTTAGCAATTTCAAGATGAAGCTGTGCATAAGAGGTCTTAATGAGAGCAGGGCTAAATGCTGCCAAAATTGCTAAACCGAGAAGATGTTTTGAGATCATTTTCATGAGAGGTCACGTACTCAAGATACTAATTTTTCGAATATTCTAGCTTTTTAGCATATAGCTCCGTACCGAATCTATATAAAGCGTGTAATTATCCGCAATTCATGAAAAAACCTTTCGACGAATCGAAAGGTTTTTTATTATTTCACGGTGAATGAAGAAGTGAAACTACGAGCTTCACGCCTTGCATCAGGATCGGATGGCATCGGATATGGTGCTGCTGCACGAACAGCCTGTTCGACACTGGCTTTGACATCTGGATCTGATGCATTGACGATGACTGAAGTCACAGAACCACTGTCAGATAATGTCACGCGTGCTGTCGCTTTTTGACCTGAAGAGCCTATTGGCATTCTCCAAGCACCTTTAATTTTTTGCTCAAAGTCTCTTTTTGCTGAAGAAGCGATGCGTTTAGATTCAGCTTTTTTGTTGGCTGCTTCTTGTCTAGCTTTTTCAGCGGCAGATTCTCGAGCTTCAGCTTCGGCACGTTCTTTGGCTTCAGCATCTGCTTTTCTTTGTGCTTCCTGACGAGCTTTCGCATCAGCCTCTTGTTTAGCTTTTGCATCTGATTCCGCTTTAGCTTTACGATCAGCATCCTGTTTGGCTTTTGCATCTGCTTCCGCTTTAGCTTTACGATCAGCATCTTGTTTTGCTTTGACTTCAGCAGCAGCTTTGGCTTTCCGGTCGGCTTCTTGTTTGGCTTTAGCATCGGCCTCCGCCTTAGCTTTCCGATCAGCTTCTTGCTTAGCTTTGGCTTGAGTTGCCTCAGCTTTAGCTTTTCGATCAGCTTCTTGTTTCGCTTTTAAAGCCGCATCAGCTTTCGCCTTTTGTTGTTGTTCCTGTTTTGCGCTTTGCTCAGCTGCTTTGGCTTTTTGAGCGGTCTCTTGTTTAGCTTTAGCATCGGCCTCAGCTTTAGCTTTCCGATTCGCTTCTTGAGTCGCTTTACGTTGTGCTTCAGCCGCAGCTTTACGTTCGGCTTCTTGTTGAGCTTTAACCGCTGCCGCTTGCTCAGCTTTACGGTCGGATTTTGGCTCTTCAACTTTTGGTTGAGCTGGAGGAGGTACAGCAGGTGCAACAGGAATCACTGGTGCATTTTGAATCGGCTCATTGGTCTGTTGAACATTTTCTTGAACGTTCTGGTGCGCTGTATCTGAATGATCAGATTCAACCAATGGCGTGGGTTCAGGTGGTACAAGATCTTCAGGTTTCACTAAAACTGTTTTAACAGTTTTAGTTGGCTCAGGAGGTTGAGTCAATCCAAGAAACAATAAGCCTGTGATCGCAATCACATGGACCGCAACAGTGAATCCGATTGCAATTTTCTTTTCTTTTGAAAAGCGGGAGTTAGATTCTTTCATAGCTTATTGAATCGGTTTGGTCAGCAAGCCAACTTGATTGATCCCTGCATCTTGTAAGTTAGACATGAGCGTCATCACCTCACCATAAGGTCGAGTATTATGACCATTGATGACGACACTAAATTGTTTATTCTCACGTTCAGCAATTTGTTGTGCATCACGAAGTGTCTGTTGTAATTCTTGCAAGCTCAGTGGATTTGGTTGGCTACCCTTGTATTCTAAAAAGTATTGTCCTTGTTGATCTAAAGTAACCATAGCTGGTGCATCCTTAGATTCAATCGGTACACTATTTGCTTCAGGTAAATCAACTTTTATGCCACTTGTGATCATTGGTGCGGTCACCATAAAAATCACTAAAAGTACTAACATGACATCAATATAAGGAACTACATTCATGTCACTGTTAAGTGGCTTTTTGATGCGTTGGAAACGCCCTGAACGACGAACGGCCATTTATTCAGCTTCCTGTGTAGAACCCACAGAACGACGTTGTAAAAGCGCCACCATTTCTTCAGCAAACAAGGAACGATCTGAGTAAATTTCTTCACTTTTGGCCGTATAGTGGTTGAATGCAAGTACTGCAGGAATCGCAGCAAATAAACCAATGGCAGTCGCAATGAGGGCTTCCGCGATACCTGGTGCGACAGTTGCTAGCGTCACTTGATCGACTTGGGCTAAGCCGATAAAAGCATTCATAATGCCCCAAACCGTACCAAATAAACCAACATAGGGCGCAACTGAACCAATACTGGCAAGTGCACTGAGGCCTTGCTCCATACGGCTCTGATCTCGGCTTAAACCCACCCCAAGAATACGCTCTGTGCCATCAATGACTTGTGCTGTTTCAGCTTTGGTTTTTTTGAGTTTGAGAAACTCTGCAAAACCAAGATAAAAAACATCTTCCAAGCCTTCACGCTTAGAGTTGACTTGTGCATTGTTATATAAAGTGTTGAGTTCTGCACCAGACCAAAAAATCTTTTGAAAATGATCATCACCTTGGCGAGCTTTTTTAAACGTCATATGTAACTTGGCAATAAGGTACCAGCTAAAGAGTGAAGCTAGTACCAACACCAGCATGACCAGTTGTACGACTGGACTCGCTTGAAGAATTAAATCTGTGACGTGAAGTGAAGATTCGAGTTGTGTTGCCATAGTTACATGTGCCAATCATATTTTTATGCGTGGGCTAATTCTTTTTCGATTAGATCACGGATTTCATTTGGAATTCTCAGCGGTTTCATTTCGGCGCTAATACACGCCAATTCTACTTCCCCTGAAGCTAGCATGATTTCACCACGATAAATATTTTGTTGCAATACAAAAGACGTTGCTTTACACGAAACTACACTTGCTGTAACAGTAATTAAGTCATCCATTAATATTGGGCGTGAATATTTAAGCGCTAATTTATGCACGACAAAGTTGTAATCTTTTTGATGCCAGTAATGTGAAATCCCTGAAGCGCGTAACCATTCTGTACGTGCGCGTTCCATAAAGCGAATATGATTGGCATGATAAACAATGCCTCCTGCATCTGTATCTTCAATATACACTCGGATTTGAAATTCAAATTTGTTCGCCATACAGGTGTTCCATTACTTTAAATAGTCCAGTGTTTTGCAACATTCTTGACAAAGAATGCGAAACGCTGATTTATACAATGTTTGAAAGGCTTGAAGTTTAGCACTCCATTTTTACAGACCAATGGCACAAGATTTCAAAAATAGCTGTAGATTGGGCGAAATATTTTAAGATGAAAATGCAGATTTAATTGAATTTTAATCATGTTTGGCATAGGGATTGCTTAAATAAATTCACATGAAATTTATAGTTGGATTTGAGTGCATGTTAAAAAAGTTAGCTTTATCGATTTCGATTGCTACATCAATATTAAGTTTTTCGACTTTTAGTTCGGCTGAAGATTTTAAAATTTTAAAACAGATTGAAAGCAAGCCAACTTTACTAAAAAAAGGGGAATATGCTGGACACTATTATATTCCAAGCACACTCAATACTATTCAATGGGGTTATCTACCGAATAAAGATGCTAAGCCAGTTTTAACGGTTCCATCGGGGGAGTCATGTGACTTTTGATACAGTGTCACATGAAGGTTTATTAGAGGATCAAGGGCGTGATGCTGAAAAATACTTTACATCTAAAGGTGTTAAAAAAGAGCACATTTTAGATGAAGCGAAATTGATCACCCGCTCTAATTTAAAGCATGATTTCCATAAAGATGGTCCACACATTATTACTGGTCCGATCTACGTTGAAGGTGCAATGCCGGGAGACGTGCTTAAAGTTGAAATATTGAAAATAGAACCACGTGTTCCTTATGGTGTTATTTCGAACCGCCATGGTAAAGGTACATTGCCTGAATTCCCTAAACGACAAAAACATGATCATGCTTCGCCAGAAAATCCAGATGCTTATGGCAATGTTTCAGTATTTACACCCATTGCGCAAAATAAAGAGGGTGTATGGGAGGGGGTGATTCAAACAGAATCTGGTAAAGCGATTCGTTTTCCATTAAATCCGTTTATGGGAACAATGGGTGTTGCACCAAATACCAGCGAACATGTTCACTCAGTTCCACCCTCATTTTATGGTGGAAATATTGATATTAATGATTTAACTGCTGGGGCAACCGCTTATTATCCTGTTCAAGTTCCAGGTGCATTATTCTACACAGGTGATAGTCATTTTGTTCAAGGTGATGGTGAGGTTGCATTAACTGCTTTAGAAGGTTCAGCGCGTGCAACGTTTAAAATTAGTGTGTTAAAAGCGGGTAAAGATTATATTCCAGGTAAGCAACTTTCTCAGCCATTAGGTGAAAATGATCAATTTTGGATTACACCTGGCTTAGATGAAGATTTGGATGAAGCAATGCGCAAATCTACGCGTGAAGCAATCAATTTCTTAGTAAATGAATATGGCATAAGTGAAGAAATTGCATATGCTTATCTCAGCGCTGCGACTGATTTTGAAGTTTCTCAAGTTGTAGATAAAACCAAAGGCATCCATGCGATGATTCGTAAAGCAGATTTTAAAGAGTTCGTCGAGCAGAAATAAATTATTGAAATAAAAAAATCCTCTATCAAGGAGGATTTTTTTATGATGCTTAAGATTTGTTATTCCAATCTTGTTGAACTTGTTGTGCAATAGTCGGATAGTCCATCACAAAACGAATGTGGCTTTCAACGCCAGTTTTTAATGTCGCATCATCTACAATAAATTTAGGGTTATGATTGGGTGCAGCCTTACTGATCTCTTGATCTTGAGGTGTTGCACCAATGAAAATGAACAATGAAGGCATAAGTTGACCATAATAGGCAAAGTCTTCACTTGCGCTTGCATTGTTTTCAAGCACATGTAATTTATCTTCACCGTGAACTTTCGCAAGTGATGGCGCGATGAGTTGAGTTAGCGTTTTATCGTTCGTGGTAACGGGGGCATAAGCGGCAATTTCTACTTTGGCTTTTACGTCATTTGCATGAGCATTATGTTCGATCAATTTCGGTAAATCCTTGAGAATATTCTGGCGGACCTCTTCATTATTTGATCGAATCGTGCCAACCATATTGACTTGCTCTGGTATCACATTTCCTACCGTTCCACCTTGGATACTGCCAATACTGATTGCCCCCATACCTTTGGTTAAATCTGCACGACGGCTGATCAAACTCTGCATATTACTAATCATTTGAGATGAAGCGTAAATGGGATCGCGTCCAAGCCATGGCATAGAACCATGAACTTGTTTTCCACTGACCTGAATGCGCAAGTGATCTGCACTGTTTAAAATAGTGCCATCTTTATAAAAAATATGACCACTTGGCATACCTGCCATAACATGCATACCGAAGATCACTTCAGGCTTAGGATTTTTTAAAGCCCCATCTGCAATCATCTTACGTGAACCAATTTGATCACCATGGCTAAAGTTATCAATATCTGCTCCACCTTCTTCAGCTGGTTGGAAGACAAACACAACAGTACCTGCAATTTTATCTTTATTTTCCGAAAGCACTTTTGCAGCGCCGAGTAACATTGCTGTGTGAGCATCATGTCCACAGGCATGCATCACTGGCGTTTCTTTACCTTGATAGATTGCCTTTGCCTTACTCGCAAAAGAAAGTCCTGTTTTTTCCTCAATCGGTAATGCATCCATATCTGCACGTAATGCCATCACTGGGCCAGGTTTTGCACCTTTAAGAATTCCGATTACACCTGTTTTGGCATAGCCTGTGCGGACTTCAATTCCATATTTTTTTAATTCTTTTTGAACCAGAGCCGAGGTTTTAAATTCCATATTGCCGAGTTCGGGATGTTGGTGAATGTGCTGTCTTAATTTGATGGTATGTTGTTCAACAGCGTTCACACCGTCATCAACCCAATCTGCAAAACTCAAGGTTGAACAAAGGGGCAAGATGGTACAAGCAGAAAATAGCCTAAGTGAGATCATAAACTCAATGTCCTAAAAATCCTAAAGTTTTAGGAGCTTCTCATTCACTTCTGATGGTTGCAAAACTTAACAGGTATATCGAAATACATGAAAAGTATAGTGACCATGAAGCATTGATTTTTAATGCTTTATCCATAGATTTAAAGTTGTTATTATTTGTAAATTATTCATTTTAAATAATTATTTTAATAGTTGTGGGGGAGCTAATGGGCGTTGAAGAAGAACTAAAGCATAATCAAGATGTCATGATTCAACTTCCATGGACTGTACCTCAACAACCTTTATATACGGCGAGTATTCAAATTGATCCTGAAACGCAGAAAATTCCTTTGGATTTGAATGTAAGCTCAACTGATACGACTGCAATTTGGTCTTTTATGATTGCAATGGCGATAGCTTTTATTCTAGGAATTTCAGCGACAATCATTGCAATTTGGTATGGTGTCAGAAGTTTTAAATTAACTGAAATGTCTTTTAATACAGTAGTACTAGAAATAAAAAGTTCACAACAAATTGCTTTTAATCTAAATCAAAAATTATTTGAGCAACAAAGAGAGTTAGGAAAACAAGAATTTCAGTACACTAAGCAACTTAAATGGGAAGATGAGATCATAAGTATTACATCGGATTGTCTTAACTCATTAGCTAAGTATATTCAAAAAGTTATGATATTTAAGGATAATTTTGTTAATTTTCCTGTAGCTGATAAAAGTGATTATTCAACATTAGTTGGTTCAAAATTAAAAGAAATTTTAGACGTTACAGAAAATACTAATGCTTGTTTAACTAAACTAAATTTATATTTTAGTGTTGGGCATGAAAAAGAAAAAATAATTTCTCAACTTGGGAAACTTTTGATCATCTCAATAATGCATTTTAACAATCAATTAATAAAACAGACCGATACCAAAGACATTTATGTGAGTAAGTTTATTATTGAAGAGGGTTTAATAAGAAAAGTTAATAAGATATTAATAGATGCTAGAAAGTGGGATGAATCAAATGATTTATTATCCTTGACTGACATTGCAAATTTGGGTGATCAGTTGGCAGATGAGTTTAAAAAAATTCTCAATAAATAAGCAGCCTAAGCTGCTTTTATAAATCACTTCTCTTTCGGTTCAGGTGGTGTCATCCCAAACTGCAAATACGCCTGATTTGTTGCAATACGACCACGTGCGGTACGCATCACATAACCTTGCTGAATCAAGTAAGGTTCAATCACATCTTCCAGCGTGCCTGAATCTTCTGCCATTGCCGCTGCTAGAGCTTCAACACCTGCAGGACCACCATCAAAACGTTCTAATAACATGGATAAATAACGGCGGTCGAGTGTATCTAAACCATCCTTGTCCACATTCAACATATCAAGCGCACGTTGCGCCATTTCTTGTGTGACCTCACCTGTACCTTTCACTTGAGCATAGTCACGTACACGACGCAGTAAACGGTTTGCGATACGAGGCGTACCACGAGAACGACGAGCCACTTCCTTCGAACCAGCTTCAGTGATTGGAACATCCATCAGATTTGCAGAACGAGTCACGATATGGGTCAAATCTTCAACTGAATAAAACTCTAATCGCTGGACGATACCAAAACGATCTCGAAGCGGAGAGGTCAATAAACCGGCACGAGTAGTCGCAGCGACTAAAGTGAATGGCGGTAAATCTAACTTAATTGAACGCGCAGCAGGGCCTTCACCAATCATAATATCCAGTTGGTAATCTTCCATTGCAGGATAAAGGATTTCCTCGATCACTGGAGAGAGACGGTGAATCTCATCAATAAATAAAACGTCACCTTCTTCTAAGTTAGTGAGCATTGCTGCCAAATCACCAGCGCGCTCTAACACAGGACCTGAGGTGGATTTGAGATTGCCACCCATTTCACGCGCGATAATATTGGCAAGTGTGGTTTTACCTAAACCCGGAGGACCAAAAATCAAGGTATGGTCTAAAGCTTCACCACGTCCACGAGCTGCACCAATGAAAATTTCCATCTGCTCACGCACAACAGGCTGACCAATATAATCATCTAATGATGTTGGTCGAATGGCACGATCAAAATGATCTTCTGGTTTTTCAGAACCACTGATAATACGGTCTTGCATAATATGAGATCTTATTTATTCATCGATTTTAAAGCAGCACGGATAATATCGGATGCCTCAGTGAAGTCACCTTTAACGGCATTGACTAACTTTTGTGCTTCTAGTGGCTTGTAACCTAATGACTGTAAAGCAGCTTCAGCCTCAGCGACAGCAGAGTTACCCGTAAACTGAATTTGCGCTGTTGTAGAGTTTGATGTGGATGGCTGAGCTGCAAGCGCTTTAAAGCGATCTCGAAGTTCAATCATCAAACGCTCTGCAGTCTTTTTACCAACACCTGGAACTTTGACTAAAGTGTTTACATCTTCATGTTCAACGGTATGAATGAGCATGTCTACGCTGAGTGTTGAGAGAATACCCAATGCCATTTTGGGACCAACGCCGTTCACTTTAAGTAAAGTGCGGAAAATACTTTTTTCTTGTGCGTTGGAAAATCCATACAGTAATTGGGCATCTTCACGTACAGCCAAATGCGTCCACAATGTGACTTTTTGTCCTTTCTGTAATTGGCAAAATGTTGAAAGAGGTGTATCAACCTCATAGCCAACACCATTTACATTCAATAAAACTGTTGGTGCTTCCAAAGCAAGCACTTCACCAATAAGACATCCAATCATTCAATTATTTCACTTATTTGTCGATGTTAAATTCACTATGTCAGCATAGTAGTGTTCATTGCTTCAGAACGCAAAATCAAAAAACACTTTATGCTCTTTTCCTGAACACTAAATTTAAGGTTTATAAAAATCCAACTTTATTCCCTTGAAGTTCCTGTGCCAAATGATAAGCCTGATGATCCGAAAATTTTGAGATCACATCTAAGACTTGCATGATATTGTCATAGTGATCATCACTAAAACGTACACCTAAGCCTGAGATAATAGACAGTAAACGTCCTTCCTTAAAATTATGAATTTTATTGGGGGTCGTAAGCGGAATAAAGGCATCTAGTATGTGCTGTAAGCTTTGATGTGCAATGATTTCTAAACCAGATTTTTGAGGATGCTCAAAGATTTTTTCCCGCGCTAAATTCTTTGCACAATCAATTCCTGCTTCGATATCGGGCGAGCAATATTGGAGCAAACTACCTTTAAGCTGTCCTGACAAAATTTCAAAATGATGTTTAGCAAAAGCGGAAGTGACTTCATCAACCAAGCGTTTCATCACACGACCACGCAATGCTGCAATCTTTTGTTGCCACGTGGTGTATGGCATTGCAAGTTCAGCAGGCGTGCCATAGTCACCGAGCAGATTTAAAAAAATAGGTTCGACTTGCTCATAGCTGAGCATGTTAAGAATAATGCCATCTTCTAAATCGATCAGGGCATAACAAATATCATCCGCAGCTTCGAGTAAATAGGTGAGTGGATGGCGACAGAAATGATATTCACCATATTGTATAAGACCTAATTGGTGACCAATTTGTTGCAAAATTTCTTTTTCAGATTGATAGCAACCAAACTTAGCTCGTTTACTGGCAGGCGTATTTCCCTGAGAGTCAATGGTTTTAGAAAGCCATGGGTACTTTAAGTAAGCTCCTAAGGTTGCGTAAGTGAGGCGCATTCCACCGTCATTAGGGTGATAGTCAATTTTCGTGAGTAAACGAAGACCTTGAGCATTGCCCTCAAACTGGCGAACATCGGCCTGCTGTTCAGGGGTTAAACTCGATAAAAAATCGCCGTGTGATGCATCATCAAACCATTCACGAATAGCGTACTCACCTGCATGACCAAAAGGAGGATTACCAATATCGTGTGCAAGACAAGCTGCTTGAATAATTGCACCGACATCTGCAGGAGAGATCCACATAGGTAACTCATCACGAATTTTTTCAGCTGCAAGCATTCCCAAAGAGCGTCCGATGCAAGAAACTTCAAGGGAATGTGTTAGACGCGTATGAATGCCATCATGTTGAGTCAGGGGGTGAACTTGAGTTTTACGGTTAAGTTGCCTAAAACTCTGAGAAAAAATAATACGATCGTAATCTTTATGGAAGGGGCTACGTGCTTGTTCTGTATTTTGTTTTGAACTACCAAATCGAACTGTTGATAACAGTTCCAGCCAACGCATTTGAGTCATTTATCATTATTCATCATTACTGTCTGCAACCATAATGCCAAAAAATCAGTTAAAAATATATGTTGATACGACACAATTTGGCGCTTGAAAACGTATTTTAGAAAAGTTTAAGAAGTTAAATAATTGGTATTAAGATGTTGATTTTAATAGTTATTTCCCCAATATAATTTAATTTATTCACTCTGAAATCATATAAGAGTCTCTAATTGATTATAAAGATAGGTATCTATCATTACATGATGCGTGTTTGCGAGTCGGTTCGATAATTTTCTAACGAAATAGTATGCATAACGTATCTACTTTTTATGCTGATTGTTGATCAAATTGATTTTATGATTGGCAGAACATTTCAATAAAGCTATTGAAATTTGTCTATTTTGACCTCATGTTATCTTCATAAAGATGAATTATAGAGATGTGAATTTATATGTTATTTCATTTGCCGAAACTTCCTGCCGAAATTCGAGTCACTCACTTAAATGCGCGTATTAATGAACAAAGAAAAAAAATTGCGCAAAGTACTGCATCTAAACTTGAACTTCTGCAGTTGTCTCAGCAGTTTTCAAAAGAAGCACGCACGCGTAAAAAGAATAATCAGAAAGTATATGTAATTGATTTTAAAGGTGACATGGCAGCTTCAGCTGTAGAGAATCTTCGTGAAGAAATTACTTTGATTTTGGCGACTGCTAAAGCAGGGCTTGATCGTGTCGTAGTACGTTTGGAAAGTCCAGGTGGGATGGTACATGGTTATGGACTTGCGGCTGCTCAATTGGTGCGTCTGCGCGATGCTGGTTTTCATTTAACCATTTGTGTTGATAAAGTCGCAGCAAGTGGTGGATACATGATGGCATGTATCGGTAACGAAATTATTTCTGCTCCATTTGCAGTGATTGGTTCAATTGGCGTTGTTGCTCAAGTGCCTAATTTTAATCGTTTACTTAAAGAACATAATGTTGATTTTGAGCTTTATACTGCGGGTCAATATAAACGTACCGTGACCATGTTTGGTGAAAATACGGAAGAAGGTAAAGCAAAGTTTGAAGAAGAGTTGCAACAAACGCATGCATTGTTCAAGCATTTCGTTGAAAAATATCGTCCACAGTTAAATGTTGAAAAAGTAGCAACAGGTGAACATTGGTACGGTCAAGATTCATTAGATTTGAATTTGGTTGATAAGCTTCAAACCTCGGATGAGTATTTATTAAGTTTATTGACAGTGCATGATGTTTACTTGATTCAAACTCGCCGTAAACCTACCTTAGGTGAGAAATTAGGACTGCAAGCGGCACAAATGGCGGACAGTTTGATTCCTGCTGTGATGAATAAAGTTATGGACACTTTAGTCAAAACTAATGCGAACTTAGTGCAACTACGTGATCCTAAACTTTAAATTCGATGAAATAAAAAAAGCCAATCTAATGATTGGCTTTTTTTTATGATTTATCATTTGTTTGGTCGAGAGTCTAATTTTCGATATAACATCACTATTCCTGTGATCATGGACCCAAGTGTTGCGAACAGCATATCTTTATGGGCATCCCAAATATCACCTTGTTGACCATTATAATTTTCTGCTGCCTCAGGGGAAAGATTAATTGCAATCAACCATTCAATCCATTCGTAAATGAGACTGGTGGCCATGACAAACTGAACCACAATAAGAAAAAGTACTCGTTCAGATAATTGGGGTAAATAGAATTGAATGATCCTCAGGAAAAAAGGATAGAGAAGTAGACCATAGGTAAAATGGACCAAGCGATCATACATATTTCGCTCCCAACCCATCTGTGCATTTAAATCTATGCCGAAGTTGTGCATCAAACATTCATTATAGGGAACATACGAATATAAATAGTGTGCCCCAAGAATATGAATGATCAGAAATCCAATATAGAGAGAAAATGCGATAAAACTCAAACCAACTTTCTTTTGTATATAGATCAAAAACACCAGCATTAAAGCTGTGCCAAGTTGATGTAAGCCATAAGAAGCATATTCAAGAGGCTTTATACTTGCCAAGATCAGCACCATTATGAAAATGAAGAATACGAGGTGGTGTTTAGGAGTAAATTTTTTGTAGTGCATTTTGTTATATGTTGATTTGATTAATTTCTTCATATGATTGTAATGGATCAATCCTGAGAATAAGCTGCAGATCGCATTATTTTTATAAATAGTTGTTTATATCAATAGCTCATTGCAATCAGAATGATCAGTTAGAATATGATTTATTTTGAGTTTTTATTATGACGGTTTCAGCTGCTTTTCTTGCACAGCAAAATGCATATTTTCATTATGAGTTTGAAGAGCTTACTCTGGATGACTTTCCTGAAGAGATCTCAGTATCACTTCGAGGAATGATGTTTAGGCATGACATTCAATATGCTCAAGTGACTCATTATATTTACTATAGCGATGTTTTAACTGGTGATGAATTAGAAAAGCTCAGAACTGACTTTATACGTTACTGTCCTGATGAAGCATGATTTTTATTGAAACATTTGATGAGTCTCATACAAAAAAAAGCGAAGCCTAAGCTTCGCTTTTTTTCTCAATTCATATTTAGATTTTAGCAATCAAATCTTTAATTTGTTTCGCTTGCTCAGCAGCATTACCTGTATAAGATGCAGGTGTCATTTCAGCAAGACGCGCACGATCTGCTGCAGGAACAGCTTCTAATTCGTTACTATTTACAAAATTCACCATCATTTCGCGAGTCATTGCTTGACCACGAGTAAGGGCTTTCAGTTTTTCGTATGGTTTTTCAACGTTATAACGACGCATTACTGTTTGAATTGGTTCAGCAAGAACTTCTTGAGCGTTGTCTAAGTCTTCAAGAATACGGTCGGCATTCAATTCAAGTTTGCCCACACCTTTCAAGCAAGCTTCAAATGCGATCAAGCTTTGTGCAAAACCAACGCCCATGTTCCGAAGAACAGTAGAGTCAGTTAAGTCACGCTGCCAGCGAGAAATTGGGAGCTTTTCACCAAGGTGAGCAAGGACTGCATTAGCAATACCCAAGTTACCTTCAGAGTTTTCAAAGTCGATTGGGTTCACTTTGTGTGGCATTGTTGAAGAACCAACTTCACCTTCTTTTAATTTTTGTTTGAAGAAACCAAGAGAGATATAACCCCAAACATCACGGTTGAAATCGATGAGGATTGTGTTGAAACGACGAAGCGCATCAAACAATTCAGCCATGTAGTCGTGCGGCTCAATTTGAGTTGTATACGGGTTAAACGTGAGACCTAAAGATTCAACAAATGCTTGCGAGTGAGCAGGCCAGTTAATTTCAGGGTAAGCAGAAAGGTGAGCATTATAGTTACCTACCGCACCATTGATTTTACCTAGAAGCTCAACATTGTTGAATTGTTTGATTTGGCGTGCAAGACGGTATGCCACGTTCGCCATTTCTTTACCCAATGTTGTTGGGCTTGCAGTTTGACCATGTGTACGAGACAACATTGGTTGGTCAGCGTGTTTTTCTGCAAGTGCAACAATTGAGTCCACGATTTGTTGCATAGACGTAGCTAGTACTTCACGACCGCTTTTTAGCATGAGTGCATGAGACAAGTTGTTGATGTCTTCAGATGTACAAGCAAAGTGAATGAATTCACCCGCATTTTTAAGTTCATCAATTTTTGCAATTTTCTCTTTTAAGAAATATTCAACCGCTTTTACATCGTGGTTGGTTGTGCGTTCGATTTCTTTGATACGGTTAGCATCGTCTTCAGAGAAATTTGCAACGATTGCATCTAAAGCTGCATTTGTTTCGTTAGAAAAAGCTGGCACTTCAGTAATTTCTGGGCGATTAGCAAGTGCTTGTAACCAGCGCACTTCAACAGTCACACGAGCATGGATTAAACCAAACTCAGAGAGGAAAGGGCGCAAAGCATCACATTTGCTTGCATAGCGACCATCTAATGGAGAAAGTGCGGTTAAAGCGTTCATAGCAATTCCTTAAACTTTGGAATGAAACGTAAAACAGAACTCGATATACATCAGGTTAAACCACCTGAAACTGTAAACGAGCGAGATCTTGAATATCTTTCAGTAACTTGCGTTTGGTGAAGATCATGCTCCATGAACTTCCACCTGACTGACGCCATAAATGCGCCATCTGTAAACCTGTAAACAATGAAGCACGAATACGATTGGTGTGCGAAGAATCCTTAAAAGCTTCTGCATTGCCTTTCACCATAATGCGAGGATTAATCTGTCCTGCAGTTTCGACATAGGTTTGAGCAAGGTTTGCAAGAATACTTGGATGTAGATAATTATGATCAAAAAAGGAGAGTTGTTTTAGTATTTTTTCTTGTGATTTTTCAATAATTTCAACGAATTTTGGGTTGCTATATACTTTCTTTTCTAAATGTAATAATGCCATTGCATAGGACATTGGAAGTTTTGCATTGGCAAATTTAGGTATTCTTGATTTTGGTGCAGTATTGAATGGTTGGGTGATGCTACTTTCTAATGTTTTTAATCCCAGAGAAATATCTGCAAGCTGGTTAAAAAAATCTAAGGTTTGACAATTCTTATTGGAAGTAGGGCGAATATTTAAACTCGCCTTAATTAATTGTTCTAAATAGAAGTTACCGTTTTCACCAATATTTTGTCGACCTGCAATGGCTGTCATATGTGTCAGCTGAGTCGATTGAAATACTGCTGCCAAAGCCAAAGCTCTGTTTTGACGATCATTCAGAGTCTGAAGCTGCTGGAACGGTAACTCTGTCATGCCTGAAAATTCCTTTAAATAAAATCAGGTTTAGGCGCATTAGTATGATGAATCACACCGCCACCTAAACAAACTTCATCCGCGTAAAACACAACGCTTTGTCCTGGCGTAACAGCACGTTGAGGTTCATCAAATTCTACACGTACACCTTGCGGTGCATTTGGGTCATTAAATAAGACACATGCTTGATCAGGTTGTCGATAGCGAGTTTTCGCTGTGCAACGGAAACCATTTTCTGGAATCTCTTGCTCACCTGCAACCCAATCAATCGCTTCAGACCATAACATGGTACTTTGCATGAGGGGATGCTCATGACCTTGGCCAACAACTAAACGATTGCCTTCGATATCTTTGTGTAATACGAACCAAGCACCTTCTTCAGCGCCTTTCATTCCACCGATACCAATACCACCACGTTGACCGAGCGTATAGTACATTAAGCCGTGATGATCACCAACCTCTTTACCATCTTCAAGGACAATTTTACCCGGTTGAGCAGGTAAATATTGCTTCAAGAAGTCATTAAATCGGCGTTCACCAATAAAACAGATACCTGTAGAGTCTTTTTTCTTCGCTGTTGCAAGACCTAAATCTTCAGCAATTTTACGAACTTGAGGCTTTTCGATCTCACCCACAGGGAACAAGGTCTTGTTAATTTCACGACCATGAACGGCATGTAGGAAATAAGTTTGGTCTTTGTTGTTATCTACGCCACGGAGTAAAGGCGCATATTGCTCACCTTTAGAGTTGGTCATGGTTTCACCGCGACGAGCATAGTGTCCTGTTGCGATGAAGTCAGCACCTAATTTCATGGCATGGTCGAGGAATGCACGGAACTTAATTTCTTTATTACATAAAATATCTGGGTTTGGGGTGCGCCCCGCAGCATATTCAGCCAAGAAGTGCTCAAATACACGATCCCAATATTCCATTGCGAAGTTGGCTGTATGTAATTTGATACCGATACGATCACATACGGCTTGCGCATCTGCAAGATCATCCATAGCCGTGCAGTATTCTGTGCCGTCATCTTCTTCCCAGTTTTTCATGAAAAGACCTTCAACTTGATATCCTTGTTGAAGTAATAAAGCCGCAGAGACAGATGAGTCTACACCACCTGACATACCGACGATGACACGTTGTTGCATAGGATTAGGCATCCAAATTTGAAATTAAGGGAGAATTTTGGTGCTCATAAACGAGCGATAAAGGAAATTTTTGTCCTGATTGGGCATCTTGAATGGCTTTGATGACCAATGGGCTACGCGCGCGAGCCGTTTCTAATAGCTCATCTAGGCTCATCCAAACAGCACCTACGATACCTGTATCTAATGTTGCATTGGCAAAATACTGTGTTGATTTTGCTAAAAAACAGAAGCGGTAATAGGTACGATCTGGATACATAGGTGGGGTATAGGTGTATATACCCAATAAATCTGTGACTTCAACTTGGTGACCTGTTTCTTCCATGGTTTCACGAACCGCGGCTTGAATAAGGGTTTCACCAGCTTCTACATGACCTGCAGGTTGATTAAAAACGGTGTGCATGACACCTTCTGTTTGTTCTTCTACAAACAGATATTTACCATCTTTTTCAACCACTGTTGCAACAGTGACGTGAGCAGTCCAAGCGGTCATAAAAAAGCACCAGATGAAGGGAAGGCATATTGTATAAAATTTTGAGGTGTGTGGCTATGATGGGAGGGGATTTCTTTGAAGGCGTTCTATCTTAAGTTTAACTAAGAAGTTCTTTGGATCAATAATTTAATAAAGGGCGTAGAACATGAAGAATCAACAAAAAAGCCCAATTTAAGTAAATTGGGCTTTTGAATGTAATTTAAGATTATGATTTATATGAAATAAAAAAGATAATTTAGCATAAGGTGTATTATGTTAATTTTAGGGGAATTTAAAAATTGAAAGAATAAAGAAGCGAAGTGCCTACATGGATCTGTTTTAATAAAAATAACAATTTATTACCCTATGATTTCAAATCTAAAGTTTTAATTCTACAAATAATTTTAGAGATTGATTCATGTATTCAAAATCTTTCCTTATAGATTTCAAATTATTACGCATCATAGGTACAAGTAGACCACTAAATGTCTCAGAATGTATGAGACAAGTGCTGCCATCTTCTTGGGAGCAAAGTTTAAAATGATGCTCCATCTAAAAGACCAGGGATTAGAAAGTGACCTAGCCAGCTTAAAGACTGAGCATTTTTAACTTCCAATAGTGTAGGCTTAAATTCCATTGCTTTTTGCTTAGTTGGGTGAATCCTAATCTTTAGTTTTTCACCTATGTTTAACTTTCCTTAAACTTTACGGATAAAGGGATTCCAACTCTCATACGATTTAAAATCAGTCAGTACCTGCCAAACTTGCTCCGGTGTCGCATGAATATCAATATGTGTAGTTATCTTTAAAGAAAGCATAATTTACCTCTGGTATCTAGAATGGCGATTCTCTGCTTATAAGCATAATTTAGTAGGGTTATTTTTTGCTGACAGTAATCCTCTTTATGGCAGACACATTTTCAAATGTCTCATCAGGTGACAATTTCTTTAAAAGTCTTTCTGTGCTGTAACCCCATGAAACTGCACCGAAAGCAATTCCTACCGATCTAGCTGCCTCATAATCGGTAATCTGATCACCTATATAGATAGTTTCTGAGGGTTTATAGCCTGCTTTTTTTAAAAGCTGCTTTAACCTAGATGCTTTTCCAAAAAAAGATGCACCGCATTCAAAGTAATTAAAGTATCGACAGCTTGAACCAAGAATACGGGTCACATTTTCGTATCCATTTGAAGAAACCAGGCCCACTGTAATTCCATGTTCATTAAGGTGGGAAAGCATTTCATCGGTATGGTCGAATAGAGGAATCTTTGAAGGATTTACCTTCATGAGTTTTATAAAATTCTGAGTAATCGCAGGTAGTTTCCATACTGGTATTCCAAGAGTTTTCATTAGCTCTCGGGAAGGTATTTCTCTAAAAGATTCCACTTCATCTAAATGAATCTTCTTGAAAGAGTGCATGTCAGCCAGATGATTTATAGTTGAAACAAAGAAAGGAAATGAATCTGCTAAGGTTCCATCAAAATCGAAAATAACCAACTTATATAGTGTAGTTGGATAAGTTTGTGATAATACCATTTACTCTACTTTCTCTATATAAAATATTTTGAAATCATAAGCTTAATGACTACCCCGTATTATGGGATAGCCACACTACTTTGATTATTTGAATAGAGGTAAGCATGTACTAAGCACAACGCATCAAAGCTGCTACTGCTTTTTCTAAAAATTGCAAAGTGGTAGGTTTGAGCCAGGTTCCCTCGGCAAGACTTGGTTCATTTTGCATGGCATTGCGAATCTTCGCATGTGTCGCTGGATTTTTGCCTGCGTAACCCTGTAACATGGAGAGCCATTGCTGTGCTAAACATTTTGCTTGTTCACTGTCAGGTTCAATCCCAGCACGAATGGCCTTCTCCAATCCAATCAATAACTGGGGCCAATTTTTCATCTCACGTACATAATGTTGCTTCATAAAAGCAAATTCCTGCTCGGATAAATAACGTGCAAAAACGTTCAGCTTACTCTCGGCAAATGCTTCAAGTAGAAACTCAACCACTTCCGGACGCACACCCAATTTTTCCTGAAATGCCGATTCAGCTGAATGCATGCTATTCAATTTAGCCAACCATTCAGGATTAGCAGCCGTATTCTGTTCGAGGGTCAGCATCCAGCGTGAAGCCAGGTTTTGGGCAGTTTCACTACTAGAAGATTCTCCGGCCTTAAAGAGTGCATTGGCTTCGATGACAAGCGCTTCCCATTCTTTTTGTTGTTTACTATCTGCCTGTAAAAAAGTCAGTTCTGCAAGTTCCTCTTTTGTAAAATATTGTTCGTACATAGACATAAGCTCCAATGTTTTTAGCCAATTGTCCAGTTCCAGCTCTTCACCATTCATCAGTTGATTTTTGAGACTGCTCAAACGATAGCGCAGTTGAGTCTGCTTAATGATCATCTGATCGATTGCCTGAATCTGCCGATCAATTAATGGGGCGAGTGCAAGGTTTGGACTATTAAGAACCGCGCCAATTTCTGCCAATGTCATTCCAAGCCCTCGCAATGCCTGAATTTGGTATAAGCGAGTAATATCTTGACGACTGTAAAGTCTATAACCGGCGTCGGAGCGGGCCGAAGGCTGAAGTAAACCGATATCATCATAGTGATGAAGGGTACGAATAGTTAACCCTGTTCGCTTCGCCAATTCACCGACTTGTAATAACATCTTTTGACTCCTTTATCCCTTAGGCATGTTTTATGCTAGAGGCTAACGTTACGTGAGGGTCAAGTATCTAAGCTATAAAAAATATTTATGGTAAATAATTTACATTTTTGATGTTTTATTTATTTAGGTAGTAAAATTTTTTATATTCCATACATTTCCATCTTCCATTTAACATAATGGCTGTTATGCGAATTCAAAATTATTTATAATTTCCCGAAACCTTTACATAATTCTGCGCTGAATACGGCAGAAACGCTTTTTCTTTATCAGTCAGTGGACGCACTTTTTTCACTGGGCTACCCACATACAAATAACCACTTTCTAAAACTTTGTTGGGTGGAACAAGCGAACCCGCACCTATCATCACATCATCTTCAACAACAACATCATCCAAAATAATCGTTCCAATACCGACTAAAACACGATTACCAATAGTACAACCATGTAATTTCACATGATGACCCACAGTAACGTCCTCACCAATAATGAGCGGTGAACCTTCAGGTTTATCAGCTTTCTTATGACTGACATGCAACATGGAATGATCTTGGATATTGGAATTTTTACCAATCCGAATAAAATTAACATCACCGCGGATCACAGCATAAGGCCAGACTGAAACATTCTCAGCCAAGAAAACATCACCAATCACTAACGCAGTTGGATCAATATAATTTGTTGTATCAAATTGTGGGTAAGTCTCTAAGTATTTGCGGATATTTTCAGTCATAAAAAATTGCCTGTTTTTACTCATTATAAACAAAAAAGCACCCAAAAGAATTTGAGTGCCTTTATATCTTTAGTCAAGCTGCGACTTAAAACAAATTACTAAAGAACTGTTTGATATGATCGATCATACGTGAGAAGAAACCAGCTTCTTCAACCGCTTGTAAAGCAACAAGCGGCTTCTCCGCAATAACTTTGCCGTCAAGTGTCGCTGTTAATTTACCTACAACTTGCCCTTGTTGAAGAGGGGCATTTAAGTTCGGTTGAACCGCGATTTGAGTTTGAATGGCATTTGCTTGACCTTTTGGCATAGTCACGTTGAAGTTTTCAGCAAGACCCACACTCACTTGATTAGATTGACCAAACCAAACTTTAGAAGTGGTCAACTCTTTGTGAGCGGGTTGAACACTGACAGTTTCAAAGTTTGCATAACCCCAAGATAACAAATCACGTGTTTGCGTTGCACGTGCTTGCATTGATGGAGCACCAAAAATCACTGAAATTAAACGCATTGGGCCACGTTTAGCTGAAGTCGTTAAACAATAACCAGCTTCAGAAGTATGACCTGTTTTAAGACCATCTACACTCGGATCTGTATATAGCAACGCGTTACGGTTACCTTGCTTGATCCCATTAAAAGTAAACTCTTTTTCAGAGTAAATAGGATAATACTTTGAACTGTCATGAATGATGTGCTTCGCAAGGGTAGCCATATCTTTCGCTGTAGAATAATGACCTTCAGCAGGCATACCTGTTGAGTTCATAAAGTTCGTGTTGGTCATGCCAATACGCTTTGCTTCTTGGTTCATGCTGTGTACAAATGTACCTTCATTCCCAGAAATATGCTCAGCCATCGCCTTAGATGCGTCATTACCAGATTGAATGATAATCCCGCGTAACATTTCCAATACGGTTGCTGTGCCATTGAGAGGTACATACATACAAGATTCTGTACTACTACCACGACACCAAGCAGACTCGTTCATACGAACTTTTTCATCTTCCGTGAGTTCACCGTTCAACAACTTTTGTTCAATAATGAAACTGGTCATCATCTTGGTCATTGAAGCAGGCGCAAGTTTTTCATTTTCATTTTTACTTGCGAGAATTTGACCTGTTTCATAATCCATCAAAACGTAAGACTTGTTATTGAGTTCTGGTGGTGAAGATAAAACAGTTGCTGCATAAGTAAGTGAAGGTAATAGTAATAATGCAGCAATGGCGCTTTTTCGGGTCATTCTATGTAGTTCCAATCTTGTATGAACGCAAAAATCAGCTTTGCATTCTAGGACAAAGCAAAGCCGACTTCTAGCAGTGGAGTCGGCTTATTTCAATCGAATTGTAACTATTTCGTGCTCTATTTAACTGAAGACTGATATTTTTTTATATCCTCGCACACTTGTTGATTTGCTTTATCTCCAGCGTTTTTCGCATCTTGTCTTGCTTGAGCTAATGCTTGCTGATAATCCTGTTGTTTAATTAGATTGTTCAACGTGGTTTGAGGTGAATTTTCATTAGGTAAATAGTCCTTTAATAGCTTTTGATAGCCTGCTTTAAACGCCGCATCTTCTTCCACTAAACTTGGGCATGATTCTGAAAAGACATAGATTGCAGCGAGTTCATCTTTAGTCACTTTTTGTTGAGTAACTTCGATATTTTCTTTTAAGTCTTGAGCATTGGCGAAAGTGAAACTTGAAAATAACATTGAGCTGCTGATAAATGCGGTTGAAATCAATTGTAAAAAACGGTTTTGCATAAATGACTCAAAAATTAGTAAGTTAGTTATAAGAATAGAATAATCTTTTTTCGTGTTTAAAAAATAGAGAAAGTGTATTAATGCTGTTGGAACTCAGAAAGTAAAGAAGAAAAGTTCAGGTATGAACAGGGGGATGACTACATGCCGAGTTTTCAAGATTAAAGGGTAAGCAGATTTTCAAGATTAAAGGCGTTTAAAACCTCAATATCTATGCGTGTGCTCATTGTTGTGTTGGGGGATTTTGATTAGGCTATCGAACAGATGGGATTACATGAATTGAGTGAATTGTTTTGAATATTTTGATTGCCAACGATGACGGTGTGTTCGCACCAGGAATACAAGCATTAGCACAAGCATTAAAACCTTTGGGTCGAGTAGTCGTGGTTGCTCCAGAAAGTGAGCGGAGTGGTTTTTCAAGTGCATTAACGCTTGATCGTCCATTGCGACCCGTGCAAATTTCAGAAGATGTATGGGCAATTAATGGCACACCAGCGGACTGTGTTTATCTGTCCATGAATGGTCTATTTGATTTTGAATTTGATCTAGTTGTAAGCGGGATCAACAGTGGTGCGAATTTAGGCGATGATGTGTTGTATTCAGGTACAGTTGGGGCCGCGTTTGAAGGCCGACTCATGAAACAACCTGCAATCGCAGTTTCATTGGCTGGTCCAAATGTTCGTTCGTATCAAGATGCTCAAGATTATGCACAAGCTGCAAATTGGGTATATGAGTTTATTAAAAATGGTTTGCCTGAGTTACCACCGCGTCATATTTTCAATATTAATATTCCAGATACGGCTGAAATAAAAGGGACATTGGTGACTTATCAAGGAAGAAGAAAACAAACGAAACCGATTACCACACAAGTGGACCCGAGAGGTCGTCAAGTTGTTTGGATTGGTTTGGCTGGAGAGGCCGTAACAGATCCCGAAAAAAGCCAACTGGGTTATCAGTCAGACTTTTATGCCATTGCAAATGGATATGTCAGTGTGACACCGATCCAAATGGATGCTACCAACTATCAGGTGTTGGCTTCACTTGAATCTCAGTTAGAGCTTTAATTGAATGACCACAGGTAGGATGTGTTATAACTTTGTGAAAAATATATTTGAAACGGTGAATTTAGCATTAATTTTGCTAATCTTAAGCCGAATTCAGTCTTTTTAATCTTTTGTCAGAGAGGGAAATCATGCTTTTGGCCAGACCCAAAACAGTTTTGAAGTTGTCTAAACCATCTATTCACTCAGCATTGATCGCGGTTGCTGTCGCTTCTTTTCTTGGTTTGTCGGGCTGTGCATCGAAACCCCAAATCCACAATTCTGCTCGTTATGCTGTTGCCCCTGACTTCTATACAGTTCGTTCTGGCGACACTTTAAGTAAAATTGCGGCACGTTATGGATTGAGCTATTTGAGCATTGCGGAGATGAACGATATTGCACCGCCTTATCGCATCTATGTAAATCAATCTTTAAGATTAAAACCCTCTGGCAATCGACAAGTGACACGTTCGACCACGCGTCCTTTGACAGCGACTGAAACTCAGATTCAACGTCAAACCATTCAGTTACCAACAAAACCAGCTGTGGTTACGCCATCACCACAAACCACACCAGTACCAGCGGTAACTGCTGCAGTACCGACGACTTCGACTAAAGCAACTTCATTACGCTGGGTGAAACCATCGAATGGTCCAGTCATTGAAAACTTCAATGTGGCAAGTAATGTCAAGGGATTACGTTTTGGTGGCAATGTTGGTGATCCAATTTTTGCAGCAGCTGATGGTCAAGTGGTTTACGCAGCTGATGGTTTAAAAGAATATGGTAATTTGGTGCTCATTAAACATATTGATGGTTATATCACTGCGTATGCGCACAATAACCGGATGTTAGTGAAGAGTGGGCAAAACGTAAGTGCAGGGCAACAAATTGCAGAAATGGGCTCGAGTGGTGCAACCCGTACGATGCTTGAGTTTCAAGTTCGTTTAGATGGTAAGCCAATCAATCCAGCAAATATTTTGCCAATCAACTGAAGATATTTAGTGCAATTTAACAATTTCTTCGTATAATACAATGAGTTGCTTTTGTTAATTTTTGTTAATTAGAGAAGCATCTCATAATTTCAGAGGGAAATTTATGTTAGATCAACTTCGCTCGATGGGCGTATTTGCATGTGTTGTTGAAAAAAGCTCTTTCAGTGGTGCTGCTCGAGATTTAGGCATTACGACGAGTGCGGTTAGTCAGCAAATTCGTTCACTAGAACAAGAAATGGAAGTAACACTTCTGCACCGTTCCACAAGAAAACTAAGTTTAACGGAAGCAGGGCAGGCCTTTTTTCATAGCTGTCAAGAAATGCTCGCTGCAGCAGAGCGCGGTAAAATTCGAATTAATGAGTTACGAGACGATTTAGTTGGTGATTTACGTATTGCAACAACGCCAGAACTCGGTGCAACCCATGTAGTTCCTGCGTTGTCGCATTGGATTTCGGCACATCGTGGTTTAACCGTTCACTTTGAAGTTGAAAATCAATTTGTCGATTTGATTCAAGAAAGAATCGATATTGCAGTGAGAATGTGTTCTCGCGTGGATGAGTCTAATCACTTATCTTGTCTGCCACTTGCACGTGTGGATCAAGTCTTGGTGGCTTCACCAAGTTATTTGAATCAAAATGCAGTTATTTCAAGACCTGAAGATTTAGCACAGCATGATTTGATTCCAGTAAATATTGTAAAAAATCAGCAAATGATGACATTTGAACATAGTACATCGCGTGAATTGGTGAATGTGTCCATGGAAAATCGTTTACAGACAAACAATGTTTATGTCGCTAAATCATTGTGCCAAAATGGTCACGGCATTGCGCGATTATTATATCTAGATGTGCAAAAAGAATTAATGAATGGCACATTGGTTGAAGTTTTACCTGAATGGAAGTTACCTGCATACACTTTGAATGCAATGACATTAAAACGTGAACAACAACCAATGAAAATTCATCGCTGCCTAGATGCTTTAAAACAATATTTCAGCCAGTTGCCTGGTGGTCGAGTATTCCAAGAGGCATCTTAAGTGTTCTTCTTAATAAAAAAGCCGCAATATGCGGCTTTTTTATTGATCTTGGCTTAAGCCAAGAAGTTTTTAATCTAAGCCAAGAAGTTTTTAATCGCTGGAACTAAGCGTTTTAATAAATCATCAGCTTGTTCTTGATTCATATTCAACGCTGGCAACAAACGAACGACATTACCTGCGGTGACATTAATAATTAGATTGTGCTCTATGCGTGCAATATCCACCAACTCTGCGCATGGTTTTGGTAATTCAATACCAATCATCATACCAAAGCCGCGAACAATAACGTTTTGATCTGCAAGTTGTGTGCGGAATTGATCAACTAAGTATTGGCCAATTGTTGCTGCGTTTTCAACAATATTTTCTTTTTGCATCAAATCGATAATCGTGTAGACAATGCGCGAACCTAATGCAGTACCACTATAAGTTGATCCGTGGTTACCTGCAGTAAGAATACCTACACCTTTACCTTGAGTCATCACTGCACCAATTGGGAAACCATTACCCAAGCCTTTAGCTGTCGTCATGACATCAGGAATAATATTGGTATGTTGATACGCAAAATATTTTCCTGTACGACCGTTACCTGTTTGAACTTCATCTAGCATCATCAACCAATTATGTTGATTACAGATTTGACGAATTTCTTCAAGATAACTAAAACCTTGAGGTGCTGTATTTACACCACCTTCACCTTGGATCGGTTCAACGAGAATCGCGACGATATCCGGATGGTTGATTGCTGCTTCTTCAATTGCTTCAATGTCGCCAAAAGGTACACGGATAAAACCTTCAACGAGCGGGCCAAAACCTTCTTGTACTTTTTTATTGCCTGTCGCAGAAAGTGTTGCCATTGTACGACCATGGAAAGAATGATCAGCGACAATGATTTTCGGTAAAGCAATACCTTGCATATGACCATATTTACGCGCAATTTTAATTGCACCTTCATTTGATTCAGCACCACTATTCGAGAAGAAAATTTCTTCCATACCAGATACTTCAGCTAACTTTTGCGCAGCTGCAGTCTGCCAAGGTACTTCATAAATATTACTAGTGTGAATAAGCGTCGCCGCTTGTTCTGCAATTGCTTCTGCCAAAACTGGATGTGCATGACCTAGACCACATACTGCAATGCCAGTCAGCGCATCTAAATATTCAGTACCTTCAGCTGTATAAAGATACGAACCTCGGCCACGCACAAAGCTGATCGGTTGACGGCTGAATACAGGCATCAAATGAGATGGTTGATCAGTTTGAACTGGAGCGAGGGTGATATTGTTCATGTCTAACTCGTATTTGTTAGGTGGAAAATAAAAGTTTATCTAAGCAAAATCTGCTTAAGAATAAAAGCCTAATTGCAAATTAAACTGGAAAAATTTACCAATCCATACTCTTTACGGCGGTTTTAGGTATAATGCAGGCAGAATAGTTGAGGATTTAATCAATGACTGAACAAGTGCGTGATACAGAAGCGTTAATTCGTGATCAAATTGCAAAACATGCAGTTCTTCTTTATATGAAAGGCACACCACAGTTCCCACAATGTGGTTTCTCTGCACGTGCAGTTGAAGCATTGAGCCAAATTGGTCGCCCATTTGCTTATGTAAATATTCTTGAAAACCAAGACATTCGTGCGACTTTGCCACAAATTGCAAACTGGCCAACATTCCCACAATTATGGATCAATGGTGAGTTGATCGGTGGTAGTGATATTATGCTAGAAATGTTCCAAACAGGCGAATTAAAAACGCTCGTGGAGCAATATAGCCCAGCGCCTGAAGCTTAATTTGAGCGCAATAAAAAAAGCACCGATGGGTGCTTTTTTTATTTTTGAAAACTTCAAACTAGTTTGAAGTTTCATCAGCGAGTTGAGAATGTTGTTCTTCAACATTGATCGCTTTATCTTTTTTAGCTTTGTCTTTTTTCTTCTTTTTTTTCTTTTTCTTTGGCTCTTCTTCAATTTCAGCGCCATCTTCAATAGCTTGCCAATATTCTAGCTGCTCCATGACAGCAGCGTAAATTGATCCTTTGGTATAGCGACCTTTTTTATTTAATTCTCCGACAGGACGCGCCATGAGAATCTCAAGTGCTTGATCAATTGTGTTGATGGCATGAATATGGAATTGACCGGCCTCGACAGCATCAATCACATCTTGACGTAACATTAGATGCTGCATGTTTTGACGTGGAATAATGACACCTTGTTTGCCTGTTAAACCTTGAAGTTTACATGCATCAAAGAAACCTTCGATTTTGGCATTGACGCCACCAATCGGTTGTACTTGACCCAGTTGATTCATTGAACCCGTAATCGCCCATGACTGATCAATCGGCAGTTGGCTGATCGCAGAAATTAAAGCGGAAAGTTCTGCAACGGTTGCACTATCACCATCGACTTGACCGTAACTTTGTTCAAAAGCCAAAGCGGCAGAGAAGTGCAAGGTTTGTTCACGTCCGAAATGTGCTTTCAAGAAAGATGACATTAACAGTACACCTTTAGCATGAAGTGAACCGCCTAACTCCACGCTACGTTCGATATCTAAAATATCGCCGCCACCCTGATACACTGAAGCAGTCAATCGTGATGGTAAGCCAAACTCGACATCTGCGTAGTGAATCACAGACAAAGCATTAATCTGACCGAGTCGATGACCACGCGTTTCGATAAGCTGTGTACCACGAGATAAATCTTGCCAGTACAACTCTCGTAAATAACCTAGACGATATTGGCGGTGTTTGAGCGCAGTGCCGATATGTTCTGCTGTCACCATAGTTGCATTAGATTTGGATGCATGGTGATGAGATTCATGAATCAGATCACCTAAAGTTAAGGCATGTAGTGACAACGAACTCTGATCCTCTGCTTGACGACTTGAGTCGGTCAGTAAAGCAGCCAAGGCAGAACGATCAAATGGAAGTAGTTTAGAGGATTGAACATAGTCTGCAATCAAATGCATATAAGCTTGTTCATTTTCGTCATTACGTTGTAATGTGTCAGTAAAATCAGCTCTGATTTTAAAGATACTTCCTAACTCAGGCTCCACCTCCAGAATCTCATAATAGATTTCTGGTTCAGCCATTAAAATGACTTTCAATTGTAATGGAATCGATGCTGGCTCAATTGAAATGCTGCCCGTCAACGTTAGCATGTGCTCTAGAGATGAGAGTTTAATTTGACCAGACTTAATCGCTCGTTTGAGTCCTTGCCATGCATAAGGTTGTTCTAAAAGCTGCTCAGCCTCAAGCATTAAAAAACCACCATTGGCACGATGCAGTGCACCAGGTCGTATTAAAGTGAAATCAGTGCTGATAGTGCCATTTTGCGTTAATTGTTCAACATGGCCAAGTAAGTTGTAATGTGTGGGGAAATCTTCAAAGATGACTGGTGCCCCAGAATTTGGCTTGTTGCTAATGACTAAATTTGCTTGATAACGCGCAGGGACACGGTTAAATAATGCAGGTGAAAAATCACTTTCTTCCTGTTCTAGTACGGTTTCCACATTGTCGATAATATCTTGAGCATATAATTTTAAGTATTGTTCAAGATGTTTGATATCTGGAAATTTATTTAAAATATGTTCCATGCGAGGAATAATGACTTGTTTGGCAATGTCACGATTCAACTCAGACACCATATCACGTGCTTCATCTTCAAGATCACCAATTTGTAAACCTAAACGCTCAAGCTTTTTATCCATATAACGGATATTGGACGCAATTTCAGAACGTTCTTTGCTACTCAGTGCATTGATGTCATCTTGAGACATCTCTTGAATTTTATTGTCTTTAATATGAACAGGAATAAAGCAGTGTTCTTCATTACGACTGATCAACTTTAAATCAAGCTCTTCACCTTCTTTGGTGAGCTCAATCAAAGCTTGTTGTTGTTCATGACCTGTCGTTAAACGAATTTTTTCTATCCGATTGTGATACGTTTCAGCACTAAAACGACGTTCGAGCTGTTTGAAAATGGTTTGCCATGTTTGATGTAGCGTACTTTGAAACTTTGCGCCTTGTCCTGCAGGAAAGTTAAGCGCAATTGGGTTGCGTGCATTTTTGAAGTTGTATACATAAACCCAATCATCCGGTGTAGGCATATCTTTGGCATGTTGTTGGAGTAAGCGCTTAATCATGGTGCGTTTACCCAACCCTGCCGTACCCACAGCAAAGATGTTATAGCCTGAGTATGGAAGGGCAATGCCTGCTTCTACAGATGCTTTAGCACGATCTTGTCCTAAAAAATTATTAAGAGGCTTGATACGTTTTGTAGACGCAGGAATATTGTCATAATTTGGAATATGCGTCAGTTGTTCTGGTTTGAGTGCTGTTGCATTCAAGGTGTTTTGCGTGGCTTCAAGTTCAAATACGGATAGGAGCTTGTTTTGCGAGTTTTGTTCTAAGTTTGTGGATGTCGTGGTTAAAGCTACTGCGGTGGAACTAATTTGATCGTGTCTCTGGGTCACAGGTGAAATCCAAAACTATAATTTACATTTGATAGTTTAAGGTATACAGGTTTAGCCAAAAATATCAAGTTGAGATAGATCAAATTGATGAAATACTCGGTGAAGTTTGCGTAAATTATATTGAAACCAAGCGCATTACAGAGTTGAATAGCGAGAGTACTTTTGACTGAAAATAACAACGCAATGACATCACAATCTTCGTCACCAGAATCAGCTGGATGGACTTCGGCATTTAAAGCCTTTCTTGATCGACGCGCGATCATTATGCTTTTTTTGGGTTTCTCATCAGGTATCCCAATTTTTCTGATTTTTTCAACTCTATCTTTCTGGTTGAGTGAAGCCGGTATTCAACGTAGTACCATTACCATGTTTTCATGGGCAGCCTTAGCTTATGCTTTCAAGTTCATTTGGGCACCTTTGATTGACCGATTACCATTACCTTATTTAACAAGGAAATTGGGTAAACGACGAGGGTGGTTGTTGGTTTCACAGATTTTGGTTGCAATTGCTATTTGTTCAATGGCATTTACTGATCCGAGTATTCATGGAGGAAGTGTAGGGCCATTTTCAAGTTTAACGTTCATGGCGATATCCGCAATCTTTCTGGGATTCTCATCAGCGACACAAGATATTATCGTGGATGCTTATCGTATTGAGTTGACACAAGATACGAGTGTTCAGACGGTTATGGCTTCGACCTATAACGCAGGTTATCGAATTGCGACCATTGTAACTCAGCTCGGTGCATTACTCTTCGCTGCATCACTTGGTACAGCCATGGGTAACTATATTTATGAGGCGTGGCAGTCCACCTATTTACTCATGGCTGGATTGATGATGATTGGGATTGTGACGACTTTAGTGATTCATGAACCGGTAGTAAATCAAGAACCTCATCAATATCAAGCAAAGGATTATTTTCAGTTATTTATCGTCTTTGTGATTTCAACAGTAGTTTTCGTTTGTGGGTTTCTCCAATTTGGTGCTTGGATTTCACAGTTAAATATTGATGGTAATTTTTTGTCATTTATCGGGCAAGTTTTACGTTTCTTCGCGAGTGTGGCGTTGGCTGTGCTAGTCGTATTTGGATTAATCCGAGCAAAACTCATTGATGAAAAAATAGTCGTCGAGACATGGCTATCACCGATTTTAGATTTCTTCAAACGTTATGGTTTGAAAGTTGCGTTAGCTATTTTATTACTCATTGGTTTTTATCGAATTTCAGATATTGTCGCTGGAGTGGTTGCCAATCTTTTTTATCTTGATTTGAATTTTGATAAAGAAGAAATCGCTTGGTTTAACAAGTTTTTCGCCATTTTTTTTGTAATTTTAGGTGGCTTCCTTGGAGGCTTATTAGCTCAGCGTTATAACATTATGAAAATGATGTTGGTGGGCGCTATTGTTGCCAGCACGACCAATCTCATCTTTGTGGGGCTCGTAAAATCTGGACCAACGATGAATCAAATCTTGGTACAAATGGGAGGTCAACAGCATCAAGTGACTCCTGATGAAGTGGGGAACTGGTCTTTAAAGCTCCCTGCATCTAATTTTGCTGAACATAATAGTATTCAAGTGTTATCCACCCCTGATGGTTATGATAAAGCCCTTAATGTTGAAATCCCGCTTCAACGCTATTCGAGTCAAGATGATTCTCAGATTTTCATCCAAGCCATTGGAGGGGATAATGTTCTCTACCAAGATGAGTTAAGCAAGGATGTCATTATTCGCGGTCAACTCTCGAACTTAAAAGCTGACAGCACACTACAAACACTGAATATTCATATTTCAAATCAGCAAGTGATACCTGCGAAGTTGGATCAAAATAATTGGAGCGTGGTTGTCCCGGGAGACAGTCTAAAAAACCACACTAAATTTACGGTGCAAGCCGTCGTGCAGCATGCAGGTCAGGCGCATGAATTAATCCAAGATCATATTTATAAAACAGTTTCAACGATCCAACCGAAATCACGTATGACTTTATCTGATCTTCCAGCTGTTCAAGTTGATAGTGATCAAATAGTCGAACTCAAAGGTAAAGTGGTTGTCCCTTATAGCAAGGTGTGGCTAGTGATGGGCATTGTATTTGACAATCTCGCATCAGGACTTGCTGGTGCAGTATTTATTGCATTCCTATCAAGTTTGACTAGCGTTTCATTTACAGCAATGCAATATGCAATTTTTAGTTCATTGATGTTATTACTTCCAAAGATGATTGGTGGCTATTCAGGTACAATAGTGACAAACTTCGGTTATTCATCATTCTTCTTTATGACTTTTTTAATGGGTTTACCTATTTTGTTACTTGTTATTTGGGTGGCGAAATTGTTAAATCAGTTGAAAAGTACATCTTTCAATCAATAGGTAAATTTTATGCGAATGTTACATACCATGTTACGTGTAGGCAATTTAGAGCGTTCATTGACGTTCTATACTGAAGTACTCGGTATGACTTTGCTTCGTAAACGCGATTATGAAGAAGGTCGATTCACTTTAGCCTTTGTAGGTTATGGTGATGAAGAAAACAATACTGTTCTTGAGCTAACGCATAACTGGGATACAGACAGCTATGAGCTGGGTAATGCGTATGGTCATATTGCGATCGCAGTGGATGATGCGTATAAAGCGTGTGAAGAAATCAAAGCACGTGGTGGTAATGTTGTCCGTGAAGCTGGACCAATGAAAGGCGGTGTAACCGTAATCGCTTTTGTGGAAGATCCAGATGGTTACAAGATTGAACTGATTCAACAAGACAGTAATGCGAGAAATAATTAAGTTTCACTCGCTGATTGGTGAGTAAAATTTAAAAGATAAGCCCAATCGATGAGTATTGGGCTTATTTTCAATTCAGATAGAATAAAAAGAGGGATATGGGGTGCTAAAGCTCTTAGCGTTAGATCGTTTCACGATATTGCTGTTTGTTATGGTGATTTTAGCGTCAGTGATGCCAATTTCAGGTGTTGCTGCTCACTATTTTTCTTATTTCACCACGATTGCAATTGCAATCCTATTTTTTTTACATGGTGCAAAGTTATCACGTGAAGCGGTGATTCAAGGTATTAAACATTGGCACTTACACAGTTTGGTCTTTGCACTGACGTTTGCAGTTTTCCCAATTCTAGGATTAATAGCTAAACCTGTATTGCTACCGCTACTTGGACAAGAACTGTATTGGGGCTTCTTGTTTATGTGCTTCTTACCCTCAACAGTTCAGTCTTCTATTGCATTTACTTCAGTAGCAGGTGGTAATGTCGCAAGTGCTGTATGTAGTGCTTCATTCTCTAATATTATTGGTATGTTTATCACACCTATATTAGTGACCTTATTTATTTTAGGTCAGTCTAATCATGGGTTTGATCCAACCAGTGCGATCGTCAAAATTATTCTGCTGTTATTGGTTCCATTTATTTTGGGACAATTATTGCGTCCTATTGTTTTTCCTCTGATACAAAAAGCCCCGAGTATTGTCAAAACTTTTGATCAAGGCTCAATTCTTTTGGTGGTGTATGGCGCATTCAGTAGTGCAGTCGTAGCAGGTCTATGGAATGAAGTCAGTGGGGTGACCTTAATGTGGTTAATTATTGCATGCTCTGTGCTTCTGACCTTGATTATGCTTTTAGCCTATCACGCCCCAAAGTGGTTTGGATTTAATCGTGCCGATCAAATTGCTGTATTTTTTTGTGGTTCTAAGAAAACACTCGCAAGTGGAGTGCCTATGGCGCAAATTCTTTTCATTGGACAACCTATGGGGATGATCATATTGCCAATTATGATTTTCCATCAGATCCAATTAATGGTGTGCGGAATTATTGCAAATCATTGGTCCAAGCAAATTGAAAAGTCTTAAAGGAATAATTCGCTATCTGAAATAAAGTGGCGTATAATGTCGTCCACTTGTTGTGCTTAGCTCTGACGGAAGCCGTCTCGGTGGGCCAAAAGAATGGTCTGTTGTGGTGTTGGTCTGCTGTATTTCAGCCTTTCCTCTGCATCTGTTGTAATGGATGAAGAGAGTGATCAATTGCGATGACAGCTAAAGCCTTCTTAACTCTATGGAGAATCGACCATGCGCGCCGATATTCACCCAAAATACGAAAAATTAGTTGCTACTTGCTCTTGCGGTAACGTAATCGAAACTCGTTCAGCTGTTGGTAAAGAAACACTTTACCTAGACGTATGCTCAGCTTGCCACCCATTCTACACTGGTAAGCAAAAGAACGTTGACACTGGCGGTCGTATCGACAAGTTCAAACAACGTTTTGCTGGTATGTCACGTTCTATCAAACGTTAATACCCAAAATAAAAAAACAGGCGTTCAGCCTGTTTTTTTATGTCCAAAATTTGGAATTAACTTTGATCTTGAACATTTATGAGCTGATCCAATTTACGCTGGTAATAATCACCTTGTAAAAATCTCACGTCGACATTCCACGCGTTGGCAAAGCTATTCATATCATTGAGATTTTTGAGTAATAAATTGACTGATCGATGACTATAGAAGTATTCAATCGCTTGTTTAAAACGTTCAATACCTTCTTCAGTATTTAAATCATCTGTGAATTCTTCATGCAGCGTGAAATTCTGAATATTGGCAACTTTGAGAATGAGATCGCTACATTTACTTAATCCAAACTCACAAACGGCAATATCTGCACCTTGTGCTCTCAATACCTCAATCGCAGGCAGAATTTCATTTAAATGTTGAGCAATGTATTTTTCTTTAAACTGTAAAATCAGTGGTTGAGGTGCTTTTGCGCCTACAATCATGAGCAGTTTTGAAATTAATTCTGCCAATTGATGATGCTTTAAAAGAACATGGTGTCGTAAATTAATAATCAGTTTAGCTTCAGGATATTGTGTTAAAAAATTGTGCAGTTGCTTTGCTGCTTCAACCAAAATCCATCGGTCAATTTTAATAGACAACTCAGGGTCATCCACCAATTCTTCAATATCGTCCAATTGAATCCATTGGTTTTCAAAAATAAACCCACTGCTTACTTCATAGGTATTAAGACTAGTGTCTTCTTTATCATAGATTTGTTGGAACTTTAGCGTAATTTGATCGCGTTCAAGAACTTTACGAAGATGTACTAGGATATCGCCGTGAACTTCGTCTGACTGTACAGGTTCTTCAATTGCTTGAGATACAAATTCTGTTGAATGATCAGGCTCTACTTCAGAAGAAGGTGTATTCAACTGAATAGAGGTCGGCTCATCTGCTTGAGTAACTTCAAAATGAATCTCTTCAATTTCTTCAAGCGTTGTCTCTAAAGCAGCATCATTGCTCAATAAATTGGGTAGGGGTGTGTTATAAGCATTTGCAATGAGCTGTTCAAAATTATCTACATTTAAATCTGACAGTTTGAAGAGACTATAACCAATTTTGACATGCTGTTGATAGGTTTGATCTCCCAGATTGACGAGCCTAGGTTTTTCAAGCGCATGTAGCGCAGAGAGTCTTGATTTTAGAACTTCAATCGTTTCAGCTTGAATGATAGTGGCATACAGGGCTGTTTCAATTTTAAATACAGCGCCATTGGTCTGTTCGAGAATAAAGTCTGAAAGTTTGCCGAAATAGCCTTTAAAAGTATCCCAATCAGAACTCAAGATATAGTCTGGACAACTGGCTAGGCTGAAGATGACCAAAGCATTTTCTTGAGCAGGGTGTTCTTCAAGATGTTGTAAAATTTTTGCCAATGTTGTGTGTGGTGCAATTCTACTGTCTTGGTGAGGTGCAGTCTCAAGTTGAGGACTAAATGGTTGATCATCCTGTTGAAAATGCGTTGAAATCGTAATTTCAATGATTTGATTTTGATCTGTAGGATTACATTCAATTTGGACTGGATTTTGATGTGTTAACTGTGGATTAAGAGAAATCAGTTCAAAAGGTCCATACTCAAATTTACCGAAAGCTAATTTTTTAAATCGTGCTTTAAAAGATTGAATATCCTCAGGTTGTATTAAATCAATGAGCGGGGATCCAATAACGTCATCAAACGTGTTGAAGCCAAATAAATGCGTAAACTCATGGTTGCATTCAACGACAATCCCTTCTTCTATGATTGCAACTGCTTTTTTATGCTCTTCGATCCAATTTTGTTTAATTTGAACATTGTGTTTCAGTTCATCCGTTAATTGCATCTGATTTTTTTGTAAGCGACTAAAAGCCAATGCTCGAATAATTTTAAGTAAACATTGTTCAGGTTGATCAATATTTAAAACATCGTAGATGCCCATCGAAATGAGTTTTACTTCAGACATTTCTAGCGCTTCTGGAGCTAGATAAAGTGTTGGGGTAAAAGCTTTATCAGAATCTGCAAGCAGTCGAAGAAAATGAGTTAAGGTCAGTTCATAGGCACGACCAAACAGAATTAAATCCCAATCTAAATGAAGTTGCTTTTCAAGACTCACTTGATCATCGAGTAGCACTGCTTCTACCTTGTACTCGCGTTTTTCGAGTAAAGAGATAATATGGTTATAACGAATCTGATTATCATCGACAATGAGTAAGCGCATTCCAGATTGCTTTAATTGTGTTGATAGAAGTAGGTTTTTCACTTCAATGCTTCCCATACGTCTTGAAAACGATTTGATTCAAGGTTTTGATGTTGTAAAAATTCATCAATCAGATATTGCTGCTCATCATTAAATAATTCAAATTCAAATTGAACAAAACTTTGTGTGATGAGCATGGTCTTTATCAATTCTACTTTGATATCTTGATCAGTTAAGCGTAAATAAATAGATTGTTGTTCTTTGAAAAACTGTAAATTTGGCAAAATAAGAGAATGCTGTGGAGCATCAATCTTCAAGGTATGTACAAATAAACATGGATGATAATTAAAAGAACTTCGATCTGTATAAACTTTTGCGGCGCAAGGGTGAATATCGGGTCCAATCACTTCAAGCCCAAGTTCATAGCTTTTTTTAACAGATTGTTTGATCCAACGAATTACACCACCTTTCCATTTGCTGTTCACTCCCTCATTGATCAGGATAAATTCACCAGTTCTTAAATTTGGAGGTGCTTCTTCTTCTAACCAACGTACGCGATAACCATTTAAACTGATATCTAAAACTTGAGCCGCATGGATTTGACGTGCCTGTTTATCTAGAACCTTGTTTGATTTGTCTGTATAGGCATCTGGGTAGTCATTTAAATATGTAAATGCAAACTCGTCTTCTGATTTTGATTTAGGCGGTGTTAGTCGTAAGGTTTCGCTAAAAGTTTTGGTTTTAGAGAGATAATAATGAGCGGTAAGTAAACTGAAACAGAGTTGTAACTGAGCGGAATGTTCATAACGTTCATGTCGGCGTTCAATGGTCGAGCCTAAAACATTTTGTACATGAAATTTAAGAGGCGCAGTTAAATATGCTTTCTCTTTCTTAGATAAATATTCATTGTCCTTTTGAATGGTTAAGTTGACATGCTCAAGCAACGATTGTGTCGCCACGAAAATGTTTGGTTTAAAACTCTCATGGTGTTTTCGGTTGTAAACTGGCGGATGATCTTTAGTGGTATCAATGACGTAACGAGATAAAGCGGTTTCGCGTGGTAAAACTTGCACTAATTGTGCCCAATCCGCTGTGCATTGATAGAGCGCGTAGATCTCAGAAGGACGAATTTGGTGAGTATTAAATATTTCTAATAATAAGACTTGGGCATAGCACTGTTGAATATTTTTTAAAGCGTGATGAGTGCCTTGCAATAAATTAATATTGACCGTGTGTTCTTGGTTTTTTAATGCCAAATCATACAGATAATGGGTCATTAACCATTGCTTAGACAAGGCAGAACGATAAAGCATCTGTTGTTGTACTAGCAATAAACCCAATTGTTGAAGAGCGTAATAACTGGAAAGGAGTCGTGCAGTTTTCACATTACGCTTTTGAGCAAACTTCAAAATAGAAAACTTTTGTTGTTTTAGCTGCATTTCACTGCGCTGTGCAATATCTATGTAGATATCAGCAAATAATGTTCTCAAGCGAGTGGTTAATTCAATAATATCTTTGTTACGGTCAGATAGAAAAAGACCTTGATTTAAAAAGTTTTTTTCAAGTCTCTCTAAAATATTTTCGATCAAAGGGTGTAGCGCTTGAATAAGATCAAAGCGCAATGTTTCCGAACATTTGAGTTCAGCGATTTCATATAGGGCTTTCAACACCGCTTCAGAGGTGTCACCTAATTGCATAATTGAAAGTTGAGATGCCCAAAAACCCAAGTCCTGAACATTTGCATTTGCAAAACTCAGTTGATCTCGAGTCAAGGCAGTAGGATAGTGAAAAATTTCTGAAATCTGAGCCTGAAGCATGTGAATGAGTCTCTAAAAAGTGGCAACTCCATAAAGCGGTGTTTTATTCTGTTCTCCCGCAATTTCTCTAACCAGCTTTGGAACCAAGTATCCAGGCAACCTTGCCAAAACCTCTTTATAGATTGAATCAATAGATTCACTTGGTAAATCAAAATGCTGAGCACCTTTCACTTTATCCAACACATGTAAATAATAAGGCATCACACGCGCATCAAATAATCGATGACTTAGATCAACCAAAATATCAGGATGATCATTAATACCTTTTAATAACACAGCTTGATTCAACACCAAAATATTTTGTTGTGAAATTTGCATTAATTTCGAAGCGGTAAAGTCATCAATTTCAGTAGCATGGTTTGAGTGTACCACTAGAATAATACGTAGCCTACTGTTTTTTAACAGAGAAATAAGTTCATCATCAAGCCGATTTGGGATAACGATTGGAACTCGAGAATGAATACGCAAAATTTTAAGATGTGGAATTGAACTTAATCTATCGATCCAAACGGCAAGTTTACGATTTGAAAGTGTTAGGGGATCCCCTCCGCTTAAAATCACTTCATTGATTTCTGGATGAGCGAGTAAGTAGTCTTGTATTTTTTTCCAGTCGTCATTTTTAGGTAAATTTTCTTGATATGGAAAATGACGTCTAAAACAATAACGACAATGAACAGCACATGCACCTGTTAAAGTCAGTAAAAAACGTGACTGATATTTATGTAATACACCTGGAATTAAATTGGCAGCCTCCTCATCAAGGGGGTCTGTCACAAAATCAGGATGTTCATTTAATTCCAGATGATGAGGGAGTACTTGAAGTAACAGTGGATCATCAGGATTAGATTTTTGCATCTTCGCGACGAAGGCGCGAGGGACTCTTAATTTAAATTGGGCTGATGCCAAAATTGCACCATGTATTAAATCTTCAGGTTGCAATTCCAAGAGTTCAATGAGCTCATGTGGGTCAGTGATTAAATCGCTGAGTTGATTTTGCCAATGTTGCTCTTGATACAAATAGTGGGTCATACAGTTTAAATTTAGAGGGAGATGAAAGGCTTCATTTTAAATCAAAACCCATTGAAAAATTCAGTTGTGTCCTGATTAAGCCTTCTTTATTGAATGTTGGGATGAAAATACTCAAGCCTAAAGATGATCAAATTAAGTCTACAACAGTAGTTCTGCATGGAACTTAGACAGCTTAAACGTTGTATTTCGGAATTTATCATTGCGGCAGAGTAGGTTGGTCATTTAGAATACGCAACATAAATGCATGTGCATGTGGCATATCATGCACCTGTCAGACTTGCTAAATGACAGTGTAGCAGCCCATCGCATTAATAGATTAAAGTTAGTAAGTTTGGAGTGAGCCTCTCATGGCCTATTATTCTACGAACGATTTCAAGTCTGGCCTTAAGGTAATGCTTGATGGTAACCCATGCTCAATCATGGAAAACGAATACGTTAAACCAGGTAAAGGCCAAGCGTTCAACCGTGTTAAATTACGTAACCTTAAATCAGGTAAAGTATTAGAAAAAACATTTAAATCTGGTGATTCTTTAGAAGCAGCAGATATCGTAGAAGTAGAAATGGACTACTTATACAACGACGGCGAACTATGGAACTTCATGGATCCTGTGACTTTCGAGCAAATTGCGGCTGATAAAGTTGCAATGGGTGATGCTGCGAAATGGTTGAAAGACGATTCAAACGAAAAATGCACAATCATGTTATGGAATGGTGTTCCTTTAACAGTGAATGCACCTAACTTCGTGGTATTAAAAATTGTTGAAACTGATCCAGGCGTACGTGGTGATACTTCTGGCGGTGGTGGTAAACCAGCGAAACTTGAAACAGGTGCTGTAGTACGTGTTCCATTATTCGTTCAACAAGAAGAAAGCGTTCGTGTTGATACACGTACTGGTGAATACTTAGAACGTGCATAATGGTGTAAATTTATACTATTATCGAAAGGGATGATGACAATCATCCCTTTTTTAATGCCAAGGTCTAAGGTAAAGAAGAATTATTGAGGAGTATAGTCGCAAGGGAAAACAGCAGTAACACGAATAATAAAATTGAGCTGATTGCAAATACGAAATAATGAGGGTTTGATATGGATCAAATACAACCGAAGTCATCCATGACTTCGAAATTGATTTGGATTATTGTGGCCATAATCGGTGCAGTATCCTTTGGAATATTAGCGGTTAGTCGTGGAGAACATGTCAACGCAGTTTGGCTCGTACTCGCTGCAGTCTGTGTTTACAGTATTGCATATCGTTTTTATAGTTTATTTATTGCTAATAAAGTATTCGAGTTAAATGCTCGGCGTTTAACACCTGCGCACCGTCTAGCGGATGGTCTAGATTATGTGCCTACAAATAAAAGTGTTCTGTTTGGTCATCACTTTGCTGCGATTGCAGGTGCTGGTCCGTTAGTTGGGCCTATTCTTGCTGCGCAAATGGGTTATTTACCAGGAACGATTTGGCTGTTAGTCGGTGTTGTACTGGCAGGTGCAGTCCAAGATTTTCTAGTTTTATTTATTTCTACACGCCGTGACGGACGTTCACTGGGTGAAATGGCAAAACAAGAACTGGGTTCATTTGCAGGAATTATTGTGATGCTTGGCGCATTAGGGGTAATGATCATTATCCTAGCTGTGCTTGCACTCGTGGTGGTTAAAGCATTAACCAATAGTCCATGGGGTGTGTTTAGTATTGCTGCCACCATTCCAATTGCATTATTTATGGGCGTATATATGCGATATATCCGTCCAGGAAAGATTGCCGAAGTTTCAATCATTGGCTTTGTACTAATGATGCTCGGTATCATCTACGGTGAAAATATTGCTCAACATCCTTATTGGGGGCAATTATTCACTTTATCTGGTACAGAGTTAACATGGGCATTGATTATCTACGGTTTCATCGCTTCTGTATTACCAGTATGGTTGTTATTGGCTCCACGTGATTATTTATCGACTTTCTTGAAAATTGGCGTGATTGCAGGTTTAGCATTGGGTATCGTATTTGCGATGCCTGAATTAAAAATGCCTGCAATTACCCACTTCGTAGATGGTACGGGACCTGTATTCTCTGGATCACTTTTCCCATTCTTATTTATTACCATTGCCTGTGGTGCAATTTCAGGTTTCCATGCATTGGTTTCATCAGGAACTACACCTAAGCTCGTAAATAATGAACGCGATATCCGGATGATCGGATACGGCGGTATGTTGATGGAATCATTTGTCGCAATCATGGCGATGATCTGTGCAACGATCTTGGATCCAGGCGTTTATTTTGCCATTAACTCACCAGCTGCGGTGATAGGAACGACGGTTGAAAGTGCCGCAGAGGCGGTACGTAATTTAGGATTTGTGGTTACACCTGAAGCTTTAACACTACTTGCTCAAGAGGTTGGTGAAAGCACAATTCTTTCTCGTACTGGTGGTGCACCGACGTTTGCGATTGGTATGGCGCACATCATCACTGAAATTTTTAATAGTCGTGAAATGATGGCATTTTGGTATCACTTTGCGATCTTGTTTGAAGCGCTATTTATTCTAACTGCGGTTGATGCAGGAACACGTGCTTGCCGTTTTATGGTTCAAGATACTGTGGGTATCGTTGTCCCTGCGGTTAAAAACTCTAAGTCGTTTGTGGGCAACTTGATTGGTACTGCCGTTGCAGTCTCAGGCTGGGGGTTCTTTGTATATCAAGGCGTAGTTGATCCACTGGGCGGTATCAATAGTTTGTGGCCATTATTTGGTATTGGTAACCAAATTTTAGCTGCGATGGCGCTGATGCTGGGTACTGTCATTTTGTTCAAAATGAAGAAAGAAAAATATGTGTGGGTCACCATTGTTCCAACGATTTTCCTCTTCATTACAGCGATGACTGCTGGTTGGCAAAAAATCTTCCATGAAAATCCAAAAATTGGATTCTTAGCACAAGCAGATCGTTTCAATGCGGCTATTGAGCGAAACGAAATTTTAGCGCCTGCGAAATCCATTGCGGAAATGCAAACTGTTGCTTTATCTAATCAGATTAATGCTGCGTTATGTGCATTCTTTATGATTGTTGCTGTGGTGATGTTGTTTGCTGCCATTAAAGTGATTCGTCGTGCATTAGCAAATCCGCAGCCAACGGCTCAGGAAGCTGAAGCAATTTATACTGATCAAGTCCCTGCAGGAGAGACCAAATGAGTTTGAAAGAACAAATTCGTCAAAAGCTGGCATTGGGTAAAATCATTAAATTCACGATTTTGGCTCAGCCGAAGAAGTTTTTAATGTTGAATGGAATCAAAACAGTTCAACTGATTTGGCAGCGGCTACAACAAAGTTTTCGTTTAATGGTGGGTGTCCCAGATTACCAAAACTATGTAGAGCATATGAAAAAGCATCACCCTGACCTAGAGCCAATGGATGAAAAAACATTTCATCGTTATTGTGTCGATGCACGCTATCCAAGTGCAGCAGGCGGTATGAAAAAATGTCCATGTTAATTTTCTAATATTAAATAAAAAACGGCACTGAGGTGTCGTTTTTTATTTGTTTTAATTGTATAAAACCTGACAAATTTATTGTTCTGAAACTCGTATACTCTTGATCAATAACAAAGGATAAAAACATGAAAATTGGAATTTATGGTGTAGGATCGATTGGCTGTTATATCGGTGGAAGAATGGTCGCAGCAGGCCATCAGGTGACATTTTACTGTAGGGAAAGAAGCTATCAAAAATTAAGCCAAAATGGATTGGAGCTCAGTGATTTAAACGGCTACCATCATAAGCTCACTCCAGATCAATTAAGACTTACAACAAATCTAGCAGAAGTCTTAGACACGGACTTAGTCATGATTTGTGTAAAATCAGCAGCGACAGAGCAAGTGGCATCTGAAATACGAAGCTGTGACACTCTCAATAAACCGAGTCTCATCAGTTTTCAAAATGGGGTGAGTAATGTTCCACGGTTAAAAAAAATGCTGCCAGAATGGGAGATTATGGAAGGAATGGTTCCATTTAATGTCGCAGAACTCAAACCGTCTCATTTCCATCAAGGTTCTGATGGAACATTAATGATAAAAAAATTTGTAGAAAGTAATCAGCTAAAAATAGTGTTAGATGCGGCGAAACTGCAAGTTGAATTCCGTGATGATATGTTAGAGGTACAGTGGGCTAAAGTCTTATTCAACTTGAACAATTCGATTAACGCTTTATCTGGTCTAACTTTAAGAAATCAACTTACTAATCGAATGTATAGAAAGTGCCTTGCTCAGGCACAGTTAGAGACGCTTCAAATTTTAAAGCAGGCAAATATTAAACCCGCACAATTAACGCCTGTAACAGCGAACATCATTCCTCATATTCTTCGACTTCCTAATTGGTTGTTTAAGTTGATCAGTCGCAAAATGTTAGCCATTGATCCACTAGCTCGTTCATCTATGCAGGATGATCTGAATTTAGGGCGCACGACGGAGGTTGATTGGATTAATGGTGAAGTGGTCAGACTTGCTAATACACTCGGGGGGAATGCACCGATCAACAGCTATTTTATTGAACAGATCAAGCTGGCGGAAAACAATAATTCAAGCCTTCAAATTGGACCTGAAGAGATGCTCACACAGTTGAAGCTTATTCAGCATTAAGTTTGATACTGATTCTTTAATACACTGATTATTAGAAATATTTGAGAAAATAAAAAAAACCTGTATGGTAGAAATATATAGTTTTGGAAATGTAAATGATGATTTGGGGAATGAAGCAGAGTGTTCAATCAAAAGATATTATACAGCCTGAGTTAGAATCTCAGATTCAATCATTTACTCCCAAAATTTCATTATTTCTAGAACAAATCAATCAAATTGTTTTGGATAAAAATACGCAAACTGAATTGGCTTTATGTAGTTTAATTGCAGGTGGTCATATTTTATTTGAAGACTTACCTGGATTGGGTAAGACCACATTGGCCAGTAGTTTGGCATCATTATCAGGTTTATCATTTCAAAGAATCCAATTTACCAATGATATGCTCGCCAGTGATGTAATTGGCGTGAATGTTTTTAATCAAAAAGAGCATCAGTTTGAATTTAAGTACGGACCTGTCTTTACCCAAGTTCTTTTGGCAGATGAAATTAATCGCTGTAGTCCTAAGACACAGAGTGCATTGCTAGAAGCGATGGAAGAGGGCTACGCCACGATTGATGGACAGCGTTATGCTTTACCTCAGCCTTTTTGGGTGATAGCAACTCAGAATCCACTCTTTCAAAGCGGGACTTATGCACTACCAGAGTCTCAGTTAGACAGATTCCTCATGCGGTTATCTCTTGGCTATCCATCTCGCCATGCAGAAAAAATACTTCTTCAACAAGAATCACGTGCCAAATTAATCGCACAGTTGATCCATGTATTTAATGAGACTGAAATACTGAGATTGCAATCTTTGACTCATCAAGTCCATTTAAGTGATGCAATTCAAGACTATTTATTGGATTTGGCTGCGGTAACACGAAAAAGTGCGCATGGTTTATCGACGCGTGGATTATTGGCTTTAAAACGAGCATCACAAGCGAGAGCGATCGTGCATGCCAGAGCCTTTGTCATTCCTGATGATGTAAAAGCTGTATTTTCAGCAGTATGCGCTCATCGATTAAACTTGAGTGAGGATGAGACGGTCTCCCTAATGAATCAGGTTAAATTGATTTGAGGTTATGCAGGTGACCAGTATCTGGAAGCAATGGTTAGAAAAAAGATTTCGGTTTGAGCAGAGTAAAAAAATTGGTCAACGCGATATTTTGATTTTTATTTATCAGCAAGGTTTCTTATATCTTGTGTTGATTTTTATCACATTTATTGCGGGTATTAACTATGCCAATAATTTGATATTAGGTTTCTGCTTTTTAATTAGTGCGATCTTATGCATTAGTTTTTATATCACCTTTAAACAATTGCATGGTCTTGAGATAGACATCATTACTGATGAAGTCGGACAGGTAGGGCACTCGATTTTATTTAAAATCTACTTGAATCAACCTTATTCATATTCACGTTATTTATCGATCTCCATCGATTCTGAGACACAGCATATTCACATTGACCAAAAACAGTCTGAATGTGTTATTCAGATTCAGGTTGATCAACGAGGACAGTATAACTATCCCGATATACACATTGCTTCAGTGTATCCATTTGGTCTTGTTCGAGCTTGGACTTTTATCTTTCATGGGCGACATGCATGGATTGCGCCTCAAGCCAAAATAAATCCGAATACAAGCTTTTCAAATGCATTTGTATTGGATCAGGAAAAAGATGAGTTTAAAGAATTAAGAAGTTTTCAGGTCGGCGACTCATTACAAAGTGTATCTTGGAAGCAGGCTGCTCGTGGACAAGGTTTGTATATTAAAGTTTTTGAAGAGCATCAACAGGATCGATGTGTTGATATTCATTATCATCATATGCCGTCAGTCGAGCATGAAGAAAAGCTCAAATATATGATGGGTGTGGTGGAGCAGTGTGAGCAATTACAAATTCCTTTTAAGCTGGTGTTACCTCATGCCGAATTGAATCAAGGATTTGGAGCTGAGCATATCAAGCAGGCTAAAATTCTGCTTGCTCAGGCATAAAGTGTGAAATAGAAAATAGGTTTTGATATATGGTACATCCTAAAGTTTCACAATCCATGCTATTGAGTTTGGCACTCATTTTATTTATCCAGATTATTTATCTGCCTTATGCTTTAATTTTGGTGCTCTGTATTGAGCTTATATATTTATGGCATATTCAAAAAAGTAAAAAAAATGTCTCCAAAGCAATAAAATTTAGTTTTACAGCAATTGCACTTGGCGCGATTTATCTGCATTACCATACCTTTGTTGGTGTTGAGGCTGGGGTAGCATCGCTGACAACTTTTCTATTTGCAAAAGCATTAGAAACCCAAAAAAAACGTGATTTGATCATCGTTTTTAATTTTGCCTTATTCGTGGCGGCAAGTACGTTTTTATACAGTCAAACGTTGTATGTTGCTTTGGGAGTGGTGCTGTGCTTAGTGAGCTGTTTTGTAGGACTCTATAGAATTCAAACCGCGGAGTTTCTGTCCACTCCTGAAACTAAAAATGGCTTAAAGCACGATATCATTCATGTCGGCAAATTCATCGGATTGGCAATTCCTTTTTTTATATTGCTCTTTATTTTTTTCCCACGATTACCTCCGCTTTGGCATATCCCGATTCAACAAAATAAGGGAATGACAGGAATCAGTGACTCTATGTCCCCAGGTGACATTGCTGAGTTGTCTCAGTCAAATGAATTAGCATTTCGTATTATTGGTGATATGACAAAATTACCGACGCGTTCAGAAATGTATTGGCGAGCTTTGGTCTTAGATCAATATGATGGTCAAAAATGGACGAGTCATGGATTTAATAGAGGGTTAAACGAGTTAAACTCTTATCAACTTTCTATTTTAAATCAAAAAGTTGAATATCAGTATTTGGCTAAAGATCCTTCTGTAGATTGGATTATGGGATTAGAGCAATCTGTACCTCAACAACGAAATTATTATCTCCGTTATGACGGTGGTATTTCAGCTCAACGACCTATTCAAACGGCTCAACCTATAAACTTAGTTTGGTTAGGGCGTGGGACGAAAATAAATCATGAACTTAGTCAGTTTCAAATTCATTATTACACCCAGTATCTCCATCAGCGTGATATCAAAAGTCAAAGTTTAGCGTGGGACTTATTTATTAAAAGTGGAGAGCAGCCAGAGCGTTATATCCAGCAAGTTTTAGACTGGTTTAAGCAAAATAGCTTTCAGTATTCTTTATATCCGGGTGTTTTGAGTGGTGATCGGATAGATGCATTTCTGTTTAATTCACGACAAGGATTTTGTGAGCATTTTGCTTCTAGTTTTGTCATGATGATGCGTTATGTCGGTATTCCTGCCCGAGTCGTGACTGGTTATCAAGGAGGTCAATTTGCGCCAGACCAGAAAAGTTGGGAAGTGAGGCAGTTAGATGCACATGCTTGGACTGAAGTATATTTTGGAGGTCAATGGCAGAGGATTGATCCCACTGCAATGATTGCTCCTGAACGTATTGATCAGGGAATGCAAAATTTAATTCAAAATAATCAAACACTCTACTCTGAGAATACAAATTGGTCAGTTGCAAAATATCCTTTTTTGACAAAAATTCGTGTATGGAGTGATTACGCAAGTTATCAATGGCAAAGTAAAATTGTTGGATATAACGCTGATCAACAACAGAATTGGATGACAAAATTCGGAATTCATTCAGTTGCTTCAGTGTTTGTGATTATCCTTGCAGGCTCACTGATCATATTAGGATGTTATACACTATGGATGTTGAGAAAAAAAAGAAAACACTATTCACAAATCGATTGGGTACTTCATATTTTTAATAAAAAATTAGGACTCCACAATCGCCGTTATTCTTACGAAACGGTTCGACAATGGTTGGAAAGAATTTCATCACCTTTAAGTCAAAATGATAGAGCTGTTTTCCTCGAAATTGTCATTCTGTACGAGCACTTAAGTTATTCACAATCGAGTATTTCCAAACAAGAGTTCGCAAATTTTAAGTCAATGATTAAAACTTGTTCATTTCTTTTGGTTAAATATGAAAAAGGCTTGTCAGCCAAGTGATTTTTGCATAAGATGCGAAGCATTCTAGGTGTATAGCTCAGTTGGTTAGAGCGCTACGTTGACATCGTAGAGGTCTCCAGTTCGAGTCTGGATATACCTACCAAGATTTAAAAAAAAGGGCTTAAGTATTTTACTTAAGCCCTTTTTTATTATTAGCGTTTATTTATGCCTGTGATTTCAACTTCTACGCGTCGATCGGGTTGAAGGCAAGCATGAAGTTTTTCACGGTTTGGTTCATTGAAGCAACCATCTGTTTTCGGACTTGATTTTCCTGCTGATCTAAAACTAATTTCACGGACAGGAACGTTAGCATTAATTAAGTATTGCTGAATAGTTCTTGCGCGATTGTATCCAAGTTGTTGATTGTATGCTTCTGTACCCAATCTATCTGTATGACCAGTAAGCACAATATTGTCAATCTGAACTTGATAGTTATCAATTTTACTCACTAAATCATTTAGGCTTTTCTGACCTTCTGGGAGTAGATCATTTAATGTGTAGCCATCGAATTTAAATAGCGTATCTGTGTTTAATTCGATTTTTTCATTTTGCAAGATTTTATTATCATCAGATAATTTTTGCTCAGGACAAATTATAGTGCTGTGAATATTCGGGATTAAGATTGTAGGTTGATTTTGATTATTAATAGTTAAAATAATTTCAGCATTTTTATGCTCATTTGTTACACAAATTAACAATTTGTTTGTTTTGCAGTCTTCATCGCAATTTTTTGTGTAAAGTGTATATTTATTTGCATTTAAATAATATTTCGCTTCGTTGTTGATTTGAAAAACACCTGATTTAAAACCATCAATATAAAACTCTATAGGGCAGTCTTTTTCATTTTCTTCAGCAGAACATAATCTGGTGTCTCGTTTTACATTTAAGGTAAATGAATTCAAGTTATTGTTTTGAAACAATAAATTATCAGGTTTGTTTTTTCTGATTGATTGATTGTTAAATGTACATCCTGACAGTGTAAAAATACAAGAAATAAAAAAAATTGAGTACTTCATAATTACTGCCTTAAAGTTTAAATAAAAAAATTAAGATAATTAAAATTAGCTTAATAATTTAGATCAGTGCATCTGTTGTTGAAAAAATAACACTTTGTTACACTAGATTCTAGTTTCTTTACAAATTAGATTGGGTTAACGGCTATGTATTCAATTTCGGTTATTAGCAAAGAAGATTTAGAAAAAAAAAGCCTGAATGACACTGTTGTTAACTTGGATGAAATATCAATAGTCCATGTTCACGTTGATAAAGATCGCGTAAAAAACTTTATTCAAAATGAATATCAACTCATTATTGTTCTTGATAACAATGATCAAATTATCATTGATAACTTTTTTGCTGAATTTAATCAGGATGCGCATTCTGATTTAGTTTTGGACGATGATGACTGTGCATTTCTCTGGGTTGACTTTGAAAACGGTTTTTATACGTTTAAAGAGTTATCGGGTCTTGAACTATTACTCACATCGACTGCTTCAACAGAATTAACGCTATTACCTTGGATTGCGGGCGGTATTTTAATTGGTGGGGGGGCAGCAGGTTTAGTAAATTATTATGATAATGAATCAGGTAATGCTCCCAATCCACTTACTGCTCCAGAAATTAAAATTTTAACTGATGGAAATCAGGATGGGATACTCAGTGAGACTGAACTTAGTAATTTAAACGAAATCCAAATTCAGATCACTTTGCCTCTAGGTGCATCAACAGGAAATTTAATTGAGGTATTCAATAAAAATGGCGAAGTTATTTTTAGCTATGTGTTAACTCAAGAAGATATCAACAATAATATTATTATTTTCGCATATCCTCGCCCACTCGAAGATGGAAATCTAAGTTTTACTGCTCAAATTTCTAATGCTGCAGGAAAATCACCAGAATCAGACCCCGCTGATGCAATTATAGATACTACTCAACCTATAGTCACTGTAACCATTGAAGCTGGTGAGAGCAACAACGTTGCACAATTTGCAACCTTTAGCTTCAGCAAACCAGTAACAGGCTTTGATGAGTCTGACTTAATTGTTAGCGGTGCAAGCATTGTTCCAGGTAGCTTAAAACAAAATGCGGATGGCACGTGGACTGTTGAATTGACAGGTGCAAAACAAGGTCAGCCGGTCTATGTTGAAGTGAAAGACAAGAGCTATACCGACCTTGCAG